>NZ_JASJXB010000001.1:0-456348 GCF_035018885.1 Variovorax sp. LG9.2 | reverse complement strand
TGCTGCTGCGCCAGTTCGGCCAGCGTCTTGTCGCCTCGAACGGCCGCCAGCGCCACCTTGGCTTTGAATGCCGCTGAATGCGCGCGGCGGGGTCTTCTGCTCATCTTTGCTCCAATCTTCACAGGCAAGGTCCTCGCCAGCAGGAGCAGTTTCCACACTTATCGGATTGTTCAGATTTCCGGGGCCAGCTCTCTTCCCCGCGTAGTACCCGAATCGCATGCCTGCGGTCATAACCGGTCACCGGTCAGTGCCACGAATTCATAGAGGACCTTAATCCGGTCGCCTAACGCTGCGCTGCGATACCGCTCCCGCAGCGCCTCGACCAACTCCTTGCGTGTTGTCATGCTGACTTGCCTTTTCACGTTGCGCTTCCGCTGGAAAACACAACGGGTAGCAAATTACGTATGGCAACAGGTCAGCGCGAGTAGCATTTTTGAAGCGGTAATGCGGTGGCCAAGATAGTTGAGGCCAGCCACACCAATGAGCGCCCGGGTGCTGCACACGTTCAAATCCGTCTTGCCAGTGACTTCGTGCCAGTTCTCCGCCCACTTCCGATTGGACCTATCCTGAATTGCCTTGTCGAAGTCGGCCGGGAACGTCGGGCATTCGCGATCAACATTGCCGGACATGGCGCTTACCTCGGCGCTTACTGTGAGAGCTACCGCGCGCTACCCGCACGTCAGGCGTACAGCGGCTCCTCGCCCATCTGCTCGCACTGCTCCTGCAGCATGAGCACCTGGCCTTTCCAGTAGTCGCTCGAGCCGAACCACGGAAAGTTGATCGGGAAGATCGGGTCTTCCCAGCGCCGTGCGAGCCAGGCGCTGTAGTGGATCAGTCGCAGCGTGCGAAGCGGTTCGATCAGCGCCAGCTCGCGCCGGTCGAACGAGCGGAATTGCTCATAGCCTTCGAGCAGGCCGCTCAACTGGCCGGTGCGCTGCGCCCGGTCGCCCGACAGCAGCATCCACAAATCCTGCACCGCGAAGCCGGTCCGAGCGTCGTCCAGGTCGACGAAGTGCGGGCCGCCGCCGGGGCGATCGGTCGGGGTCCACAGGATGTTGCCGGGGTGGCAATCGCCATGCAGCCGCAGGCTCTTGAACTCGCTGCCGAAGCGGCCTTGCGCATCCGTCGCGAGCGCGGTCTTTGCGATCATGTCGAGCGCCTCGTTGCACGTCGTTTCCCACAGGCGCTGTACGTCGAGCGGAATTTTCTCGTTGCCCAGCAACCAGTCGCGCGACGCCGTGCCGAAGCTCTGCAGGTCGAGCGCCGGGCGCGACTCGAAAGGCCGCTTTGCGCCGACCGTGTGAATGCGCGCGAGAAAGCGGCCGATCCATTCGAGCACCTCGAAATCGTCCAACTCGGGAGGGCGTCCACCGCGGTATGGGCTCACGCTGAAAGCGAAGCCGGCGTGGTGGTGCAGCGTGGCGCCATTCAGTTCCAGCGGGGCCACGGCCGGCACTTCGGCCGCGGTGAGTTCCGCCGAAAAGGCGTGCTCTTCGAGGATCTGCACTTCGCTCCAGCGGCCGGGCCGATAGAACTTGGCGACCACGGCGCTGCGGTCTTCGAGGTGGATCTGGTAGACCCGGTTTTCATAGGAGCTGAGGGCCTGCAGTCGGCCGTCGCCGTGCAGGTCGAGCGTGGCGAGCGCATCGAGCACCACGTCCGGTGTAAGCGTCTCGTAGGGATGGAGCGAGGGCTCTGAAGAGCCGGCGTTGGCGCCTGCTGGCGAGTGAGGTTGCATGAGGCATTGTCGTCCTCGCGGCGCCAGCAGAGGCCGGCAGCATCAGGGTCGCTCGCAGGGCCAATGCAGCCCCGGGGCCGGGCGGCGAACCTACAGCGCCTTATGGAACGACAGCATGTGCCCCATGCGTGGATGGCTGCGGCCGCCCAGCACTTCGGCGTAAGCGGCTTGCACGGCTTCCGGCCCGTGATGCTGGTCGGGCACCAGCCACGGAGCGGCCGGGTCGGTCACCTGCGCGGTGAAAGACTTCCACGCCGTTAGCAACTTCTCGCCCATCACCGCGGCGCCCCATTCGTCGGTGCGCTTCTTGATTTGGGCCGGTGCGAAGAACAGGGTGGCGCGAGGTCCGGGCAAGTTCTTTGCGCCCCCCAGGTGCTCGACGTGCGTGCCCCCTATCGAGCTGCTGAAGCGCAGGTTGACGAAGCGTGTGTGGACCGCCAGCCTTAACGCCGCGTTGCCTGCGAAGTCGACATACACGCACGAGGCATCGGCCGGAATCAGCTCCAGCTCGTCGTAACCGACCACGCGGCTGTAGCAGCCCAGACTCTCGCAGAACAGCTTGTTGCCGGGCGAGGTCAGGCCGATCACTTCGATGCCGGGCCGCTGTGCCAGCTGAAAAGCCGTGCCGTAGGCGGTCTTGCTCGATGCACTCGACAGCAACACCGTGTCAGCACCGAAGAAGTCGTTGTCCGCAAGGAAGTCGTCGATCAGCCACGAGGTGATGAAGAGCGGCCGCAGCAGCGCCTGGATGTCTTCGGTATCTGCTGTGTAGAGCGGGTCGGCGCCGCATCGCATGTAGCGGTTGTAGACGGCATGCAATTCGCTCCGATGCGGGGCTGCGTCGGTGAAGCCATCGGGCCTGAGCCGGTCGGGTTGCAACACCACTTGGCCGGCCATCGGAAAGTAGCCGTAAACGCGCTCGCCGACCGCGACGCCCGGTTGCATCGACTGCGCGACACTGCCAAAGCCCCAGACCGGAATGCGGCCCCAGCCTTCTTCGCCGCTCGGGAAGAACTGCCAATAGCTCATCGCGTCACCGAAGGCGCCGTAGGTGATGTTGTTGGACGTCAGCGCGAAGGTGTCGATGCGCACGCGGACCTGGCCATCGGCCAGTGGTGCATCGCTGGAATTGCGCAGGCGTGTCGTGCCCAGGGCGTCTTTGCGGATCAGGAGGTCGGTGGTGCTCATCGGCAAACCATAGCGCAGGGTCGTAATGCGCGCACGAAAAAAAGCCCCGGGTCGTCGCGTGGGCGACGTGCCGGGGCTCGGTCGATCGGGTCGTGCGACCCGATCTGTCTGACGATCAGGCGATCACGAGTTCGACGTCGATGTTGCCGCGCGTCGCGTTCGAGTACGGGCAAACCTGGTGGGCCGTTTCGACCAGCAGTTTCTTCTGTGCTTCGTCCAGGCCCGGCAGGGTGATAGCAAGCTTGACCGACACGCCGTAGGCAGCGCCGCCGTTCGTGGGGCCGAGGGCGACGCTGGAGTCGATCGACACATCTTCCGGCACCTTGACGCTGATCTTCGGGCCGACGGCCTTCATGGCGCCGATGAAGCAGGCGGCGTAACCGACCGCGAACAGCTGCTCGGGGTTGGTGCCGGGCTTGCCCGAACCAGGCGAGCTGAGCTTGACGTCGACTGCGCCGTCGCTGGATTTGCCAGAGCCGTCGCGGCCGCCGACCGTGTGGGCTTCAGCCGTGTAGAGCACTTTGTCGAGTTTGGTGGTCATGTGATTTCCTTGGGTTGAGGTTGGGGTTGGGGTAGAGAAAGGGGTGAGGGGAGAACAAAGAAATTTCAAGCGGCCTTGATGCGGTCGCGCAGCGTTTGCAATTGCTGCGTGAGCGCGACCAGTTCGGACACAGAGCACTGCGTCGCGGCCATCAGGCAGCCCGGCACCGCGGCGGCGCGTGCCTTGAGCTTGCGACCGGAGGCAGTGAGGGTGACGCGCACGCGGCGCTCGTCGGCCACGTCGCGCACACGCGCCACATAGCCGCTGGCTTCGAGCCGTTTGAGCAGCGGCGTCAGCGTGCCGGAGTCGAGCGACACACGCTCGCCCAGCGCCGACACCATGACGCCATCCTGCTCCCACAGGGCGAGCATGACGATGTATTGCGGGTAGGTGAGGGTGAGCTTTTCGAGCAGTGGCTTGTAGAGTCGCGTCATCGCCAGCGACGCCGAATACACCGCGAAGCACAGCTGGTTGTCCAGATGTTGCATGTCGACGGTGGCAAGTTTGGAGTGCATGAACCAAACTATATCGAACAATTAAATTGTGTGCAATCTAGTTGCAGCACCGTTAATTGAAAGAATTTGAAACCGGCTGAATTTTCGAAGCGCCCGAAGCGCCTGAAAAGACTGCTTATCGGGTCGTCATCAACGCGTTGGCGACAGCATGGAACGCTGGCAGCGTCAGAGGGTCGTTGCCCGCGTTGGCAGCGATGGGGTGCGCTGCGTAGCGCACGATCACCATCTCGGCCTTCGGGTCGACGTAGATGCTCTGGCCGTGGATGCCGCGCGCCATGTAGGCGCCGTGGTCGTTGTTCGTCGACCACCACATGTCGCGGTACGACCAGCCCGGCAGCAAGGCGTAGCCAGCCTTTGCAAACTTCGCCTTGTCACCACCGCCCGCAATCTCGGCGATGGCCGACTGCGGAATGACTTGCTGGCCGTTGGCGCGACCGCCGTTGCGCATGGTTTCGCCGAAGCGCGCCAGATCGCGCAGCGTGGTGTTCAGGCCGCCGCCGCCCGACTCGGTGCCGATGCGGTCGACCATGAAGTAGGCGTCTTGCTCGGCCCCGATGCGGCGCCAGATCTTCTCGGAGAGAAGGTCGGCCAGCGACTGGCCGGAAGCGCGCCGCAATACCCACGCGAGCATTTCGGCGTTCACCGTCTTGTAGGCGAAGCCTTCGTCGTGCAGGCCTTCTTTTTGCAGAGTTTTCAGGAAGTCGTAGAAGCTCCTGGGGCCGGCGTAGCCGGGGCCCTGAACCATCATGCCGCCGGCACGTGCATAGTCGAAAACCTCGGCTTTCGGGTCGGCGTAGTTCTCCGAGTACTTTACGCCGACGGTCATGTCCATCACCTGGCGCACGGTCGCGTCGCCGTACGCCGTGTCTTTCATTTCCGGCAAATACTTCGTCACCGGCGCAGCCGGATCGAGCTTGCCTTCTGCCACCAGGATGGCGGCCAGCGTGTCGACGAACGACTTGGTCACCGACATCGCCAGGTGCGGCCGCTCGGGCGTGAGCGCACCGAAATACTTTTCGTAGACGACGTCGCCTTTGTGCAGCACAAGGATGCCGTCGGTGTAGGTGCGCGGCAGCATCTGGCCGAAGGTCATCGGCTCGCCACCCAGCGCGGTGAAGGCGATGCCGTCGAGGTCGCGTGGCGCTGCGGGCAACGGGCTGGGCGCGCCGCTGCCGCGCCAGACGTTCGCAGTCGGCACCGACTCGCGCACATGCGAAAAGCTCCAGCGGTTGCGCGGAAAAGCACCCCCTTGAGGGTCGTCGAAGGTGATGAGCTTGTCGGGCGCGGGCGGAAATCCCTGCATCCAGCCGAGCGCGCCGACCGACGTGGCCGCCGGATCGGGGAGTAGTGCTGGCGCAGGTTGGGCGGTGGCTTCAATCACGATAAAAATCCCGGACAGGGCAGCGAGCGTGAGGGCGGCGAGCCCGGAGCGACGAGGAGTGAACATGAAGCGTCTCCGTTTCAGCGTCCGCTGAAGCGCGACGGCCGCCGCTCGACGAACGAGCGCACGCCTTCCGCGGCGTCTTCGCTGTTCGACAGCCGCTTCTGCGTCTCAATGAATTCGGCGACCGCAGCCGCCGGACCTTCTTCGACCGCTTTCAGAATGTTGAGACGCGTGGCGACCACGGCGAGCGGTGCCTGCGCTGCAATGCGTTGCGCAATCACCAGCGCTTCGTCGAGCTCCTGGCCTGCAGGCACCACCTTCTGCACGAAGTTGAGGCGATAAGCCTCTGCACTGCCGAACTCGTCGGCGGTGAGCAGATGCAGCATCGCGTTGCCCAGGCCGGCCCGCTCGGCCATGCGCAGCGTGGCGCCGCCGGTCGCCATGATCCCGCGCTGCACTTCGAGTTGTGAGAAGCGGCAGTTGTCCGCCGCAACCACGATATCGGCGCCGAGCATCAGCTCGATGCCCACCGTGAAGCAGATGCCCTTGACCGCCACCACCATCGGCTTGGTACGCCGTCGGTAGCCCGGCAGGCCGAAGTCGTGCGGCTCGACCAGGCCTTCCGGCACCGCCTTCTCGCCGCGTTTCACGTACTCGGTGATGAGCGGCAGATCGAGCCCGGCGGTGAAGTGATCGCCGAAGGCGTGCAGCACGCCGACGCGCAAGGCGGGGTCGTCGTCGAGCCGCGTGTAGGCCTCGGCCAGTTGCCGAAACATGGGCGGCGTCCAGCCGTTGCGCTTGGCCGGCCGGTTGATGCCGATCAGCAAGACATGGTCGATGACCTGCGTGTCGATGCAGCCTTCTACGGGCGGCGTTGTGGCAACAATGTTCATGGCGGTTGTCTCTTTGAATTATTGGTGAACACCGCGGAACCGGCTTCGCCGGGCCGCTGGTGTTGCCCCCTTGCAAGGGGGTGGCGGAAGCGACACGAAGTGCGCGACGACTCGGGGGTTAGTAGGTGTACACGCCGCGTTTTGTTTTTCTACCGAGCTGTCCCGCAGCGACCATTTCCTTCAGCAGAGGGCAAGGCCGGTACTTGGAGTCGCCGAATTGCGCGAGGTACACCTCCATCACCGCCAGGCACACGTCGAGCCCGATCATGTCGGCCAGCGCCAGTGGCCCGATCGGCTGGTTGCAGCCCAGCTTCATGCCGGCGTCGATGTCTTCGGCCTTCGCGAGTCCTTCTGACAGCACGAAAAAAGCTTCGTTGATCATCGGCACCAGGATGCGGTTGACCACGAAACCGGGTGCGTTTTTGACGGTGATCGGTGACTTGCCCAACCTCACGGCGAGTGCCTTGACTGCGTCGTGCGTTTCGTCGCTGGTGAGGTAGCCGCGAATGATTTCGACCAGCGCCATCATCGGCACCGGGTTGAAGAAGTGCATGCCGATGAAGCGATCCGGGCGCGACGTGGCGGCCGCCAGCTGCGTGATCGAAATCGACGAGGTGTTCGACGCGATGATCACCTCGGGCGCGAGCAGTTCGTCGACCTGCTTCAGGATCTTGAACTTGAGCGCCTCGTTTTCGGTCGCGGCTTCGATTACCAGTTGCGCGCTCTTCAGTTCCGCGTAATCGCTCGAGCCTTTGATGAGCGCGAGCGCGACGTCTTTTTGCGCAGCCGTCAGCTTCTCTTTCTTGATGAGCCGGTCGAGGCTGCCCGCCACCGCCGCAATGCCCTTGTCGACCGCGGCTTGCGCGATGTCGACCATGACGACTTTCACGCCGGCCACAGCGCAGGCCTGCGCGATGCCGTTGCCCATGGTGCCGGCGCCGATGATGCCGACGGTCTGAATCGCCATTTGAAAACTCCTCGATGTGTTTGGAAAAAATGTCTGAAGGAAGCGCCCAGGAAGGGCGCGCCGATGGACCTTATTGTGAAACACGCGGTGATCAGGTTGTGAGCGACACTCACCGGGGTTCAGCCCGGGGTCTAGCGAATCAGGCGCGAAGCGCGTATCTTGGATCAAGACGTCCACGCGCTAAAGCTATGTCCCTCCCGAACGCCATCGAACAACCCGAGCCGCACATGCGGGCGTGGAAGTTCGTGCTGCGTGCGACCTCCGCGCAGGAGGCGCTGCTGCGTCGGTTCAGCGGGCAGGCCCGCTGGGTCTGGAATCACGCGCTGGCCGAGCATCAGGCAAGGGATGTGCGTAAGGAGCCGCACGCAAATTACAACGCCATGGCCCTGTGGCTCACTGCGTGGCGCACAGCGCCTGAGACCGTGTGGCTTGCCCAGTCGCCTGTGCACGCGCAGCAGCAGGTGCTTAAAAGACTGGACGCCGCGTTCCAGCGCTACTTCGCCCCCGTTAAAGCCCGCAGGAAGCTGGGCTACCCCCGCTTTAAAAAATACGGGGACGATCCGGGGCTTCGCTTTCCCGTGGCCCCGCTGCTCGACCAAGCTAACGGGCGCCTCAAGCTTCCCAAATTAGGCTGGGTGCGGCTTCGCCAAAGCCAGGCGGTGGCCGGTGAGATCAGGAACGCGACCGTACGCCGCGACGCAGGCAAGTGGACCGTTGCGATCCAGACCCGCCACGCTGGCGTACTGCCGGCCGGCGGCCTGTCCCCATCGCTCGGCATTGATGTCGGCATAGCCACCTTTGCGGCGGACAGCAGTGGACGCATGGTCGAGCCGCTCAATGCGTTGAAGGCCCAGGCCGTCCGGCTGCGCCGGTACCAGCGCAGCGTGAGCCGGAAAGTGAAAGGCTCATGCAATCGCAAGAAGGCGGTGATCAAGCTGCGCGCCCTTCACAAGAAGATCGCCAACCAGCGCAGCGACTGGCTGCACAAGCTCACCACGGGCTTGGCCAGAGAACATGCGGTGATCGCGATCGAAGACCTGCGCGTCGCGAACATGAGCGCCAGCGCCAAGGGGGCGGTCGAGCACCCTGGCGCGAAAGTGCGCCAGAAGGCAGGGCTCAACAAAGCCATCCTCGACCAGGGCTGGTCTGAGTTCGCCCGGCAGCTCGCGTACAAGCTGGAGAGCAACGGCGGTGCGCTGGTGAAGGTCAGCCCCGCCTACACCTCCCAGACGTGTAGCTGTTGCGGGCACGTGGACAAGCTCAACAGAAAGACGCAAGCGTCCTTCGTCTGCGTGGTTTGCGGCCATGCAGAACATGCGGACACCAATGCCGCAAAAAACATTCTGGCCGCGGGACACGCGGTCTGGACAGCGATGTCCGATGCCTGTGGAGGGGACGGCTCTGGCCTTGTGCGTAAGCGCAAGGCTAGACCAGCCGCCGTGAAGCAGGAACTCACCGAGGCGATCGTGCCCGCTCAGCAGGCTGAGCATGCATGACGCAGTAGGAATCCTCGCCCTTCAGGGCGGGGAGGATGTCAATTAAAGTTGTCGCATGACCATCATCGGCACGCCTCTTTCTCCTTTTGCAACCCGCGTCATGCTGCTCGGCTCCGGCGAGCTCGGCAAGGAGGTGCTGATCGCCTTGCAGCGCCTCGGCGTCGAGACCATCGCGGTCGATCGCTATGCCGACGCACCGGGCCAGCAAGTCGCGCACCACGCGCGCACCATCACGATGAGCGACCCCGCGGCGCTCAAGGCGCTGATCGAGGCCGAGAAGCCCGACCTCGTCGTGCCCGAGATCGAGGCGATCGCCACGCACATGCTGCAGGAGCTCGAAGACGCTGGTGTGGTGCGCGTCATTCCTACCGCGCGCGCGGCTCGGCTCACGATGGACCGCGAAGGCATTCGTCGCCTCGCTGCGGAAACGCTCGGTGTGCCGACCAGCCCGTACAAGTTTTGCGATTCGCTCGCCGAGTTGCAGGCTGCCATCGATGGTCACGACAAAGACAAAGACAAGGGCGAAAAGGGCATCGGCTACCCCTGCATCGTCAAGCCGGTCATGAGCAGTTCCGGCAAGGGCCAGAGCAAGATCGACGGGCCGGCCGACGTGCAAAAAGCGTGGGAGTACGCCATGGCCGGCGGCCGTGTCAGTCACGGGCGAGTGATCGTCGAAGGCTTCATCGACTTCGACTACGAGATCACGCTGCTGACGGTGCGGGCCCGCGGCGCAGCAGGCGCCGTCGAGACGAAGTTCTGTGAACCGATCGGCCATGTGCAGGTAAGCGGCGATTACGTCGAAAGCTGGCAGCCGCACCCGATGGCGCCTGCGGCCTTGCTGAAGGCGCAGCAGATCGCCGAAGCCGTGACGTCCGACCTCGGCGGTCAGGGCCTGTTCGGCGTCGAGCTGTTCGTCAAGGGCGACGAGGTCTGGTTCAGCGAAGTGAGCCCGCGACCGCACGACACCGGCATGGTGACGATGGCGACGCAGTGGCAAAACGAGTTCGAGCTGCACGCACGCGCCATCCTCGGATTGCCGGTCGACACCACGCTGAAAAGCGCGGGCGCCAGCGCGGTGATCTACGGCGGTGTCGACGCCACCGGCATCGTGTTCGACGGCATTGCCGATGCGCTGCAAGTGCCGGGGTCGGACATCCGTCTCTTCGGCAAGCCCGAGAGCTTCGTCAAGCGGCGCATGGGCGTGGCGCTGGTGCATGCGGCCGATGTGGACACGGCGCGGTCGCGGGCGAAAGATGCGGCTTCGCGGGTGAAGCCGCGCAAGGCCTGATGCAGAGGCCTCAAAGAGGCGATTCAAATAGCGATCAAAAAACCAACCGGAGACATTCGAATGTTGCACCCCCAAGCCCGCGCACTGATGGACCTGATGGCCGAGCGCGGCGTGCCACCGACCCATACGCTGTCACCCGCCGAGGCGCGCGCTTTCTACCGTGAGCGGCGCACCTTTACGCAGCCTGAACCGCCGCAAGTCGCGGCAGTGCGCGAGCTGACGGCTACTACGCCACAGGGCGACATCCCGCTTCGTCTGTATCGGCCGCTGGGTTCTGACGCCACAACGGTGTTGCCGGTGCTGGTTTATTACCACGGCGGGGGCTGGGTCATTGGCGACCTCGACACGCACGACACGCTGTGCCGCGAGCTGGCAAACGCGGCCGGTTGTGCGGTCGTCGCTGTCGACTACCGCATGGGGCCGGAGCATCGCTTTCCGGCTGCAGTCGACGATGTATTGGCTGCCACCCGCTGGGTGCGCGAGCAGGCTGGTGCGTTGAGGCTCGATCCCGGCCGTCTCGCAGTGGGCGGCGACAGTGCCGGCGGCAATCTGGCCGCTGTGGTCGCGCTGGCGGCCCGTGATGCCGGCGATCTGCCGATCGCGTTCCAGTTGCTGATCTACCCAGCCACCGACATGCGCCGCGGGCATCCTTCGCACACGACCAACGGAGACGGCTATGTGCTGACACGCGACACGCTCGCTTACTTTCACGACCACTACATCGCTGACCCCGCGCACGATCTCGATTGGCGCGCATCGCCATTGCTGCACACCGATCTGGCAGGATTGCCGCCGGCACTGGTAATCACGGCTGGCTACGACCCATTGCGGGATGAAGGCCTGGACTACGCCCGCGCACTGACCGAGGCCGGCAACCGAGCGACCTGCGTCTGCTTCGAGCGGCAGATTCACGGCTTCATCACGATGGGCCGCGTGCTCGACGAGGCGAACACGGCGGTGGCTTTGTGTGCGGCCGAACTTCGGCGCGTATTGGGTTAACCGCGCGGGCTAACCGCGGGCAGGCCCGGCGCGCTGGCCCACATCGCGCCAGACGCAAAAAAGGCTCCCGAGGGAGCCTTTTTATCTATTGCGTGAGCAACCGAGCTGCTAGAGCTTAGTAACCGCCGCGGCTTCCGCCGCCGCCGCCACCACCGTAGCCGCCGCCGCCACCGCTGCGACCACCGCCGCCGCCGCCACCACCGTAGCCGCCACCGCCGCCGCCGGCGCCGCCGCCGCCGTATCCACCGCCGCCGCCGCTACGGCCGCCACCACCACCGAAACCGCCGCCAGCTGGGCGCGGTTCCATCGGACGGGCTTCGTTCACGGTCAGGGCGCGACCGTCGAGCGAATGGCCATTCATGCCTTCGATGGCTGCCAACGCTTCAGCGTCAGTACCCATTTCGACAAAGCCGAAGCCCTTCGAGCGGCCGGTGTCACGTTCCATCATGACCTTGGCAGATGCGACCGAACCGTACTGGCCGAAGGCCTGCTCGAGGTCGTTGTCACGGATGTTGTAGGACAGATTGCCTACGTAAAGTTTCTTGCCCATGGAGGGACTCCTAATTCAGACCAACAAAACAAAGCGATGGAGTCCCAGAATCACAACAAACAAATGCGCTGTGGCGCGAAACTGACCGATCACCGGATCACGTGCTCACAAAGATAAATTGCTGGCACGTCTGACTATTATCCGCCTGATTTGCAGTTTGGGTACGAAATCGTGTTTTATTGATCGATCCGGCGTGGCGCCGAGCGATTTCGCAACGGTTTGAGCAGGTCCGAAAGCCCGTTATGGTCGATTTCATGCATCAGCGCGAGCAGGCGGCCAATTTCTCCCGAGGGAAAACCCTCGCGCGCGAACCATGTGAGGTAGTTGCCGGGCAAATCGGCGATCAGTTTGCCCTTATGTTTGCCAAATGGCATTTCCAGCGTGACGAGGCGTTCCAGGTCTTCGGGCTTCATGTGCTTCAGCCGCCGCTGCGTTTCACGCTGCGGCCTTGCTTCACCAGCGCCGTGGTCACGACATCGCGATGATCGCCCTGGATTTCGATGACGCCGTCCTTCACCGTACCGCCGGAGCCGCAGGATGCCTTGAGTTGTTTTGCCAGCAATGCCATCGCATCGGCATCGAGCCCAAGGCCTTTGATCAGCGTCACGCCCTTGCCTTTGCGGCCCTTGGTCTCGTGCGATAGACGCACAATGCCGTCGGTGGGCGGCGCGGGCGCCCTGACTTGGCCGCAGCACACGCACGAAGCGACCGGCTGACGGCAATCGGGGCAGATGCGCCCAGCGTCGGTGGAATAGACCAGCCGGCTGGAGGATGCTCCGGGCGTGACGGTGCGCTTGATCATTTCGACGATTTTATTTGTGACGTTTATATTTTTATCAGCACGCTGACCTCATGCCATTTTCTTCACTGGGCTTGATTCCCGCTCTCTTGCGCGCCGCGACCGAGTCGGGCTACGCCACGCCGACCCCGATCCAGTCGGCTGCGATCCCGCCGATTTTGCAGGGCCGCGACGTGCTCGGTTCGGCCCAAACCGGCTCGGGCAAGACGGCCGCATTTTCCTTGCCGATGCTGCAACGCCTGGCAGCCGGACAGCCTCACACGCCGCGCCGTGTCCGTGCGCTGGTACTTGTGCCCACGCGGGAGCTCGCGGCCCAGGTCGGCGAGGCGCTGCGCAGCCTGGCGCAGCATCTGCCCGAGCCGCTGCGCATTGCCATCGCCTTTGGCGGCGTCTCGATCAATCCGCAAATGATGGGCTTGCGCGGCGGCGCCGACATCATGGTCGCGACGCCGGGGCGGCTGCTCGACCTGGTGGCGCACAACGCGTTGAAGCTGGCGTCGGTCGAGACGCTGGTGCTCGACGAAGCCGACCGTCTGTTCGATCTCGGCTTTGCCGAAGAGCTCGGGCGCATCCTGGCGATGCTGCCTGCCGAGCGGCAGAACCTGCTGTTTTCGGCGACTTTTCCCGCCGCGATCCAGGGCCTGGCCGACAGCCTGCTTCGCGACCCGGTGCGCGTCGAAGTGCAAGGCGCGCCCGGCACCGAGCCGGCCATCGTGCAGCGTGCGATCGAGGTCGACGCCAACCGCCGCACCCAGTTGCTGCGACACCTTATCAAGGAGAGCAAGTGGGAGCGCGTGCTGGTGTTCGTCGCGACGCAGCACGCCGCGCAAACGGTGGCCGAAAAGCTCTACAAGAACCACATCTACGCCGTGCCGTTTCACGGCGACATCGCCCAAGGCACGCGTACCGACATCCTGGCGCAGTTCAAGGACAGCCGCTGGGACGTGGTGGTCGCCACCGATCTGGCTGCGCGCGGCCTCGACATCGCCGACTTGCCCGTCGTGATCAATTACGACCTGCCGCGCTCACCGGTCGACTACACGCACCGCATCGGGCGCACCGGCCGCGCAGGGGAAACCGGGGTCGCGATCAGCTTCGTCACGGCGGAGAGCGCGGCGCATTTCAGCTTGATCGAAAAACGGCAAGGCTTGAGCTTGCCGCGAGAGCGCATCGAGGGCTTCGAGCCGACCGAAGCAGCGGTCGCGGTCTTGGAGGCAGTGGCCATCGCTGCGCCAACGTCGAGCACGGGCGGCATCAAGGGCAAGCGGCCGAGCAAGAAGGACAAGCTGCGCGCCGCGGCAGCGCAGGCAGCGGGCGCTCCCGTCGTCGACGCACCGCAAGACTGACGGGCACGCCAGGCAGGCGGCTAAAAAAAAGGCATGGGCGCAGTGCCCATGCCTTTCCTGATTTGCAGACCATCACGGTCTGCCGCAGTGCATGCCGCGGGGCGGCACCTACTGCGCGGTCTCGTTCGGTATCAAACGCCGAGGATCGATACCGACTTCGTCACCAGGTACGACTCCAGCGCCTCCGGGCCGCCTTCCGAGCCGTAGCCCGAATCCTTGACGCCACCGAAAGGCATCTCGGCCGATGGCATGGCAGGCTGGTTGATCCACAGCATGCCGAGTTCGAGCCGCTGGCCGAGGATGTGCGCCGTCTTGATCGACTTGGTGAAGGCATAGCCAGCCAAACCGAAGGGCAGGCGGTTGGCTTCGGTGATGGCTTCTTCGAGCGTGTCGAAACCGCGGACCGCTGCGACCGGGCCAAAAGGCTCGTTGTTGAACACGTCGGCGTCGAGCGACACGTTGGTGATGACGGTCGGTGCATAGAAGTTGCCTTCGCCGCTGATGCGTTCACCGCCGGTGGCGATGGTGGCGCCCTTGGCGCGCGCATCGTCCATCACCTTGGCCATGGCCGTGATGCGGCGTGCGTTGGCGAGTGGGCCGAGGGTGGTGCCGGCGGTCAGGCCGTCACCGAGCTTCAGGCTTTCAGCGTGCTTGACCAGTGCCTTCGAGAACTCGTCGACCAGGCTGTTGTGCACCAGAAAGCGGGTCGGCGAAATGCAGACCTGGCCGGCATTGCGGAACTTGGCGGCACCCGCCGCCTTTACCGCGAGCGCGACATCCGCGTCTTCGGCAACGATCACCGGCGCGTGGCCGCCGAGTTCCATCGTCACGCGCTTCATGTGCGAGCCGGCGAGCGCGGCCAGTTGCTTGCCAACGGGCGTCGAGCCGGTGAAGGTGACCTTGCGGATGATCGGGCTGGCGATCAGGTAGCTGGAGATTTCAGCCGGGTCGCCGAACACCAGGCCTACGGTGCCGGGCGGGATGCCGGCATCGACGAAGCATTGCAGCAGCGCGGCAGGCGATGCCGGCGTTTCTTCCGGCGCCTTCACCAGGAACGAGCAACCGGTGGCCAGAGCCGCGCCGAGCTTGCGCACGATCTGGTTGATCGGGAAGTTCCACGGCGTGAAAGCGGCGACCGGACCGACCGGCTCCTTGAGCACGAGCTGTTGCGCGGCCAGGTTGCGCGACGGCACGATGCGGCCGTACACGCGGCGACCTTCGTCGGCGAACCATTCGATGATTTCGGCACCAGCCATCACCTCACCGCGGGCTTCGATCAGCGGCTTGCCTTGCTCTTGCGTGAGCAGGCGCGCGATGGCGTCGGCGCGCTCGCGCAGCAGGCCGGCGGCCTTGCGCATGACGTTGGCGCGCTCGGGAGCCGACGTGTTCTTCCACGCATCGAAGCCGCGCTGGGCAGACGCAAGCGCCTGGTCGAGGTCGGCGATGCCGGCGTGCGCGACCTTGCCGATCGGCTTGCCGGTGGCCGGGTTGATCACGTCGATGGTCTTGCCACTCTTGGCGTCGGTCCATTCGCCATTGATGAGCAGTCGGGTGTCGGTATAGCTGGTTGTCATGAAGGTGCCTTTTCCTGAGGAGGAGTGAGGGTGGGATGAAAGTGGCCGCGCTGAATCTGAAGTTGGCCAAAGCGACGCCAGGCCAAGCGGAGCGACAGCAGCAAGGGCAACAACTTTACCAACGACCGGCGACCGCCTCGTGCGTGGGGTCGCAGCGGGACGGCATCGAGGTTCGGGCGCTCCTCCTACGCGCGGCCGAATGGACGCACTTTCTTTTTGGCTAGAGTGTCGGAAGACACGCAGAAAAAAGGAGCGCACCGTGGCAGACACCGACGACAACTTCGACCCGACAGCCAAGTTGGTTTTCGACCTCAACCTCGCTCTTTACCTCGACCTGGTGGCGGTGCTTGAAAAGGCCGGCGTGGTCACGTACCGGCAGATGGCGGCACGCGTCTTGAATATCAGCATCGACGCGCGCGACGATGGCGATGTGCCGTTGTCCACCGCGCTGGAAGGCATCGCCAAAGGCTTTGCCGGTCAACGCGATGGCTTGTCGATCGGCCTGCTCAAGGCAGCGGGCGATCTGCGCAATGACGAGGCTCTCGGCGACATCCCCCGGCTGCCGGACGACATCTGACACCGACCCGGCCGTCCTTGGCCGATGGGCCGCTCTCGGCTGTCCTGCCGACGTCGCGCGCTCAGCCTCGAAACCGTTTGCGCGTCAGCCCCAGCGCGATCCAGAACGCTGCCACGGCATACACCGCCAGCACCACCGCGTGGCGTACCCAGTCGGCTGGCCACTGGTCCATGAAGAGCGGCCGTACCAACGCTACCGCGTTGGCCAGCGGCAACCAGGCCGCGATGACGCGCACCACCCCAGGCAATTGCTCCAGCGGAAAAAACACGCCGCTCAGGAACATCATCGGCGTCATGAAGAGCGTGAAGTAATAGGTGAAGAAGTCGTAGCCCTTCGCCAGCGCATTGAAGACCAGCGCGATGCTCGAAAACGTGATGCCCGAGGCGATGAGCACCAGCCACGCGACGATGAGCTTGGGGCTGTGGCTGATGCCCAGCGCCAGCATCACCAAGAGGATGGCGGTGACCGTGAAGATCGACTTGAACGCGGCCCACAGCATCTCGGCCAGCACGATGTCGTCGAGCCCGACGGGCGCGTTCATGATGCCGTCCCACGTCTTTTGCACATGCATGCGCGAGAAGGCCGAGTAGAGCGCCTCGAAGCTCGCCGCGTTCATGGCGCTCATGCAGATCGAGCCGCTCGCCAGGAACAGGATGTACGGTACCTTGACGCCATCGACCGCGACCTGGCCGACCAGCGCGCCCATGCCGTAGCCGAAGGCGACGAGCCAGATCAACGGCTCGGCGATGTTGCCGATGAGGCTCGGGATCGCCAGCTTGCGCCACACCAGCAGGTTGCGCAGGAACACCGGCCACCAGCGCATCGAGAGTGCCGGCGGCCGCCAGATCGATGGGGCCGCGGAGTTCGCCGCTATGGTGCTCTTTGCAGTGGTCGTGGTCATGCCTAGCCGTCCTCGCGAATCTGGCGGCCGGTGAGCTTGAGGAACAAGTCTTCGAGGTTGGCCGGCCGGTGAAAGGTGCGCAGCCCGCTTTGCCGGGCGCTCAGCGCCGCCAGCAACGCACGCGCATCCTGCGTGTAGAAAAAAACCGTCTCGCCACTGACCTCGACGCGCGCGGCTATCGCCTTCAGTTCGGGCACCTCGGCCAGTGCGACGGCGCCGTTGCCGTACACCTCGACGACGTCGGGTTCCAGATGTTCGGCGATGAGATCGCGCGGCTTGCCTTCGGCGATCTTGCGGCCATGGTCGAGCACCAAAAGGCGCGAACACAGGCGCTCGGCTTCGTCCATGAAGTGCGTCGTCAGCAAGATCGATTTGCCTTGTTGCAGCAGCACCTGCAAGCGCTCCCACATCAGGTGGCGTGCTTGCGGGTCGAGCCCGGTCGTGGGCTCGTCGAGCAGCAGCAGCTTGGGATCGTTGACCAGCGCACGCGCCAGCGACAACCGCCGGCGCATGCCGCCGGAGAGTTCACCTGGCTTGGCATCGGCCTTGTGCGAGAGCGCCGCAAACTCGAGCAGCTTGGGCACACGCGGCAAGATCTCGCGCTTGCTGAAGCCGAAGTAGCGGCCGTAAACGACCAGGTTTTCGGCGCAGCTGAAATCAGGGTCGAGCGTGTCGAACTGGGTGACCACGCCGAGCTGCGCCTTGATGGCCAGCGCGTCGCGCGGCATCGACAGCCCGAGCGCCTCGATGGTTCCGCTGTCGGGGACCGTGAGGCCGAGGCACATGCGGATGGTGGTGGTCTTGCCGGCGCCGTTCGGCCCGATCACGCCCAGGCATTCGCCGGGCGCGATGTCGAAAGAGAGATCGTCGACGACCGTGTTGCTGCCGTAGCGCTTGCTGAGGTTGCGGGCTTTGAAGAGAGAGTGGGTGGAGGCTGTCACCGACCCATTGTGGGCCCGCGCCGTCACAGCGCGAGGCCGGTGAACTCCGCCTTCATCCAGTCGACAAAGGCCCGCGTGCGTGCAGGCAACAAGCGCGCATGCGGATAGATCACGTTGACCGGCGTGGGTGGCGGCTCGAAGGCATCGAGCACGATCTTGAGCCGGCCTTGCGCAACGTGCGGCAGCACCTGGTAAGAAAAGAACAAGCCGAAGCCCATACCGACTGCGCACGACTCGATGGCTGGCGCGATGTGATTGAAGTCCAGGTTGCCTCGCGTCGCGACGGAGAACGGCTTGCCCTGATGCTCGAACCCCCACGGCGCGGTGCTGTTCGGATGCACGCGCACGCAGTTGGCATGTGCCAGTTCGCGCGGGTGCCCGGGCGTCCCGTGGCGCGCCAGATAGTCGGGGCTCGCCACCACCACGTGCCGCACCGTGCCGAGCCGCTGCGCGACCAGAGACGAGTCGGCGAGCGGGCTGATGCGGATGCCGACGTCGACGCCTTCTTCCAGCAGGTTGACCTGACGATCGTGAAGCAGCACGCTGCAGTGCATGGTGTCGTAGCGCGCTAGAAAGCGGGTGATCGCCGGCGCGACGTACATGTGGCCGAACAGCACGGGTGCGGTCACGGTGAGCCGGCCTGCCGGCTCGCGTGCCTCGGCGGTCAGTGCCAGGTCGGCCGCGTCGGCGGCGGCCAGTACATCGCGTGCGCTCTCCAGATAACGCTGGCCTTCTTCGGTGAGCGAGTTGCGCCGCGTGGTGCGATGAAAAAGCCGTACGCCCAGATGCGCTTCGAGTGCGGCCAGCGACCGCACCACCGCAGGCAACGAACTGCCCATGGCATCGGCTGCTTTGGTGAGGCTGCCCTGATCGGCGATCTGCACGAAAGTCTGCATGGCTTTGAGTCGGTCCATGGTGCAGATTAAACCGATTAAACCGAAAAGTGCAGCAGTCAAATGTGCGAATCGCTATTCATGCTTGGGCTGCAGGAGAAAAGAATCGGGTCATTGCATTCACTTGAAAGCCGACCATGTCGAACTCGACCCGCAACAATCCGCCGCCAGCGCAACCCATCAAGCTCTACAGCAACGTCATCTCAGGACATGTGCATCGCGTGCGGTTGTTCCTGTCGATCCTCGGGCTGCCATTCGACTGCTGCGAGATCGACTTCATGCAGCGCGCGCACCGCACGCCGGAGTTTCTGGCGCTCAACGCCTTCGGCCAGGTGCCGGTCATCGAGGATGGCGATGTCGTGCTGGCCGATTCGAACGCCATCCTGGTCTACCTGAACGAACGTTATGCGCCCGACCCGGCGCGCTGGATGCCGCGCGATGCGCTCGGTGCGGCGCACGTGCAGCGCTGGCTGTCGGTCGCGGCTGGACCGCTGGCGAACGGTCCGGCGGCGGCGCGCGTTCTGGTGGTGTTCAACCGTCCGGCCGATCCGACCGAGACGGTCGCACGCTCGCATGCGCTGCTGCAGGTCATGGAGGCGCAACTGGGCACGGAAGTGTTTCTTGCCGGCGCGACGGCCACGCTGGCCGACCTCGCCAACTACGCTTACGTGGCCTGTGCGCCAGAAGGCAACGTATCGCTTGAACCGTACCCGCCACTGTGCGCGTGGCTCGAACGTGTCGAGGCGCTGCCGGGTTTCGTGCCGATGCTGCGCACGCCGGTCGGGCTTGCTGCTTCGTCGGCGGCATCGTTGGCCTGAATGCCATGAATGGGATGACTGCCGTGAACGCAATAACCGACGAAGCTTTTCATCTGGGCGAGCAAGCGCTGCAGGCGCGTGTCGGTTTGCGCGAAAGCCTGGCCGAGATCGGGCCGCTCGTGATGCGCGATGCAATGCCGGACCAGCATCGCGCCTTCTTCGCGCAATTGCCTTTCCTGGTTTTCGGCAGCGTCGACACGAGCGGCCAGCCGTGGGCGAGCGTGTTGGCTGGGCCGCCCGGCTTTGCGCACGCGGACGATGCGCGGCACTTGCGCGTCGATGCGCTGCCGACCGCGGACGATCCATTGGCCCAGGCGCTGAAGGTCGGTGCGCCGATCGGATTTCTGGGCATCGAGCCTCACACGCGTCGCCGCAATCGCATGAACGGGTGGCTCGATCAAGTCGATGCAGAAGGCTTCGGCATCGCAGTGGGACAGAGCTTCGGCAATTGCCCCAAGTACATCGTGCGGCGGCATGCCAACTTCGAGCCTGCGATGGGCGCTGCGGCATCGGCCACATCGAATGCGTCGAGCGCGATGGCGGCGTCTTCCGGAGCAGTTCGACTCGAAGCGCTGGACGAGCCAGCGCTTCGCTTGATCGCCAAAGCCGACACCTTTTTTATCGCCACCGCGCACCCGCAGAGCGGCACGGACGACACCCCATCGCATGGCGTCGATGTGTCGCATCGCGGCGGGCCGGCCGGCTTCGTTCGCATCGACGACCATCGCGTTCTCACGGTTCCCGATTACAGCGGCAACCGCTTCTTCAACACGCTGGGCAACCTCGCCCTCAACCCGCGCGCCGGCCTGCTATTCATCGACTACGACAGCGGCGATCTGCTGCAGCTCGCCGTCACGGCGGAGATCGTTTGGACCGGCCCGGAGGTGGATGCGCTTCCTGGCGCCGAGCGGCTCGTTCGGCTCCGTGTCGATCGCATGCTTCGGCGCCCCGCGGCGTTGCCGCTGCATTGGGGCCGGGTGCAGTAGCAACGGGTGCAATAGCCAACCTCGGGGCACTGCGGGCAGAGGCGCTTTCGACACTTCGCTGGCGAACGAAGTGTCCGATGTGGCGCCGCCGTAGCATCGACCGATGAAATCCGATGCCGCTCCTGATTCGTCCCAGAATGCCGACGTGCAACTGGCTCGGCTCGCCGGCGCCATCGCCGAGCCTGCGCGTGCCCGGATGCTGTGCTGCCTGATGGACGGGCACGCGCGCACCGCGACCGAACTCGCCGTCGTCGCCGAGGTTGCAGCGTCGACGACCAGCGCCCACTTGGCGCGGCTGAAAGAAGAGCGGCTCATCGAATCGATCGCGCAAGGCCGTCACCGCTACTTCCGGTTGGCCGGCGGCGATGTCGCTGCCGCGCTTGAAAGCCTGCTCGTGGTGGCCGGCGCACCGCGATCAGGTGCGGCGGCACCTGCAGCGCTCCCGGCCCTCGAGCCCAACACGCCGACGCGTTTGCGCAGCGCCCGCACTTGCTACGACCACATGGCAGGCACAGCCGGCGTCGCACTGCACGATCGCCTCCACGCGCAGGGCTGGTTGAGCGGACTGCAAAGCGGCTCGTACGAACTCACGACCGATGGCGCCGTCGCGCTTGAAAGCCTGGGCCTCGACGTCGATGCCGCACGACGATCGCGACGACGCTTCGCGTGCCCCTGCCTCGACTGGAGCGAGCGGCGGCCGCATCTCGGTGGCGCTCTGGGCGCGGCGTGCCTGCAACTCGCGCTGCGGCGCGGCTGGGTGCGGCAGGCTCTCGATGGCCGTGCGCTCACCGTGACGTTGAAGGCCGAGCGCGAGATGCCGGAACTGTTCGGCCTGAGCACACAACCACTCGCGGCGCGTGCAGCGCCGTCGACCCATGCTCGCCGCTGAGTGGAGCGTGCCGGCCGCGGCGGCCATGGCAGCGGTCGCCGGTGTCTTCGTCGCTGCCGGTGTCGTCAAGGGTGTGATCGGCCTCGGCTTGCCCACCGTGTCGATGGCGCTGCTGGCGCTCTGGATGGCACCGGTCGAGGCTGCGGCTTTGTTGATCGTGCCTTCGCTGGTCACCAACCTCTGGCAGATCCGCCCGTGGTCCTCTGTGCCAGCGATGTGGCGCCGCATCGCTGGCATGCAGGTCGGCGTTTGCGTGGGCACCTGGGCCGGCGCGCTGCTGTTCGGCGCACCGGCGGGCGCGTGGGCGTCGATGCTATTGGGCGTCGCCCTGATGGTCTATGCGGCGTGGGGCTTGCTGGGCCGGAGCTTCGTGATCGCGCCGCGCCACGAGCGCTGGCTCGGACCGCTGATCGGTGTACTCACCGGGCTGGTCACTGCGGTGACGGGTGTCTTCGTGGTACCGGCCGTGGCCTACCTGCAGGCGCTCGGCTTGCAGCGCGATGCGCTGGTGCAGGCGATGGGCATCTCGTTCACCACGTCGACCGTGGCGCTGGCCGTCGCATTGGTCTTCGACATGGGTCATGGCGGCAGCTATTTCGCCATGACACTCGCCCTGTCGGTGGCCATGCTGTTGCCTGCGCTGGTCGGCATGGCGGCGGGGCAATGGCTGCGCGAACGCCTGTCGCCGGCCCTTTTCAGGCGCTGTTTCCTGATCGGCCTCGGTTTGCTCGGTGCTCACATGGCCGCGCGGGCAGCCTATTGAAACGTCGTTGAAACTTTACTGAAACGCCACCTCGGCAAAGCTACGCAGCTTGCGGCTGTGCAACTTGCTCGACCCTTCGCTGCGCAGGATGTCGATGGCCGCCATGCCGATGCGCAGGTGCTGCTCGACGCGCTCGCGATAGAAATGATTGGCCATGCCCGGCAGCTTGATCTCGCCGTGCAGCGGCTTGTCGCTCACGCACAGCAGCGTGCCGTAGGGCACCCGAAACCTGAAACCGTTGGCGGCGATGGTCGCGCTTTCCATGTCGAGCGCCACGGCGCGGCTCTGGCTGAAGCGGCGCTGCGGCTGGTTGCCGGGCAGCAGTTCCCAGTTGCGGTTGTCGGTGCTGGCGACGGTGCCGGTGCGCATGAACTTCTTCAGATCGGGGCCGCTCACTTTCGTGACCTGTTCGACTGCGCGCTCCAGCGCCAACTGGATTTCGGCCAGCGCTGGAATCGGCACCCACAGCGGCAACTCTTCGTCCAGCACGTGGTCTTCTCGCACGTAGGCGTGGGCCAGCACGTAGTCGCCGAGTTGCTGGCTCGGGCGCAGTCCGGCGCAGTGGCCGAGCATCATCCAGGCATGCGGGCGCAGCACCGCGACGTGGTCGGTGATGGTCTTGGCATTGGCCGGACCGACGCCGATGTTGACCATCGTGATACCGCTTCGGTCTTCACGCACCAGGTGATAGGCCGGCATCTGCGGCAAGCGCGGTGGCGCCGTGCCCTGGCTGCCGTCGAGCAACTCGCGATAGGTCGTGTCGGCGCCCGCAGCCAGACCGCGCCGCCGCGTAATCACGTTGCCCGGCTCGATGAAGGCGACGTACTCGCTCTTCTCGTCGGTCATCGCTTCATGACCCAGCCGCACGAACTCGTCGATGTAGTACTGGTAGTTGGTGAACAGCACGAAGTTCTGGAACCACTCCGGCACCGTGCCCGTGTAGTGGCGCAAGCGGTGCAGCGAGTAGTCCACGCGGGCGCCGGTGAAGAGCGCCAGCGGCTGGGCCTCGCCGGGTTTGGCTTCGAAGGTTCCGTTGGCGATGCCGTCGTCCATCGCGTGCAGGTCGGGCAGGTCGAACACGTCGCGCATCAGCGCGCGGCGGTCGAGGCTCATCGACACCTCGACATGGTCGTTGTCGGTGAACGAAAAGTGGATGGGAATCGGCTGCGTGCTGGTGCCGATCTCGAGTTCGACCTGATGGTTTTCAAGCAGCAGGCGAAACTGTTCGAGGTAGTAGCGGTTGAAGAGGTCGGGCCGCGTCAACGTCGTCTCGTAACGCCCCGGCCCGGCCACGAAGCCGTAGCTCAGGCTGGCGTTGGCGGGTGGCGTGTTGCGCGAGACGGTGTGCGTGTGCACCCGCACGAACGGGTAGCACGCCCGCACCCGGCCCGGCAGGCTGTCCCCATCGACGAAGCGCTGCATGGCGTCACGCAGATGCTGCAAGCCGCCGTTGTAGATGCTGCGAACCTGTTCGAGTGCTTCGGCGGCATTGGTGAAGCGGGCGGGTGCGATGAAGGCTGGCATGTAGGGCATGCGGACATTGTGCAGCGCCCGAAAGCATTGCGAATCAGCCGGCCACAGGCTCCCGCATCGTCACGAATTCTTCGGCAACGGTCGGATGGATGCCGATGGTGCTGTCGAACAGCGCCTTGGTCGCGCCGGCGCGCATGGCCACGGCGAAGCCCTGCACCACCTCGCCGGCATCGGGACCGACCAGGTGCAGCCCGACCACGCGGTCGCTGGCCTTGTCGACCACCAGCTTCATGAAGGTGCGTTCGGTGCTCGCCGACAAGGTATGGCGCAGAGCGCGGAATTCGGTGCAGAACACGGTGACCTTGCCGAACTTCGCGCGCGCATCGGTTTCCGAATAGCCGCAGGTGCCGATGTTCGGATGGGTGAACACCGCCGTCGGGATGAACTCGTAGTCGAGCTTTCTCACTCGATCGCCGAACAGCGCATCGACGACGACCATGGCCTCGGCCAGTGCGACCGGCGTGAGCTGCACGCTGCTCGACACATCGCCCACGGCGTAGATTGATGGCACCGATGTCTTGTAGTGCGCGTCGACCGCGATGGCGCCATGCTCGTCGACGGTCACACCCGCCGCCTCCAGCCCGAGCGCCCGCGTGTTGGGCACACGACCGGTTGCGAAGAGCACCGTGTCGACCTCGATGGTGGCCCCACGCGCGAGCATCACGTTCAGCCCGCCCGGGCCACGCGAAATGGAGTCGATTTCGCTGCTGAGGCGGATGTCGACCCCTGCCTTGCCCATTTCACTTGCGAGAAATTGGCGCACGTCGTCATCGAAGCCGCTCAACAGGTGCGCCCGGCGATGTACCTGGGTGACCTTGGCTCCGAGACCGTTGAAGATCGACGCGAACTCGCATGCGATGTAGCCGCCGCCGACCACCAGCAGGCGCTTGGGAAAAGGATCGAGATCGAACATGGCGTCGGACGTGACGATGTGCTCGCGGCCGGGCAGTTCGGGCACCCAGGGCGTGCCGCCGGTGGCGATCAGCAAATTCTTGGCGGTGTAGCGCGTGCCGTCGACATCCACGGTGTGGGCGTCGACCAGTTGCGCCCAGCCGTTCAACAGCGTGACGTTGGCAGTCTTCAGCAACGAGGCGTAGACGCCGTTGAGCCGCGTGATCTCCTTTGCGCGCTGCGTCTTCAAGTGCGCCCAATCGAAGCGAGGCGGCTCCGACAGCGTCCAGCCGAAGCCGGGCGCTTCCGCGAAGGCTTCCGCATAGCCGGCCGCGTAGCTGTAGAGCTTCTTGGGAATGCAGCCGACGTTGACGCAGGTGCCGCCGAGTTCGGCCGCCTCGGCCAGCGCAACACGGGCACCGCGTTGCGCTGCCATGCGCGATGCGCGCACGCCGCCGCTGCCGCCGCCGATGACAAATAAATCGAAGTCGTATGTGGGCATGGAAGCCTCCTTGACGACGACTGTAGCCGGCTGTCGATATACGCTGGTGGCGAGGCCTATTGAACGGCTACCGGCTCGCACCGCAGTGGATGCGCAAGAAAAAAGCGCAGCATTTCTGCGCTGGCGTCCGCCCCGTTCGGCTGGGTGAAGCTGCCTTGCGAGCTCCCGCCCGACCAAGCGTGGCCGCCGCCGTGCAGGCGCCAGTGTTCGACCGTATTGCGTCCCGGCGCGGCCGCGTAGACGGTGCGCGTAAAGCGTTGGCCTGCCGTCGAACTGCCTTCGGCGATGCGCGGCGTCGACGGATTGGCGCCGACTGCGGCGTCGACCACGGCATCGCCGTTGCGCGGGTTGACAGTGCTGTCGGCATCGCCGTGGAACACGATGAGCGGCGGCATGGAGGCCGTGTTGGTGGAAGAGGTAGAGGAAGCGGCGGCGTGGGGCGTCGCGCCCGCGCCGCTGCGCATGACCGACAGCGCCGCCATCACATCGGTCGCCGCGCCGCTGGGCAGGCCGGAGTGCACGCCGACGCCCGCGAAGACATCGGGATAGCAGCGCCCGAGGATGTCCGCCATGGCACCGCCGGCCGACAGCCCCGCGACGTAGACCCGCGCCGGATCGACGTGGTTCTCGGCCATGACCGATTCGGTCAGCGCGACCAGCAACGCGGGCTCGCCGCGGTCGCGCTGCTGGTGCTGCGGCTTGAACCAGTTCCAGCAACGCTGCGCATTGGCATGCTGCGTCTGCGCCGGGTACAGGACGACCACGCCGAGCTCGCGGGCCAGCGTGTTCATCTGCGTGCCCGCGGCGAAGTCGGCCGGGTCTTGCGTGCAGCCGTGCAGCATCAGCACCAGCGGTCGCGGCGTGATGGCGACACCGGCGGCGCTCGGTGGCACGTACAGCTTGTAGTCGAGGGTGCGGCCTTGGTGGGTAAAGCTGCCGTCGGTCCATTGCTCGGGGAGGGCTTCGGTGTCGACGTCCGGGGCGACATACGCCATGTCGGCTTCGGCGGGGGCACCAGCCGGCGTGTCCACCATTCGCGTACAGCCATCGAGCACGACGCTGGTGTTGTCGGGCGTCGTCGTGCGCGCAGTGGCATTGGGCTCGGGTTTGGCGCGAGTCGAGGACTCGAAGGCCGAAGTTGCTTTTGAAGCAGCGGTTTGCGCCGCCTCCGTGGCCCCACGCAACGCCCGCTGGATCGCATCCGTCGCGGCCTGCAACTGCCCGCTGTGGGTCAGCTTCGTCGCTTCGGTCATCAATTTTTGGAAGAGGTTGTTCATGACGTCTTTCGGGTCGGGTCTTCGGCTGTTCGGCTGTTCGGATGTTCAGGGTCTAGCGGATGCGGCCGGCGAGCGCGGTCTTGACCGCTGCGCTTGCATGCAGCGCTCCCAGCACGGTGATGGAATCGATGGTGGCCAGTGCGAGCTCCGGCGTCACGTCGAGGCCGATGGCCGCGAGCCCCAGTACGCGGATCTGCAAAGTCTGGCCGGCCGCGCGCACTGCCTCGAGCGCGGCCGCGTCGAACTGCTGCAGCCCGAGCACCAGCATCTTGCGGGCAACCACCTGCTTGAGCGCTTCACTATGCGCGGTGAGCTGGTTGCGGATGGCAGTGCGGATGAAGTCGGTGCGGTTCGAATAGAAGCCTTCGCTGACCAGCAGATCGATGTGGCCGAGGTCGACATAGCCGAGGTTGATGGTGATCTTCTCGGAGTCGAGCGGCTTGGCTTTGGCGGGCTGCAACGCGACGGCGGTGGCGGTCTGGTTCATGAAAAGCATCCTAACACCATCCACACGGATGGTCCGGGGCTGATTTTTAGGCGAATAACTTTAACTAGGCGCGCACTGGCAGAATTTCCGGATGACCCAACCATCTGACAAATCCGCGCCTTCGGCCATTGATCCCGCCGAAGGCTACGCCGGTGACATCACGCCGCAAACGGCAGCGCAATGGGTCGCCACCGATGCGGCCGTGCTGATCGACGTGCGCAGCGATGCCGAGCGCGAATGGGTCGGCTACGTGCCCGGCGCCGTGCCACTGGCATGGAAGCAGTGGCCGGGCATGGCGATGAATGAAGGCTTCGACAGCGCTATGCGTGCGGCGGTGCCGCAAGGCAAGAAGGCCGTGCTGCTGTGCCGCAGCGGCGTGCGCTCCATTCCGGCTGCCAAACGCGCGATGCAACTGGGCATCGAGGCCTACAACATCCTGGAAGGCTTCGAAGGCAACCCCGATGCCGAAGGCCATCGCGGACGCACTGGGGGCTGGCGCTTTCATGGCTTGCCGTGGAAGCAGAACTGAGGCGCCGAGGCTGATAATCCCGCGCATGGCGTTTCTCGCGATCGATATCGGCAATACCCGGCTCAAGTGGGCCCTCTACGACATGGCACGTCCCGGTGCCGTCGCGCTGGCTTCGGGGGCCGAGTTTCTCGATCACATCGAGAAGCTGGCCGACGGTCCGTGGTCCGATCTGCCGATCGCGCCCGTCTCGATGCTCGGCTGCGTGGTGGCGGGCGATGCGGTGCGGCGTCGCGCCGAAGAACAGGTCCACGAGCGCTTCGATTGCTCGCCGCGCTGGGTGGTGTCGAGCGCGGCGGAGGCGGGCGTCGTCAATGGCTACGACCATCCGACGCGGCTCGGCGCCGACCGCTGGGTGGCGATGATCGGCGCGCGCCATCGCATGCTGGCGCAACAGCGCGAACTCGACAAAGGCTCGCGCCCCATGGTGGTCGTGATGATCGGCACCGCGGTCACGGTCGAGGCGATCGACGCTGAAGGCAAGTTCCTCGGCGGCCTCATCTTGCCGGGCCACGGAATCATGCTGCGCGCGCTGGAGTCGGGCACCGCCGGGCTGCATGTGCCGACCGGCGAGGTGCGGGAGTTTCCGACCAACACCAGCGATGCGCTGACCAGTGGTGGCACCTACGCCATCGCAGGTGCGGTCGAGCGCATGGTGCAGCACGTGCGAACGCACTGCGGGGCCGAGCCGGCCTGCTACATCACCGGCGGTGCGGGCTGGAAGATGGCGCCTTCCATGAACGTGAACTTCGAGCTGGTCGAGAGCCTGATCATGGACGGGCTGCTGGTCGTCGCCGAAGCACGCGCGGCCTGAGCGCGGCCTGCCGCGGCCTTAGTTGAATCAGCGAGCGGAATCGGCGGCCGTGAGGCCGTCCACCGCCTGGAACATCGCCTGCCGCGCCTGACTGATGATCTGGCCCTTCCACGCATCCGTGTCGGTATAGAACGCTTCGAGCATGCGCGCGCGGATCGATGACGCCAGCTCAGCCGGCGCCTCGGGATGCTGGTACAGCCAGTGGTCGGCCCGCAGCGCGCCGGTCACCTCCATGATGGGCTGCGTGCCGTATTCGAGGGCGATGCCGGTGTAGTCGGCCGCGGGGCATTCGTCGTATATCGCGCCGCACATCAGTCCGGTCAAAAAGGCCGAGGTCGACGAGCCGTCGTAGATCGAGGTCACCGGCATCGCCGGCGTGCCCCACCAGGCGTTGGCGCGCGCGTACGCGGCCTTGTCGTCGCGGGCCGCGAAGATGCGTTCGCCGAGGCCGTTGGGTCCGAGGCCGGTGTGCAGGTCGATCCATGCCAGTCCACGCGCCGATTGCGCATGCGTGCGCAGCACCGTGCGGAAGGTCTGGTTGCTCCAGGTCGGCGCCTTGCCGCCGAAGAACAAGCCGTCTTCGAACTGGTACTGCCCTCCGGTAACGGCAGCCTGGTAGGCCGCCACGCCGTGCGTCGCGATCCACGCGTTGATGGCTTCCTGGTTGTCCGGTGTCGGTGGCCAGGCGGCTGGCAGCAGCAGCGCGTGCAGTTCGGCGTAGGCCGCATTCACCGGCAACGGCTTCGTGTAGTCGGAGAAGTTGCGGTTCAGGTCGACGTTCTCGTTGGTGACGCGCCGTCCGTGCGAAAAGCCGTGCGGGTTCAGCGCATGAACATAAAGCACGGCGACGCCGGCGGCGCGCGCCTTGTCGCGCCACTCGTCGTCGTACAGCGAGAACACCTGCACGCCGCTGCCGCAATGGCCTTCGACGCCGTGGCATGCGCTGGTGACCATGAGCAGCTGCTTTGCATCGGCTGCTCCGTCGAGCGCGACGTCCATCGCGATCTCTTCGCCTCCACCGCCTTTGAGCGGATGCACATGCGAGTCGACCTTAAGGCCCGCCGCGGCGCACGCCTTCAGAAACTTGGCACGCGCGATCGAATAGGTTGGGGAAAAGGCTTCGACAACCCCGATCACGCGATGCTCCGCGCTTTGAGAAATTGCTCCGCCAGCTCGACCCAGCAGGCCGCGCCGAGCGGTATCAAATCGTCGTTGAAGTCGTAGCTGGCGTTGTGCAGCGTGCACGGACCGCCGCCGTGGTGCATGTCGCGGTGCGCGCCGTCGCCGTTGCCGATGAAGGCATAGGCGCCGGGCTTGGCCAGCAGCATGAAGGAGAAGTCTTCGGCTGTCATCGCAGCTTCCTGCACCAGCACGTTGTCTTCGCCGACGATGCTCGCCATCACGCCGCGCGCGAAGTTGGCTTCATCCGTCGAATTGATGGTCGGCGGATAGTTGCGGTGAAAGTAGAAGTCGACTTCGCAGTCGTGCGCGGCGCCGATGTGCTCCGCGATCTTCTTCATGCGCGACTCGATCAAATCGAGCACTTCATGGGTAAAGGTGCGCACTGTGCCTTGAAGCTGGCAGGTGTCTGGGATCACGTTGCTGGCTTCGCCGCCATGAATCATCGTGACCGAAATCAGGCCGGTGTCTGTCGGCTTCTTGTTGCGCGTGAGGATGGTCTGAAACGCGAGCACCATCTCGCAAGCCACCGGCAGCGGGTCGACGCCGGTGTGCGGCAGCGCCGCATGGCCGCCCTTGCCGTGGATCGTGATCTTGAATTCGTTGCTCGACGCCATCGCAGGGCCGGGGCTCACCGCGAACTGGCCGACCTTCATGCCCGGCCAGTTGTGCATGCCGTAGACCGCATCCATCGGAAACTTTTCGAACAGGCCTTCCTTGACCATCTCGCGGGCGCCGCCTCCGCCTTCTTCTGCCGGCTGGAATATCAGGTAGACGGTACCGTCGAAGTTCCGGTTCTTGGCCAAGTGCTGGGCCGCAGCAAGGAGCATCGCCGTGTGGCCGTCGTGGCCGCAGGCATGCATCTTTCCCTGGTTCTTGCTGGCGTGGGCGAATGTGTTGAGCTCGGTGACCGGCAGGGCGTCCATGTCGGCGCGCAGGCCGATCGCGCGGTCGCTGGTGCCGTTCTTGACGATGCCGATCACGCCGGTGGTCGCCAGCCCGCGATGGATCGGGATGCCCCATTCGGTCAGCTTGGCTGCCACCACATCGGCGGTGCGCACTTCCTTGAAGCAGAGTTCAGGGTGCGCGTGAATGTCGCGCCGGATCGAGGCGATGCCGGCGGCCTGGGTAACGAGGGAGTCGATGAGTTTCATGGGGGGACTGGCGTGGCGGTCAAAACACCAGTCTAGCCAGTACCGTGCCGGGTGGCACGGCGCGGCTTCCTTGCCCCCCGAAATGCTGCTCAGCGCCCGATTTCTCTCATGTACGTTGTGCGGGCAGCGATCGCGGTGTCGGTGAAGTCGGTGAACACGCCATCCACGCCCAAACGGTAGTACGCCAGGTACTCGTTCTTCGGGTCGCCCGCGTAATCGATCGGCAAACGACGGTTTTCGTTGCGGAAGGTGAAGGGGTGCACGAAGAGGCCGGCCTTGTGCGCGTCGGCAACGAGCGTCGTCGGGGCGAGCGAGGTGGCATCGGCATCGTTGATCTTGCCGTCTTTGTTGACGTCGACCGGCTTGCCGTCGGCGCCCATCGTGCCCTTGATGCTGATGATGTAGCGCTTCCACGGGCCGATGCCGTCGGCGTAGGTCTTGATTTCAGCCAGGCCGGCCGGCGTCACCATCGCGCTGAAGGTGCGCGCGTCGCCGGCCTTGGCCCATTCGTAAGGCCGGTCGACCGGAATCGCATAGGTCATGGCGCCGGTCTTCATGTCGATGCCGTCGCCGTCGATGAGCTGGATCAGCTTGGTGTTCAAGCCCTTGCTCTTCATGTATTTCAGGCTGCCGGGCTCGAACGACTGCACGTAGATGGGCGCAGTTTTGCTGTTCAGGCCCGCGGCGTTGATCATCGCGATGAGCTTGTCTTCCAGCGGCAAACCCATGTCGCGGAACCAGGTCGGGTTCTTCGTTTCCGGGTAGATCGCGATGGCGCGGCCGGTTTCGCGCGTCTTCAGCTTTTGGAAGTCGAGGATCTCCTGGAAGGTCACGACCTTGAACTTGCCGTTGAACTGCTGCGGCCGCTCTGCGTCGGTCGAGATACCACCCAGCGTCTTGACTTCTGCCAGGGTGAAGTCTTGAATGAACCAGCCGGTCTGCGTTTCGCCGTCGACTTTCATCGTCTTCTTGCGCGCGGCAAATTCGGGATGGCTCGCGACATTGGTGCTGATTGCCAGGTTGGGGTCGTGCCGCGCGACCAGCACGCCGTCCTTGGTGATGAGAAGGTCCATTTCGATGACGTCGGCACCCAGCTCGACGGCGCGCGAATAGGCTTCCATCGTCTCTTCCGGGAGATAACCTGAAGCACCACGGTGCGCGACAACCAGCGGCTGCTTGCCGTCGAGGGTGATCAGGCCCTTGGCCGAATCGGCAGCGGGCATGGCGCATGCAACGAGTGCGAGCGTTGCGGCGGCAGTGAGTGCCGTTGCAAATGGTTTCATCATCAAACTGACTCCGTGAGAGTAAAACTGCAGCCTACACCGGCACTATGACGCTTCAGTCGAATGCGCGGCGCATCCGACTTCCCGGACAATCAAATTCATGTCGCAAACACTTTCTGCCCGCAGCCTCGAATTTGCCCAGACCCTCGTGCGCATGAACACGGTCAGCGCGAACAGCAATCTCGAGTTGATCGACTTTGCCCGCGACCACCTTGCCGGCCTGGGCGTGCGCAGCCGCCTCACCTACAGCGCCGACAAGAAAAAGGCCAACCTCTTCGCCACGCTGGGCGCAGGCAAGCCCAACGGCATCATCGTTTCAGGCCACACCGACACCGTGCCGTGGGACGGCCAGGACTGGACGGTCGATCCGCTCTCCGCCATGGTGCAGGACTGGCCGCAAGAAGGCCTGCGCGCCGACGGCGAAGTCGAGCGCGCCGAGCCCCGCCTCTACGGCCGCGGTTCTGCCGACATGAAGAGCTTCATTGCGATCGCGCTGGCCAATGCCGAGCACTTCATCGAGAGCGACTCGCCCTACGCGGTGCATTTCGCTTTCAGCTACGACGAAGAAGTCGGCTGCTTCGGCGTCAGGGAACTCATCGCCGACATGAAGGAGCAGCTGGTGAAGCCGGTGGCCTGCATCATCGGCGAGCCCACCAACATGGTGCCGGCCATCGCCCACAAGGGCGTGTACCGCTACAAGTGTTGCGTGCGAGGCAAGGAGGCCCATTCGTCGCTCACGCCGCAGTCGGTCAATGCCATCGAGATGGCGGCGCGCGTGGTCAACAAGGTGCGCGACATGGCCGATGGCTTCGAGAACAGCGAGCGCCGCTACGAAGGCTTCGATGTGCCGTTCAGCACCGCCAGCGTCGGCCAGTTTCATGGTGGCATCGCCGATAACGTGGTGCCGCGCGACGCCGAGTTCCGCTACGAATTCAGGAACCTGCCCACTGCCGATGCGGCGGCCATGCAGAGAGAAGTCGTCGCCTACGCCGCGCGCGCCGAAGAAGCCATGAAACGCGTTGCGCCCGACGCCGGCTTCACCTTCGAGACGATCTGCGAGGTGCCGAGCTTTTTGAGCACCGCCAACGAGCCGATCACCAAGCTGGCCCAGCGTCTGTCGAAAGAGCAGCGCACCACGCTGGTGGCTTTTGGCACCGAAGCGGGCATCTTCAAGAGCGCCGGCATTCCGACGGTGGTGTGCGGCCCCGGCAGCATCATGCAGGCGCACCAGCCGGACGAGTTCGTCACCTTGGCGCAACTCGCGCGCTGCGAGCAGTTCCTGCAGGGGCTGTCGATCACGCGCGACATCCGTTGAACTTGCTGGCGTTGAAACTGCCGGCGTTTTTGCCTCTGCATTTGCCGCAGTCGTCGTCTTGAAACGCATCGCGCTCGGCCTGCTCTGCGCCGCAGCGCTGCTGTACGCGCTGGCCAAAGCCTTCGAGCCGCGCCATCCGTGGCTCGGCTACGTGGCCGCCTTTGCGGAGGCCGCGATGGTCGGCGCCATTGCAGACTGGTTCGCGGTGGTCGCGCTGTTTCGGCATCCGCTCGGCCTGCCGATTCCGCACACGGCCATCATCCCGGCCAACAAAGACCGCATCGGCGCCAACCTCGCCGGCTTTATCTGCAACAACTTCCTGAGCACCTCGCAGGTGCTGTCGAAGTTGAAAGAGTTCGACGCCGCCGCGCGGCTTGCCGACTGGCTGGCTTCCCCCGCGCACGCCCGCGCGCTGGGCGACCACGCGGTCACGGTGGCGCGCTACGCCCTCGGCGCGCTGGACGACGCACGGGTGCGCGACTTTCTCGGTCGTACGGTGACCGCCGGGCTGGCGCAGATCGACCTGTCGCGCTTGCTCGGCCAGGCGCTGGACGCACTCACCGCAGGTGGCCGCCATCAGGCGCTGCTCGACGACGTGCTGAACCAAGTCGCGGGGCTGATCGAAGGCGATGAGCTACAGGGCCGCATCACCGAAGCCATCGCACGGGAGATCAAGACGCTGCGCTACGTCGGGCTCGATCAGGTGGCCGCCCGCGCCGCCACGCGAAAGATCGTCGCGGCCGTGGCGCGCACCATCGGCGAACTGGCCGCCGAGCCGGCGCACCCGTTGCGGCAGCGCTTCGATGCGTTCGTCGACGACTTCGTGGTCAAGCTCAAGCACGACCCGGAATTTCAGGCGCGCGGCGAGCAGATCCGTGCCGAGCTGCAGGCGCACCCGGCGTTGGCCGAATACACGCACGGCCTGTGGGACGAGTTGCTGGCCTGGCTGCATGCCGACCTGGCGCGCGACGATTCGAGCATCCGACAGCGTGTCGTCACGATGGCGGGATCGCTCGGCGCACGGCTGCAGCGCGACGAGCCGATACGCCGCTGGATCAACGAGCAGATCGAGGCCGCCGCTCCCGCCGCCATCGACCGCTACCGCGAAGACATCCGGCGCTACATCGTCGAGCGCGTCCAGGAGTGGAATGCCGACGAGATGACGGCCGAGCTGGAGCGCAACATCGGACGCGACCTGCAGTTCATCCGGGTCAACGGCACGCTGGTGGGTGGGCTGGTCGGGCTGGCGATCTATTCATTGACCCGCATGCTGTCGCCTTGAGCTTTTGCGGCGTGCGCAATCTTTTCGGCGCTTGCGTTTTAGACTCGGGCGATGGCCCTCGCATCCCCTGTGTTTCCTGGAAATTCCAGAACTTCCACCGTGCTGGGCGCCTGCCCGCACGACTGTCCCGACACCTGCGCGCTGGTCACCACCGTGCAAGACGGCAAGGCGATCAAGCTGCAAGGCAATGCCGATCACTTTCACACGGGCGGCGTGCTCTGCACCAAGGTCTCGCGCTACATAGAGCGTAACGACCACGCCGAACGGCTGGTGCAACCGCTCAAGCGCGTCGGGCCCAAAGGCACGGGCCAGTTCGAGCCGGTGACGTGGGAGGTGGCGCTCGACGACATCGCAGCGCGGCTGAAATCCATCGCCAGCGTGAACCCTGAAGCGATCCTGCCGTACAGCTACGCCGGGACCATGGGGCTGGTGCAGGGCGAGTCGATGGACCGGCGCTTCTTCCACAAGCTCGGCGCGTCGTTGCTCGACCGCACCATCTGCTCTACCGCCGGCGGTGAGGCCATGGTCTACACGCTGGGCGGCAAGGTCGGCATGCGGGTCGAGTTCTTCGCAGAGGCCAAGCTGATCCTGATCTGGGGCAGCAATTCGATCGGCAGCAACCTGCATTTCTGGCGCCATGCGCAGGCCGCCAAGCGCGCCGGCGCGCGGCTGGTGTGCATCGACCCGCGCAAGACCGAAACCGCCGACAAGTGCGACGAGCACATCGCGTTGCTGCCCGGCACAGATGCAGCGCTGGCATTGGCGCTCATGCATGAGCTCATCGTCAACGACTGGCTCGACCACGACTACATCGCGCAGCACACGCTGGGCTGGGGCGCGCTGCGCGAGCGCGCGCTGCAATGGCCACCCTCGCGTGCGGCCGCGGTGTGCGGCGTGCCGGAGGCGCAGATCGTTGCCTTGGCGCAGGCGTATGGCACGACCAAGCCGGCCGCCATCCGTTTGAACTACGGCATGCAGCGGGTGCGCGGCGGCGGCAATGCGGCGCGTGCCGTGGCCTGCCTGCCGGCCCTTGTCGGGGCTTGGCGTCATCGCGCCGGTGGCTTGCTGCTGAGCAGCTCCGGCCAGTACCCGGTCGATCGCGTCGCGCTGCACCGGCCAGATTTGATGCCGAGCCCACGTCCGCGCACCATCAACATGAGCGCCATCGGCGATGCGTTGCTCGATGCGGCCCACCCGGTCGAAGCGATCGTGGTCTACAACAGCAACCCGGTCGCGGTCGCGCCGGACTCGGGCAAGGTGGTCGCGGGGTTCGCGCGCGAAGATCTCTTCACGGTGGTGCTCGAGCAGTTTCAGACCGACACCGCCGACTATGCCGATTACCTGTTGCCCGCCACCACCCAGCTGGAGCACTGGGACATTCACACCAGCTACGGCCATACCGATGTGCTGCTGAATCGCCCGGCAGTGGCGCCGCGTGGCGAGGCGCGCAGCAACGCCTGGGTGTTTCGCGAGCTGGCGCGGCGCATGGAGTTCGACGAACCGTGCTTTTCGGACGACGACGAGGCGATCTGCCGCAGCGCGTTCGCCGAAGGCGCGATCGACTACGCGCAGTTGCTCGCGCAAGGCTTCACCAGCGTGAAGTTGCCCGAAGCGCCTTTTGCCGAAGGCAACTTTCCGACGCCGTCCGGCCGCTGCGAGTTCTTCAGCGCGCGCCTGCAGGCCCAAGGCCAGGACGGCTTGCCCGACCATGTGCCCAACTACGAACCAGCCGGCAGCTCTACCGAATACCCGCTCGCCATGATTTCGCCGCCGGCGCGCAACTTCCTCAACTCGACCTTCGTCAATGTGAGAAGCCTGCGCGCGATCGAAGTCGAGCCGCTATTGGAGATCCACGCCGACGATGCAGCTGCGCGCGGCATCGAAGACGGCACCACGGTCCGCGTCTTCAACAGCCGCGGCGAGCACCGCTGCCGCGCCGAAGTCTCGCGCCGCACCCGTCCGGGCGTCGTGCATGGCATGGGCATCTGGTGGCGCAAGTTGGGCATGGACGGCACCAACGTCAACCAGCTCACCAGCCAGCGCCTCACCGACATCGGCCGCGGGCCCACGTTCTACGACTGCCTGGTGCAGGTAGAACGCGCCGCGTTATCTCCTCTCCCCCCTGAAGAGGGTTAGGGTGAGGGCACCGTACCTGTGAGAACGCTCCCATCCATAGCCCTGGCCGCCGCCCTGTCCCTCCTCACCGGCTGCGCCGACCTGGGCTACTACTGGCAATCCGCCCACGGCCACATCGACCTCATGCGCGCCGCCCGCTCTGTGCCCGCCTGGCTCGCCGACCCCGCCACCGCCCCGGCCCTCAAGGCCAAGCTGGAACTCACCCAGCGCATCCGTCGCTTCGCCGTCACCGACCTCGGCCTGCCCGACAACCGCAGTTACACCGCCTACGCCGATTTGCATCGGGCTGCCGCCATCTGGAACGTCGTCGCTGCCCCCGAGTACTCGCTCCAGCTGAAGACATGGTGCTTCCCCATCGCAGGATGCGTCGGCTACCGCGGCTACTACGACGAGGCCGCCGCCAAGACAGAAGCCGCAGCGCAATCCGCGCAAGGGCTCGAAGTCGCCGTCTACCCCGTGCCCGCCTACTCGACGCTGGGCTACATGAACTGGGCCGGCGGCGACCCGCTGCTCTCGACTTTCATCGGCTACCCCGACGGCGAACTCGCGCGCATCGTCTTTCACGAGCTGGCACACCAGGTGCTCTACGTGCCCGACGACACGCTGTTCAACGAGTCGTACGCCACCGCGGTCGAGCGCATCGGCGGCGCGATGTGGCTGCGGCGCGAAGACACCGCACAGGCACGCGCCGACTTTGCGCAATTCGACGGCCGCCGCCAGCAATTCCGCGCACTGACCCTGCAAACGCGCCGCGCCCTGACCGCGATCTACGATTCGAAGGAAGCCCAGTCGCGCGACTGGACTGCAGTCTCCGCGATGAAGCAGGCCGCGCTCGACGAGTTCCGCGCGCGCTATGCGACGCTCAGGGCGAGCTGGCCCGGTCCGCGCCAAGGCGCATACGACGGCTGGGTCGCGCGCGCCAACAACGCGATGTTCGGCGCGCAGGCGGCGTACGACGACCTCGTGCCCAACTTCGAGGCGCTGTTCGAGCAGCAGGGCCGCGACTGGCCGCGCTTCTATGCGGCCGTCAAACGGCTGGCGGCGATGGAAAAGCCGCAGCGCAATGCCGCGCTCGAAGCTCTGGGCGCCCCGGCTGACAAGGCACTCGCCGCATCTGCTGCGATGATCGCTCCCGCGACACGGGCAGCCACGTCGCCAACCACCACAACCATAAAAAATACGGGAGGCCGCGGTGCCTGACATTCACATCGAACGCACCCACACGCTGGGCATGAAAGGCGCACGAGCCGCCGCCCGCAAATGGATCGAACAGGCCGGAGAACAGTTCGAGATCGAGTGCGACTACACCGAAGGCAAGGCCCGTGACGTCGCGCAGTTCACCCGTCCCGGCATCGACGGCACGCTAGAAGTCACCGCCGATTCGCTCACCCTCACCGCAGAGCTGGGCTTCTTGTTCAGCGCGTTCAGCGACCAGATCAGCGCAAAGATCGCCCGCAATATCGATGAGGTGTTGGGGACGAAGCCGGCGGAAGAAGAGGACGACGGGTACGGGAAGGGCTGGCTTTAAGAAGGCCAACACGACCCACGCGGTCAGCGCAGCGATTCGATCAAGTCGATGTACTTCTGCTTCGCGTCATCCGCGCTGAAGCCTTTTTGCGCCGTCCACGCGTCCCACTTGGCGCGCGCCACGAAGTCGCTGAAGCTGGGCTTCTTTTCGCCGTTGTCGCCCAGCGTGGCTTGCTTGTACAGGCCGTAGATCTTCAAGAGCGTGACGTTGTCGGGGCGTTCCGGCAGCAGCTTGGACTGGGCCTCGGCTGCTTCGAAGCGAGCCTGGATATCGTTCGTGTCGGACATTCGTCGTGTGTCTGGAAATTGAAAGACGTCAGTCTGACAGCCCCGCGCGCGCGAGTTCCACGTCGAGCCGTTCGCGGGCATCGACCGGCTTCAGAGCCGCCGCCTTTTCATAGAGCCGTGTGGCTTCTGCCATGCGGCTGTCGCCGTGCAGGGCGAGCAGCCCACGAGCGTATTCCATCAGGCCGCTGGCGGAATCGGGATGCAGTTCAAGGCCGCGTTCGAACAGCTCGATGGCGGTTTCTGCGCGCGCGCCGTAAGTCATACGGGCCACCAAGGGGCCGACCTTGTCGATCACCTCCGCATGAAAGGCGCCGAGCGAGATGTGGGCGTCGGCATGGTGGGGCTGCAGCGCGATCACGCGTTCGAGCGAGTGCTTCACCTTGCCGCCCAAGCCCTGAGCCAAAGCACGCGCCACGCTGATGCCTTCGGCGTAGCGACCCAATGCGTACGCCTGCCAGTAGAGCGCCTGGCAGTTGTCCGGCTCGGCGGTTGCCTGCGCACCGGCGCGCTCGGCGACCTGCCGAAACAGCGCCAACCGAACCGACTCGCGCCGCTCCAGGTAGTTGGCATAGACGGCGGTCGCCTGGTTGGCCAGCGCCAGGCCCTGGCCGCCGTGCAACAGCCCGATGCTGACGGCCTGCTCGAAATCGCCGCGGTGATATCGCGCCCAGCCCTCGAGCAACGGCCCAGGCGGCGGCTGTTGCAGGGCTTGGCCCGCGTGCAGTTGTCGCCATTGAACTTGGAGGGTAGCTGCGTCGAAGGCCGGTACGTCGGGGTACGGCACGCGTGCCCAGACTCCGACCACCGGTGCGGTGCCGGGCGTCATGAGCGAGATCGGTCTGAAATCGTGAGGAGGCATCGGTGACTTCAGGCTGCAGCCATTTTTGGCGAGCTGCCGGGCGTGTCTTGCGTGCGCGACGCGCTCGGCGAATAGGCGGCCGTCAGCGTCATCAAATGCTTGCGCTGCTCAAGCTCCAGATACGGCGCGAGCAACTGCAGCGTGTGCTGTGCGCCGCGCAGCAGGGCGCCTTGCACATGCTGCGGCTCGAGCGCCTCGCGCGGGTTGCGAACGTATTCGTAGCTCAGCCAGTAGGTCAGCACCACCACCATGCTTTGCGCCAGCGCATCGACCTCGCGCATGTCGATGTCGAGGTGCCCCGCGCGGCTCAGCCCGGCGAGCAACGCCCGCATGGCGCGCACCTTGTTCTTGAGCACCAGCTGAAACTGCGTCTCCAAGTGCCGGTTCTTGCTGAGCAGATCGTTCAGATCGCGGTACAGAAAGCGGTAGCGCCAGATCAGCTCGAACAGGCTGTGCATGAAGAACCAGGCGTCTTCGACGTCGTGCACGCCCTCACCGGCGTGCAGCAGCTCGTCGAGCTCGGCTTCGTAGGTTTCGTAGAGCCGGTTGATCAGCTCGTCTTTGGCGGGGTAGTGGTAGTAGAGATTGCCGGGGCTGATGCCGAGTTCGCCCGCCACGAGCGTGGTCGACACGTTCGGTTCCCCGAAGCGGTTGAACAGCTCCAGTGCTGCTTCGAGGATGCGTTGCGCTGTTCGGCGTGGCGCCTTCTTGGCCATGACGGTGCCTCGGTTTTTGTCTCTGAGGTCACTCTAGCGCAACTCCGGGAAAAAGGGGTTAGCGCGGACCCGCTGGTTTGCGTGCGGGGCGAGGCGTTGCCGCGGCGTCGGTCGGCTGGCTAGGCTCGGATTGCGCCAATTGCGCTTCGAGCGCCGCTACTCGCGCCTGCAAGGCAGTCCACTCCGCAGCCGACGGCAGGCCGAGCTTTTCAAGCGCGCGCGCCACGCGCTCTTCAAAAATGTTCTCCAGCTTGCCCCAGCCGCCCGCCGCCTTGGTACCGATGTCGCTCGCCAGCCCGGCCATTCGTGCCTGCGCTTGTGCCAGGGTTTCTTCGGCCGCCTGCTGCGTCTTCTTCTGCATGCCTGCGCCGTCTTTCACCAGCGCCTCGAAGGCCTTGCTGCCCTCCTGCTGCATCTTGGCAAAGGCGCCGAGGCCGGCAAGCCAGATCTGCTGGGCGGAATCCTTGACGCGGTCGGCGGATTTGTCGTCGTCTTTGGTGGGCAAGATGACCTCCACTGATTGAATGAATGCGAGGACTTTAGCGAGGTTGTATGTCGCCCGTATAGGGCTGCATGCCAAGTGCGGCGCGTGCTTGAAGGTCATGGACGCGGTGCTGACCGCTTCGCCGGTCATCGGGCTACCATTGAGTCGATTAAGCTGTTATGGGGTTTCCTGGGCCGCGCTCAACACCAGACTTCGGTTGCCGCAATCTTTCTTTTCCAATGCTTGCCGGGGAGGAGGCCATCCAGCCAAAAGACACAGCGCTGATCTGTTACATCTCGGATGCGCGGGACGGATTGGTGACAACAACAATGTGTTGCTGATGAGGCGCACCGAAATCCGCCCCTTCGCAACACAGTGCATAGAGGCATCGAGGCCACTAGCGCGGCGGTGGGCAGACCTTGGGCATGTAACTGAAACAAAGCGGTAGGCAGTCATGCCATGACTGATGTCCCCACCTATGTCGTCGGTCTTCGAGCCTGTGAACATTCCATTGGTGCCTACCTAACCGGCAACCTCGTTGGCGCGAACCGCCCGTAGTTTGCTTGACGCAATTGCCGGAGTTGCGAAACGGATGGGGCTGCTCGGCCGGTTCCAAGCGGAGCCATTGTGTAAAAGACTGTTTCAGATCTGTCACTCAGGCTGACTGATACGATTGTCCAACGTTCACGCCAAGTCCAACATGAAACCTTTCGCAATTGGCGCCATCATGCTGTTAGTCCTAACTGGGTGCACAAAAGAGAGCGGCACCAACGATTCTTCCCACTCGCTTCTAATCGCTCCACATATTGACGGGGCCAATTTTTGTGAGGCGGCGGTAAATAACGAGTCTATTCGGAACGAGGAGGCCGCTGCTAGGTTCTGCGGTGCAAAAGGTGAGACTGGAGCATCTCGCATCTCCACAGCACTCGACAAGATCGGTCCGAAGAGCAGCCCGTCGGGCCAGTACATGCTGGGCTACACGCTTTCGCTGCCGCTAATGCGCTACTTCAAGAAGGTCAACAGTGTGTGGCAATTGGACGCCGAAACGCTCAAAGCGAATCTTAAGGTTATCACCGAAGTCGATCGTCCGGTTGTGGTTTATCTGTCAGCCAACCACTTCACTGATGGAGGAGTTGAACTCAGCAACGAGCTCGCGCGAGACCAACGAAACCTCATGTGGACTCGCAAAGGGCCTTTGGTGCCAGATGATTATTTTAATCATCCGGTTGTCGCTTGGACGCTGTCCGACCAGACCGCGCCGATCACGCTTATGAGAAAGCAGGTATTCAGCGCTGCGGTGCAAGCGATTTGCGAATTACCCGAGGCGAGTCGCAAAAAAATTGCTGCGATAGCGGTGTTGGGCGAGGCTCATGACTTGTTCCCAAATTTCGTGCAGGGGCCAAGCTTTGGAGTGAAGGCTTACGATACGACCGACTACTCGCCAATCGCAGTTCGCGGCTTCCAGGAGTGGCTAACCCAGAAGTACGGAAAAATTGATAAATTCAACAATGATCTGGGCGCCAGCTTTGCGTCTTTCGACGGTGTCATGCCGCCATCAAAAGACATTCACACCGAATCACTCAGTTCCTTTTTCGACCACATCGACATTTACTCCGCAGGAAAGATTCCGGTTTATGGTTGGATCAACGACACCAAGCGACGGGACTTGACGGTGAATGTAATTTTGGATGGAAAGGATCTTGGTATGGCTAAAATGGGGCTAAGTCGAACCGATGTGACAGATGCCGTCTCCGCCATTAAGGATCCAAGCATCGGCTTTCGCTTTGATTTAGATTTTCGCAAACTTGAAATCGGTGTGCATACGTTGGAAATAGTGCTCGGAGTAAATGGTACAGCGCCTAAACTATTGGCGCGGCGCAAACTTTCATTTGTTGATCGAATCCAGTCGCCGACAATGGATGTTGCTCACCGTGACACAAATGCTGAGCCCATAAGTTCAGACCCCGATTTGTTGGGATATTTGGATGGCCCAGTGCAGAACGCTTCCGCGTTCTATAACCCGTTGGCGCAGCTTTGGTTAGAGTATCGAAACGTGATTGTGCGCAATTACATCGAACAATTCGCAGTGATCGCAGGCAATTCCTGTATTCCTAGAGAAAAGATCTTTTCGCACCAGATCACTCCAGCATTGACGGGCAGTTGGAATGGTGACTTGCTCGCTGCGGATGCATCTAAGATGCCGGATGCTCTTTTCAACCCGGGCACCACTCTCTACGGAGGTGCAGCCTTCAGCGAAGCGTTTACGCGCATGAAAAAGGAACTGGGATGGAATCGATATTCAGTAAACGAGATGCATCCTGTCGTCAAGCTCTCCCCGGGCCAGTACCGATCCATGTATGAAATGCACCGGAACAACAACGCGGTTTTCCTGTCTCCTTATTTCCTTTCAATTATCCCAAGCCGTTTGCCATCCGGTAGTGATCTGGATCGCTTCCGCCTTTCAGAGAACAATGCACGCTATGGCTCGGACGGATTCTTGCAGTCCATCAAGGATGCGATGGGACGCTGATAAAAATCATAGCGATAAAACTAGCAAGAGTTGTCTTTTCCTGGACTGAGTGTTGTAGGCCCTGAAGGATTCGTATAAGCAACACTTCGAATCGGATAAGCCATCTTGTCTCGGCAGGCCAGACCGCAACATATGCGATTAGAGTTTGGTTGCCCACATGCTGAGGTTTTAGCTACATGGCCACCGCGCCAGTGCGTAGTAAGCAACAACACACATTGTGAATGCCGAGGGCATTTCAGCGCAATACGCGTTGCCTTGTCGCAGTCGTGCAGCTTGTTTTACGCGCAAGCATCAGGCGTGGTTTCAGGACGGAGACCGTGCAAGGTGTTAACTGTGCCCTTGGGCCAATTCCAACTCGGCATGACCAAAATGCTTGACTAGGTTTGGGCTCTCATAAAGCTCAGGCGTAGGCAGCAACTGCGGGCTCCCTTGCGGTGGGATCATGAGGTCAACTACGGTGTCACTTGCGACGCCATGCTTTGCCGACGCAGCCTCCCAGTCGCGGACTTTTAACGGCGGCGGCGGTGACCGCAGCGGGCTGGGCATTGCCACATGGTTGTCAAGCGTCCATGAGATCGTTTGAAAACCGTTGATTGAACTCATGCGATGGCAGACCTGTCTCGCAGATCATTCATTGGCGCCTCTCGGCGCATTTGCCGATGGGATAATCTCATACGGTCGCCAGAGGGGCGTTCATCGACAACAACGGGAGACCCCATGATCCTGGTTACGGGCGGCGCTGGCTTCATCGGCGCCAACTTCGTACTCGACTGGCTCGCGCAAAGCGACGAAGCCGTCGTCAATCTCGACAAGCTCACTTACGCCGGTAACCCTGAGACGCTTGCGTCGCTCAAGGGCAACGCCAAGCACGTCTTCGTGCAGGGAGACATCGGCGACAGCGCCTTGCTCGACCGCCTGCTCGCGGAACACAAGCCGCGTGCGATCGTCAACTTCGCGGCCGAGTCGCACGTTGACCGGTCGATTCACGGGCCCGAAGACTTCGTGCAGACCAACGTGCTCGGGACCTTCAGGCTGCTCGAATCCGTTCGCGGCCACTGGGCTGCTTTGCCGGCCGATCAAAAAGCCGCCTTCCGGTTTCTGCACGTCTCGACCGACGAGGTCTACGGCTCTTTGTCGGCGACCGACCCAGCCTTCACCGAAGACCACAAGTACGAGCCCAACAGCCCATATTCGGCCAGCAAGGCTGCCAGCGACCACCTGGTGCGCGCATGGCACCACACCTACGGCTTGCCGGTGCTGACGACCAATTGCTCGAACAACTACGGGCCGTTCCATTTCCCCGAAAAGCTCATCCCGCTGATGATCGTCAACGCGCTCGAAGGTAAGCCGCTGCCGGTTTACGGAGACGGCATGCAGGTGCGCGACTGGCTCTACGTCAAGGACCATTGCAGCGCTATCCGCCGCGTGCTCGAAGCCGGGCGACTGGGTGAAACCTACAACGTCGGTGGCTGGAACGAGAAGCCGAACATCGAGATCGTCAACACCGTTTGCGCGCTGCTCGACGAGTTGCGTCCCAAGGCGGGCAGCAAGAGTTACCGCGAACAGATCACCTACGTGACCGATCGCCCCGGCCACGACCGCCGCTACGCCATAGACGCACGCAAGATTGAAAAGGAACTCGGCTGGAAGCCCGCCGACACCTTCGACACCGGCATCCGCAAGACGGTCGAGTGGTACCTGGCGAACGGGGAGTGGGTGCGCAACGTGCAGAGCGGTGCGTATCGCGAATGGGTCGAGAAGCAGTACGACTCTGCACCCACCAAGGCGTCGACGAAGGCAGCCGCATGAAAGTGCTGCTGCTGGGCAAGCGCGGCCAAGTCGGCTGGGAGCTGCAACGCAGCTTGGCTCCGCTGGGCGAACTGGTCGCGCTCGATTTCGACAGCACCGACCTCAACGCCGACTTCGGCCGCCCTGAGCAGCTGGCCGAGACTGTCTTGAAAGTGCGCCCCGACGTCATCGTCAATGCGGCCGCCCACACCGCCGTCGACAAGGCCGAGAGCGAGCCAGACTTCGCGCGCAAGCTCAACGCGACCTCGCCCGGTGTGGTGGCAGAAGCCGCGAAACAGATCGGCGCGCTGATGGTCCATTACTCGACCGACTACGTTTTCGACGGCAGCGGCAGCAAGCCTTGGCACGAAGACGACGCGACCGGGCCGCTCAGCGTCTATGGCCGCACCAAGCTCGAAGGCGAACAACTGGTTGCGGCGAACTGCCCAAGGCACCTGATCTTTCGCACGAGCTGGGTGTATGCCGCGCGCGGCGGCAACTTTGCCAAGACGATGCTGCGGCTGGCGAAGGAGCGTGATCGCCTGACGGTCATCGACGACCAGTTCGGCGCGCCGACTGGAGCTGAACTGCTCGCTGACATCACTGCGCACGCGATTCGGACGACCTTGGAAGACGAGAGCAAGACCGGGCTGTATCACCTCGTCGCAGGCGGCGAAACCTCGTGGCACGGCTACGCAAAGTTCGTCATCGAGCAAACGGGAGAAGCCGGCGTCGAGCTGAAGGCGTCACCATCGACCGTCGATGCCGTACCGACCAGCGCCTTTCCAACACCCGCCAGGCGGCCGCAGAATTCACGGCTCGACACGAGCAAGCTGCAGTCGACCTTCGGGCTGACATTGCCGCATTGGCAAGCGGGTGTGGCGCGGATGCTGCGCGAGACCCTTTGACCAAGACACACAGGGAAGAGATAAATCCATGACCCACCGCAAAGGCATCATCCTCGCTGGCGGCTCAGGCACTCGCCTGCACCCAGCCACGCTCGCCGTTAGCAAACAATTGCTGCCCGTATATGACAAGCCGATGATTTATTACCCGCTGAGCACTTTGATGCTTGGCGGCATTCGCGATGTGCTCATCATCAGCACGCCACAAGACACGCCACGCTTCGAGCAACTGCTTGGCGATGGCAGCCAATGGGGTATGAACCTGCAATACGCGGTGCAACCGAGCCCCGACGGTCTTGCGCAAGCATTCATCATCGGCGACAAGTTTCTGGGCAATGCGCCAAGCGCGCTCGTGCTTGGCGACAACATCTTTTACGGGCACGACTTCGAACAACTGTTGAGCGACGCGGATGAGAGCGATGCTGGCGCGACAGTGTTCGCGTATCACGTGCAAGACCCTGAGCGCTACGGAGTCGTCGCTTTCGATGCCAAGGGCAAGGCCAGCAGTATTGAAGAAAAGCCGCTCAAGCCGAAGAGCAGCTATGCAGTGACCGGCCTTTACTTCTACGACAACCAGGTAGTCGACATTGCCAAGGCTGTGAAGCCGAGTGCGCGCGGCGAGCTTGAGATCACTGCGGTCAACCAAACCTACCTAGACCTCGGGCAGCTCAACGTTCAGATCATGCAGCGTGGATACGCATGGCTCGACACGGGTACGCATGAGAGCTTGCTCGAGGCAGCGCAGTTCATTCAGACGCTGGAGCACCGGCAGGGCTTGAAGATAGCCTGCCCGGAAGAGATCGCTTGGCGCAGGGGTTTTATTGATCGCGCGCAATTGGAGCGACTAGCCGCCCCATTGCAGAAAAACGGCTACGGCAAATATCTGAGCCACCTGCTGGCCGATGAGGTGCGCTCGTGAAGGTTACGCCCACTGCGATTCCTGATGTGCTTGTGATCGAGCCAAAGGTGTTCGGCGACGCTCGAGGTTTCTTTTTCGAAAGCTTCAATCAGAAGGCTTTCGACGAGGCTGTCGGTCGGCATGTCGAGTTTGTTCAGGACAATCATTCGCGGTCGGCAAGGGGCGTGCTGCGTGGCTTGCACTACCAACTAAAGCAGCCGCAAGGGAAGCTAGTGCGCGTGGCGCGCGGCGCGGTGTTCGACGTGGCTGTCGACATTCGCAAATCGTCGTCCACGTTCGGCCAATGGGTGGGGGCAGAACTGACCGAAGAAAACCGCAAGCAATTGTGGGTGCCGTCCGGCTTCGCGCACGGGTTTCTGGTACTTAGCGAGACGGCTGATTTTCTTTACAAAACCACCGACTACTATGCGCCGGCGCACGAGCGCTCTATAACCTGGAGCGACGGCGAATTGAACATCGGCTGGCCCTCGAGCGTTACGCCACAACTGTCTGCCAAGGACGCCAAAGGTGATTCCTTGGCCACTGCCGACTTGTTCGAGTGAACGCCGCCGGCTCACTGACTGAGCCGCCTTTCAGTTCTATTCACCGATACCAAATACAGGGTCCTTTCCAATGAACCAGCGCGATGCAGAGCGTTTTAATGCGGAAGTCTATCGAAAATCAAATGCCGACCTAGCTGCCAGCGATCTGAGCGACGAGCAGCTGAAGGCGCATTTCATCGAAATCGGACGTGCTGAACAACGAGTATTCGCCTTGGCGAATAGCACAGCCGAATATCTTTCAATGCGCTGGCTGCGCGGCAACGGAATTGAAATTGGCGCGGGCAGCGCGCCCACGCCTGTTTTCGGCGGCGCATCGGTGGTCTATGCCGACATTGAGGGCGGTGGCAGCATCTTTGGCGCTTCCGACGTTCGCATTCGGTACTCGATCGACGACGAGGTGCCACTTGAGCTAAAGGGCCAATTCGATTTCGCCGTCTTGTCGCACGTGCTGGAGCATTCCGACGGCGTTATTGGCGCCTTGCGACATCTGCTGGACTTGCTAAAGCCCGGCGGCCTCGCCTACATCGCCGTACCCGACATGCGCTACTTGGTCGACAAGGAATGGATGCAAGAGTATCCACTCGCGCACCATGTGGATGAATTCACCAGCCCTGGCATTTATGACGCAGAGCACGACCGTGCGGCCTTGTCGTCGCTGCTGCGCCATCCTGAATTGAGCAATCCGTCGGGCGACCATCAAGTCTTCCACGATGATCCGAATGCTTCCACCGCAGGCGGATTCGCGAAACCTGATTTTCGCAATCTGCTACGCGGCAATTCTAAAGCCAACGCATTTCGCTTTGCCATTCACAAGCATACTTATTCGCCCAATGGCTGGAGCCGAATTTTTTCCGACCTGCAGTACTACATGAACGACGCTTTTGAGATTGTCGAAACTCGGTATGGTTTGGAGCGACAGGATTGTCATTTTGTGCTGCAAAAGTGTACGGAACTAGCCACTTTGGAAGGCCCTTTGCTGGTCGGCGCGCAGGTTACCATTGGGATATCTTATTTTCGCAACGCCCATTTGGTCGACAACATAATCGAGGTCTTGCCTGCATTGATTGCGTCGCCGCTCGTATACAGGGTAATTTTGATTAACGATTCGCCTGACGATCTTGCCTTGACGGCGCGTCTGCGCTTCTTGGTCCACGAACCTAAGGTTCAACTGGTGGAAAATATTGAGAATATGGGTTATACCCGGGCAATTAACCAAGCGTACCGTTTTGCTAAAAATCACGGCACGAACTTGGCATGCATTAATTCTGACGTTAAGTTCACTTTAGATATTTTGGAAGAAATATTTGCGATCAGTTGCCTAGATACGCAAATTGGTTTTGTGTTTCCGCGCGCGGACAGCGATCCGCTCTTTGGTTTGACCGGAGTATTGGCTCGTGACCCTGAACTGCGCCGGAAGACGCTACCTCGTTTTCATTTCACGCCGACGGCCGTGGGTTATTTCCTCTATATTACGCGCGCCGTGGTCGACCGGTTAGACGGCTTTGATGAATTGTTCTCGCCAGGCTATGAGGAAGAAAACGATTTTGTGATGCGTGCGGGTGCCGTAGGTTTTCGTGCTGCTTTAGCCAACCACGTCTTGGTGAATCATGCAACCAGTTCCAGCTTTTCGGACAGGGCCTCCGCGCTTAAGGAAAAGCACCACGCCATGCTGCTGGAGCGCCACCCGTATTATTTGCCATTAGTGCACGATTTTATGAAGTCGCCTGCGCAGCAGGTCGACCGCATTGCCAATCGCTTACACCATGGCGATGATATATTAATTGATTGCTATGGCTTTCCTCCAGTGCTCAATGGCACAACAATTTATGCTCGTGATCTGCTGATTGCGCTCAATACCTGCAATGACCGCGATGCGCGGGTCATTACAGTCTTGATACGAGAGGACGTTTACGACCTCTTAGAATTGCATTCCTTAAGTCGACTGCGCTTTTGCCATGATCCGGACGATGCGAAGCCCCATTTCAATCTGCTGCGAGTGGCCCAGCCGTTTGAGCCAGGAATTTTGCTGCGTTCGCTGGAAAAAAGTCTTTGCTCGGTCAACATTTTCTTTGACACGATCGCCCAGGATATTCCAAGTTTGCGCAGTCCTCTAACAGAGGTCATCTGGAACGACCTGACACACGTCTATCGCAATATTATCTTTATAAGCGACGCCTCGCGTCGCACGTTTTGCGCCCGATATCCGGTACGGGGCGCGGCTTTACATGTGGTCCATCCATCTCTTGATGTGTCTGACTACGGACCGTCGGCGCTTAACGGGTCGCCCACTGCAGAAGCCCGAGTTCTCGTGGTGGGTAATAAATTCCCGCATAAAGATATCCGACACACTATGGGCCTGCTGATGGGAAGTGGCACAATACGCGCCTTAAATTTTGATGTGTTGACTGACTCGGAACTAGAAGTCTCCGGCCGCCTGCAGATACACAAATCGGGAAATTTGTCTCAGCAGCAAATCACGCGACTCTATTCGTCGTGCAGGTTCGTGGTATATCCATCGTATTACGAAGGGTTTGGCCTCCCGTTGATGGAGGCGCTACATTTCAAGCGCCCTGTTGTTGCGAGGCGTTCGGCGCTAAACCTGGAGCTCAAAGCACTGCTGGGGCCTATCGCCGTCAATATTCACCTGTTCGAATCGACCGATGAATTGTTGGCCATTCTGGGAGATTCACCGGTCTGGCAAGAATTTGCGCCCACGTCGCCGACGAATTGGGAGGCCGTAGCGCGGCAGGTCCTATCGATTGTCGACAGCGCCGCGCGTAACTTCGACCACTCTCAGCGTTGTGACGCCCGAACCGTGGTGATGTCGCGCGTTTATCAGTTTCAGCCGGGAGTGGCGGTAGCGCCGCCCGGGCCGATGCCAGCGTCGCCATCGCTTTTGCCATCACCGGCCGATGGTCTGGTGCGACGGGTAGAGGAGTTACGCGACAGATTCCCATTTAGTTTCCGTGTCGCGCGGTTGCTATATCGAAAATTCCTCAAGTGATTGGTGTTTGGTCGAGATAAAGGCGTCTGCACCGGAATTGCGCTTAGCTAATTACTGGTCGTAGCTTAGAAAGAATGACCTTCGGTGTTTCGTCGCAGGTCAGCATCGACCATCATCGTGCAAAGTTGTTCCAGTGTAGTAGTCGGCTCCCAACCCAGCCTTTCTTTGGCGCGCGCCGGATTTCCGATCAACAGATCGACCTCCGCTGGACGGTAGAACTTCTGGTTCACACGAACGAGTGTCTTACCGGTCTTGGCATCGATCCCGACTTCGTTCTCCTCTGAACCCTCGAAGCGCAACTCGTACCCCGCTGCTTTAAACGCCATGTCGACAAACGCTCGGACAGTCTCGGTGCGGTTAGTAGCAAGCACATAGCTGTCCGGTTCTTTCGCCTGCAGCATGAGGTACATGCCTTCGACGTATTCCTTTGCGAAACCCCAATCGCGCTTTGCACCCATATTGCCGAGCTCAAGAACACCGATCTTTCCGAGCTTGATTTTGGCGACCGAGTCAGTTATCTTGCGTGTCACGAACTCACGTCCACGAAGGGGGCTCTCGTGATTGAACAAGATGCCACTGCAACCAAAGATGTCGTAGCTCTCTCGGTAGTTGATAGTCATCCAGTGCGCAAAGAGCTTGGCCACGCCATAAGGGCTGCGCGGATAGAAGGGCGTGTCTTCGACCTGTGGAATCGCCTGCACTTTACCGAACATTTCAGAGGTCGAGGCCTGATAGAAACGAATACCGCGATTTGTTAGGCGAATCGCTTCGAGCAAATGCAACGCGCCCATTGCTGTAATTTGAGCCGTGGCATCAGGCTGATTGAAGCTGACGCCGACAAAGCTCTGGGCGGCCAGGTTGTAAACCTCGTCGGGCGCCGCATCCTTAATAAGTTGCAACGTACTGCCAAGGTCGGTCAGGTCGTACTCGACGAGATGCAAGTCAGGATTGTCCTGAATGCCAAGCTCTTCGATGCGCCAGAAGTTAACCGAACTGGTCCGGCGATAGGTGCCGTACACCTTGTAGCCCTTGCTCAACAGGAGTTCCGACAGGTACGCACCGTCCTGCCCCGTGATGCCGGTAACCACCGCACATTTCTTTGCCATAAGAACCTCTTCTAAAAAAATAAACGCTTTGCGCGATAACCGCGCACTGCAATTACAGGTTTGCGATCCTGCTCAACTCGACACCGTATTTGCTGACCAGCGCGGGAGAGCAAAAATACTCAGAGACGCGTTGACGCGCGGTATCCGCACGAAGCTTCGTTTTGCCGTGATCAGCATGCACAAGTGAAAGCTGGGTCGCTAGCGAGTTGCGATCAGGGTCTGCCCAAACGAAACCCTTCGGGTAGGGAATGTAATCGCCATCGAGTTCGACAAGCCGGCAGTCGATGGGAAACGCTGCATCCGATGTCACGAACGTATCGACGCCACCGAACGGCGTGGAGATCACTGGCACGCCGGCGCCCATTGCTTCGATCACAGTGAGCCCGAGCCCCTCGGAGCGATGGGGTGACACATAGGCCGTGGCCGAGCCGATGAGCGCGTGCAGATCAGCATCGGACATCATCCGGTCGATCACCTGAATGCGCGGATCGTTGGCAGAAGCTTCATACAGCCGATCGACATCGGCCAGCTTTCGATTTGGATAGGTCACCTTGAAGGTCAGCCGTGCGCTGGTGTCAGAGGGCGGAAACGCCTGAAGGAACGCATCGAGCAACACGCCTGGGTTCTTGCGTTCCAAGATGCTGTTGGCATCGAAGCAATAGACAAAGTGCGACGGGCCTTCATCCTCGTGAACATCGGCTTTCAGGTCTGCAAGGTAGGCAAGGTAAGGAGGCACCAGGCGCACCGGCTTGTCAGTCGACTGCCGCAGAGCGCGCGCAATGAACGGTGTCGGTGCCCAGAACTCGTGAAAGTACTTCATCGATGCTTGCCACTCGGGACGCAGCGTCGGCAGCTCCCAATACCAGATGGCGATGTTGTACTTGCCGCGCAAGAAGTCGTCGCCCTGCGCCTTGATCGTGACCGGGAGCGTATCGCTGTTCATATGGACCAGGTTGACTTTGGCGTCGGGCAGATACGGTGGAAAGGTAGGTGCTCCAGCGATGCTTTTTTGAATCGCAAACTCGTTTTGTTGCGCACGACAACCGAGGTTTGTGAACCCCGCACGGCGCAGGCCGTCAAGGTATCCGCGTGCGCTGACACCCAGGCCCGACACGCGGTCGAGCGGCCCTATCACGTTGATGCCCGCAGCAGGATCCACTTTGCCGGGTGAGGGGGGGGACACTGTCTTTTCGAACCGGACTTGGTCTGTGCTCGACAAACGCGAGCGAAGGTTGGCCATGAGGCCGCCCTGTTTGCCCAGGTGCAGAAAGTGCGTCAGCGGCTTGTCCAGCCACGCTTGTAGCGCGGCATTCGACACCAGGTAGCGACGTCCCGAAAAAGCGCCCGATGCCTTCAGCCCGAGCGGCTCGCCGATGAGTGCGTAGTGGTACAGCGCGCACACCGATCGCAGTTCCGTGCTGGTAAGCTGGGAGCGATAAAAGCCCGGATCGAAGTACGCATTGGGGCGTCGACCTTCGGCATCGCCCAAGTTGACGTAGTGAACGATCGGCTCGAAGCCGGCGGCTTTGACATCCGAATAGGTCGCGAGGTACCACTCTGCGTCGAACAGACCGAGTTGCAGCAACGTCAACGCCTGCCTGGCGGCACTGTGTTGGTCGGGGCCTTGCTCCATCAGCGCGGCCCAGTCGAGATTCAGGCGGGCGGCTTCGCGCTTTGCATGGTCACGCAACGCTTCCAGCATGGCGCCATACGCGTCGGGCGACAACGCGGCCATGGCCGATGTATCGACATCTGCGTCGCGATCTGCATCGCCATCGAAAGTGTCTGGATCAGGCGTCTTGGTGCTCATGCTGAAACCAGCGGCAGTTCATCCGACTGCGCCTGAAAGTTCTTGCTGAAATAAGGGTCGCGCTTGACGACGCGGGACCAACGCGCCAAAAACGCCTGACGCTCCGGGCTGCTGTCGTGCGTTCGCTTGATGCTGGAGTTATGAAAGTGATAGAGCGTTGCAGCGCCGATGTACACGACGCGCAAGCCCTTGGCGATGCACTTCAGGCAAAAGTCCAGGTCGTTGTAATCGGTGCGAAATTGCTCGTCGAAGCCGCCCACCGAGTCGAACACTTCTTTGCGATAGCCCATGACTGCGCCGGTGACTGCGGTGTAGTTGCGGTCGATCGATGCAAACCCGGCGTACTCGCTGCCATCGGCGGGCGAGTGATGAAACATGTGGCCGGCAGAGCCGTTGAAGCCGAGTCCGATGCCAGCATGCTGCAACGTGCCGTCGCCGAACAAAAGGCGGCAGCCGACCGCGCCGACACCGAGGCGTGCAGCCTGGCCGGCAAGCTCCTGAATCCAGTCGGGCGATACGACTTCGAGGTCGTCGTTCAAGAGCAGCACGATGCCGGAGTCGACCAGCGATGTCGCAAAGTTGGCTTTTCGGGCAAAAGAAAATGGCTCGCTCTTTGGGCAGGTGTGGGTGCTGTGGCCGTGCTGGTCTAGGAGCGCCTGCAGATCAGGATCGACGGTTCCGTCGTCGACCACGATGATCTTGTAGTTCGATGCACTCGATTTCTCGATGATCGATCGAACGAAGTGGGTCGCCAGCACGACCTCGCCTTGCCCCGGCAGTTCGCGCCGCTGCATGCCGGTCAGGATGAGCAGGGTGATGGGTGCGCCCGCCGGCGTCGGCCACCGAACATGTAGGCTGCCCGAGTCCGGGCGCGCGACCACGCTGGCGTGTTCGGCCTCGGTGCGCACGTGCGCCTCGAGGGCATCACGAGCTTCGCTCAAGCCGTCTGCCGAAAAGAAACCGCCGACAGGCGTCGACAGAGACGCCGAAGTGCGAATGTAGAGCGGCTCGTCAATGTGCATGATGTGACGCGCCTTCGAGGCAAGTGCGAGATTCAACGCGTACTCGGTCGCTTCCGGTTGAATGCCCGAGGGCTCCGCCGCTGTCAACAAGAGCGACTTGCGAATGGCAACGAAGCGACCGAGCATGTTTACAGACTGCTGGTGCTCTGGCGACCAATCGGGTTTGTAGAACGGCAGGCCGACGCGGTCGTCGGGCATGCGACGGGCCTCGTCGGTGTAGACGATGTCGGCCGTCGTCGCAGTGCGCAGCTTTTCGCCCAGTGATTTGACGAGGTCGTCGTCGACCACATCGCCTTGCGACAGCAGACCGATGAACGAGGTGGTCGCCTGAATTGCGGCTTGCTTCAAAAAGCGAGCTTCATCGAGTGGCGTGCTGCTCGTGAACCTGCGCACGCGCCAGTCGATTTCGAGCCAGCGGCCAAGGTCGTCGGCCGCGTCTTCGTCGCTGCAAAGTAGCAGCTCCCAATCGGGGTCGGTCTGGCGTAGCACGGATTGCACGGTGTGCTCCAGTGCGGTCGCGTCGTTGCGCTGCACAGGCACGATGAAGCAAACGGACGCGGCGCTCTGACGCATCTGATTCAGATCGACGACGTGCTCGAGCGCTTCGTTGCCTGGCGTCGTATTGCGCCGGATGAATTCGGCATCGAGGCCTTCGGGCCGCTCGAGCATCAGCAAGTTGGCATCGGCCAACACGGGGTGCAGGATGCTGGGCGCGTTCAAGGCGTCAAGACGCGGCTCCCACACGGTGCTAAGCGTTCTCGATGGATCGCTGATTCTGCGCAAGCTTTGCAGGCGCAGAAGCGTGTCAGGCGCATGGCGGGCCAGCAACACACGCACCTTGCGTTTAAGCGCGGAGCGGAATGGTTTCTTTGTCGACACTTGAAATCCGCTTTACCAAGAGGCGTTTTAGTCCTCGATCAAACGTCCGTGTTCTAGACGCGCAACGCGATTGCACTCTTTGGCGATGAGGTCCGGCGAGTGCGAGGCGAGGATCAAGATCCCCGAACCCGCGACCATGTCTTTCATGCGCTGCTCTGCTTTTTCCGTGAACTCGGCATCGCCAACAGAAAGCCATTCATCCATCAGCAGGATGTCGGCCTTGACGCTGGTCGAAATCGAAAACGCCAGGCGCATCATCATGCCGGTCGAGTAGGTGCGAACCGGCATGGCGAGATAGTCGCCAAGACCGCTGAAATCCGAAATTCCGGGCAGAAGCTGGTCGACTTCCCTTTTGCTGAGACCCATCACCAGGCCGCGGAGCATGATGTTTTCCATGCCCGTTGCATCGGCCTCGATGCCAAGCGACGGATCGATCAGGCTCGCTACCGACCCGACGCGACTGAAATCACCCGAAGACGGCTCGTAGATGCCCGCAAGTGTGCGCAAGAGCGTCGACTTGCCGGCGCCGTTGTGCCCGATCAACCCGAGGCGGTCACCGCTCTTGAGTTCTAGGTTGATCTCGCTCAGCGCCTGGACTACAGCAATGCCGGTTTCTTTGCCGAAGCGCCCGCCAGTGACCGACGCTGCCAGCGTCTTCTTGAAAGAGTTGGCGCCTGCGCCGTAGATCGGGAAATTGACCGAAACGTTTTTGAGGGAAATGGATGCCATGGACTAGAGCCAGTAAACGACGCGGCGACGATATTTGGCGAACAGCAATGCAGCCGCCACAACACAAAACGCTGTCCAGCCAAGGATGCCGTACCAGTTGTACATAGGCGACACGTTGCCCATCAGCGGGGCGCGCAACAAATCGAGCATCTGAGCCAGCGGATTCCACAGGATGTACTTTGCACGGCCGGGCAGGCTTTCAGGCAGCCAGAAGACTGGCGTCAAGAACATCGCCATCTGCATCACGCTGGTAACGATTTGAGCCACATCGCGAAAGCGCGTGCAGATCAACCCCAACAGCAACCCCAGGGCATGTGCGTTGATGAGCAGCAGGATGAAGGCCGGAATCACGAGCATCACCGATGACTTCAGCGAAATGCCCGCCCAGATGGCGACGGGGATGTACAGCACGATCTGATGCGCGAACACGATCAGGTTGCGCGACATGCTGCGCCAGACAAAAAGGCTGATCGGAAAGTAGCCTTGCTTTAGGTAGTTGGCCGAGGCGATGAAGGCGTTGCAGGAGTCCGACACCATGCTGGAAAAGAAGCCCCAGAAGATGATGCCGAGCGCCAGAAACGGAAAGAACTTGGACAGTTCTGTGCCGAAGAGCGAGCTGTACAGCGGCCCCATGCCGCCGATCATCAAACCCATGCTGAGCGTCAGCCAGAACGGCCCGAGCATCGAGCGCCGGTAGCGCAAAACGATGTCGAACCAGGCCAACGTCCACCAGATGTCCGTGCGGCGGGTGCCCTCCCACCAATCGGCCCAGGCACTGCGATGCAGGTTTGAATGTGCCTGGCTCATGCGCGCCCGTAGGTGTCTGCCAGGCGAACGATGTCGTCTTCGCCGAGATAGCCGCCGCATTGCACTTCGATGAGCACGAGTTCGTTTTTGCCGATGTTCGTCAAGCGATGCTTTTCTTTGAGGGGGATGTAGCGGTACTGGCCAGGCAGTGTTTCATGCTCGACATCGCCCACCTGGACGATCGCTTTGCCTTGCACCACGACCCAGTGCTCGGCGCGCTGATGGTGGTATTGCAGGGAGAGCGATTCACCGGGCTTGACCGTGATGCGCTTGACCTTGTAGCCGCCTTCTTCTTTCAGCGAAGCGTACGTGCCCCATGGGCGATGCACAACGGCGGGCAGATTGACGGTGTCGTGTTTGCGCACCTTGAGCGCATCGACGACCTGCTTTACTTTTTGGGCGCTGTCTTTGTGAGTGATCAGCAGCGCATCGGGCGTGTCGACAATGACCAGATCGCGAACGCCCAGCACGGCCACCATCTTCGGCCCGTGGCTGTCGATCTGCACGTGCGTGTTGGTGGTGTCGATGGCGATCGCGTCGAAAGGAATCGTATTGCCGCTGGCATCGGCGGTGTGCGACCTGGCAACCGACGGCCAGGTGCCGACGTCGCTCCAACTGAACTTGGCGGGCACTACATGCACGTTGTCGGCGCGTTCCATGACGGCGTAGTCGATGCTGATGTCGGGCTGTAAGCCAAAGGCATGTAGATCGAACTGCACAGCGTTGCCTGCCGCGGTCGAGGTGTCGAGCGCATTGCGCGCTGCAGCCAAAAGCGCGGGGGCGTACTTTTCAAAGGCCGCCACGATAGCGTCTGCCGTAAAGCAGAACATGCCGCTGTTCCAGTAATAACGGCCGGTCGCCAAGTAGTCCTGGGCGGTCGGAAGGTCGGGCTTTTCGACGAAGCGTTTGGCCATCTGGCTGTCGCGCGAAACCTTGTCGACCTCGATGTAGCCGAAGCCCGTGTCCGGCGTCGTCGGGCTCACGCCAAAGACGACCAGCGCACCCTTTTCAGCAAGGCGAAAAGCCTCGCTCGCACTGGCGACGAAGGCATCGACGTCGGGCACCAGGTGGTCGGCCGACAGCACCAGCATGACGGTGTCGCCACTGAACTTCTTCATGCACTGCAATGCCGCGAGCGCGATGGCCGGGGCCGTGTTGCGGCCCTTGGGCTCGAGCAGCAGGGTGGCCGACGGTGGGTCTGCCATCTGGCCGAGCACGTCTTTGGTTAGGAACAAATGGTCTTTGTTGGTCACGATGAGCAAATCGCCCGTGCCGCAGGCCTGACCGCGTTCGATGGCTTGCTGCAGCAAAGTCGAGCCGCCGAGCTTCATGAAAGGCTTGGGAAAGGCCTGGCGGGACAGCGGCCAAAGCCTGGATCCGGCGCCGCCAGAGAGCACCACTGAAAGCAGTCGCATGTTGTTCCTCTGATTTGTTAGGGTGAAGTTTACCGGGCGCTCGAGGTGCGGCCGCCTCCAGCGGCGCCGCAGAGCCGCTGAACCAGATCCAACGTTGCGAAGATAATCATGCGCCCGTCGACGCGTTCAGCATGCCACCACAACAACAAGAGCTCCCTCACCTCGCCCATCCCAAGTACCGCCCCGACATCGACGGCTTGCGTGCGGTGGCGGTGTTGGCGGTGGTCGTGTATCACGCCTTTCCAGAGGCGGTGCGCGGTGGCTTTATCGGCGTCGACATCTTCTTCGTTATTTCAGGCTACCTGATTTCGACGATCATTTTCGGAAGCCTCGCCGGCAGCGGATTCAGCTACGGCGAGTTCTACGCGCGGCGCATCCGGCGCATCTTGCCTGCCTTGCTGCCTGTCATGGCGGCCACCTGGGTGGTCGGGTGGTACGTGCTGCTGTCGGATGAATTTCGGGAACTGGGCAAGCATTTGCTGGCCAGCGCCGGCTTCGTGTCGAACCTGGCTTTGTGGAACGAGGCGGGCTACTTCGATACCGCCGCAGAAAGCAAGCCGCTGCTGCATTTGTGGTCACTCGCGGTCGAAGAGCAGTTCTATATTTTCTGGCCGCTGTTTCTTGGGTTGGTCTGGCGCGCACGCGCCAGCCTGGGTCGGAACAAGCTGACGTGGTGGATCGGCATCGCGGCCGGGCTGTCTTTCGTGCTGAATGTCGCGACCATTCATCGGCACCCCGAGGCGGTCTTCTATTCGCCGCTCTCTCGCATCTGGGAGCTGGCCGCGGGTGCCTTGCTCGCACACTCGGCGTTGCGTCTCACCACGCCGCGCGGCGCGATCAATTCCGAAGTGCGTGTGCTCGCGGGCCTGGTACTTATTGGCCTGGGCCTGTACTTCATCCAGAAAGAAAAGACCTTCCCAGGTTGGTGGGCCATCTTGCCGGTGCTGGGCGCGTGCCTCTGTATTTCGGCGGGGCCGCTTACCTGGCTCGGTCGCAACCTGCTCGGCTCGCGTGTCTTCGTCTGGTTTGGGCTGATCAGCTACCCGCTGTATCTGTGGCACTGGCCGTTGCTGGCGTATGCGCGCATCGTCGAGAACGGCATGCCGACAGCGGCGATCCGCGGCGGCGCAGTGGTGGCTGCGATCGTGCTGGCGTGGCTGACGTATCGCTTTCTTGAACGGCCGATCCGCAAGAGCAACGACCCGGCAATCGTTCGATGGTTGCTGATCGGCATGGTCACGTTGGCCGTCGTCGGCACGGCCATTTTTGCGCGGCTCATCCCCGCCCGGAACAGCGATCCGACGTTGCAGGCCATCGCCTCGGCCAGCACCGATTGGGGCTATCCCGACACCATGCAACTGGTCAAGCGGGGCGGCGAAGAGATCTACAAGATCGGAGCCGGCAGCAAGCGCGTGCTGCTACTGGGCGACAGCCATATCGAGCAATACGGCCCGCGCGCTGTCGAGTTGGCGCGCGCCGGACCTCGGCAGCTCGCTACACTGTATTTTGCGACGCGCGGTTCATGTCCGGCCATTCCTCACGTATTCGAAGACCGACAACCCGAATGCGCTGAGCGGCGGGATCGTATGGAGGCGTTCGCCCGCAGCGCCGACGTCGATGCGGTCGTCATCGGTGGCTGCTGGGCTTGTTACTTCGATGTGGGGGATCAACCGGCGCCGCCGAGTGCGTCTGGACAGGACCACTACTATTTTCGAGACGGCGATGCGCGCCACCTCTTGCGCGGCGGCGACGGGGTGGAGCGGTCGCTTGACGCGCTTGACGCTTTTCTCAAGTCGCTGAAAGCCGCCGGCAAAAAGACCTATCTGGTGCTCAACATTCCGGTCGGTGAAATCTTTGAGCCTAAATCGATGATTCGTGGCAGCCGGCTCGGAACGCTGGCGGTGCCCTCCATCGACCCGAGGGTCGCGCTAACGGCTTCGCAGAAGCGTATTCATGACCGGCTCGAGCAGATAGCGGTCGACAGTGGGGCGGTCGTCCTCGACCCCATGGCGACGCTGTGCAACAGCGACGGAAAATGTCTGCGAACCGACGCCAAAGGCATTCCGATCTACAAAGACTTGACCCATTTGCGCGCGACGTATGTTCGACAGTCCGCTACTTTCATGGACGAGGCAATCACGCAGCCGAACTAGGCTGTGAACCCGGTCGACTACCCACCTCATGAAGTTCATTTTCCGACTGACCCGCCTGGTTCGACTCGGGGTGCAGCACGGCCCGCGCATGGCAGCCAAGCTGCCGCAAGCATGGCGCGTCTACCGCAAGGCGGGCTGGCAGGGCATGGTGTGGGAACTGCGGCGCCGGGTGCGCAAGACCAACGACTACGCGAACTGGGTCGCGACCTACGACGCCCTGACAGCCGAGACTCGCACGGCCATCACGCAGCGTGTCGCGGCAATGCAAGCGCCGCCGTTGATTTCGATATTGATGCCGACCTACAACCCGAACCCGGTGCATTTGCGTGCTGCCATAGAGTCGGTGCGAGCGCAGCTCTATCCGCATTGGGAGCTGTGCATCGCGGACGATGCATCCACGGCGGCGGAAGTCCGGTCTATCCTGGAGTTCTACCGTGACTCGGACCCGCGCATCAAAGTGGTGTTTCGTCCGAAGAACGGTCACATTTCTTCTGCATCCAATAGCGCCCTCGAACTCGTGAGCGGCCCCTGGATCGCGTTGATGGACCACGACGATCTTCTGCCCGAGCACGCGCTGTTTTGGATGGTCGACCGCATCGCGAAGCACCCCGATGCGCGACTCATCTATTCCGACGAAGACAAGATCGACGAAAGCGGCCAGCGGTCCGATCCCTACTTCAAACCCGACTGGAACATCGACCTGTTCCGCTCGCAAAACATGTTCAGCCATCTTGGCGTGTTGTCGGCTGAACTGGTGCGCTCGGTCGGCGGGTTTCGAGCCGGCCTCGAAGGCTCGCAAGACTGGGACTTGGTGATGCGCTGCATGGAGCACGTCGATGCCTCGCAGGTCCAGCACGTGCCGCGCGTGCTCTACCACTGGCGCGTGCACGCGGAGAGCACCGCGCGCTCGATGAACGCCAAGCCTTACGCGGCTATTGCAGGCGAGCGGGCACTGAACGAGCACTACCAACGCATCGGCGTCAAAGCCGTTGCCGAGTACCAGCAGTTCGGGTATCGCACGCGGTATGTGTTGCCGGATGAGCTGCCTCTCGTGTCCATCATCATCCCGACGCGCAACGGGCTCGACTTGATGCGCCAATGCATTCGGTCGATAGACAAGAAGACGACGTACGGCCGCTACGAAATCATCGTCGTGGACAACGGGTCCGACGACCCGGCCGCGCTTGCGTATTTTGCGAAGCTGACCGAGCGGGCGAATGTGCAAGTGTTGCGTGACGAGCGGCCATTCAACTATTCGGCGCTGAACAACAGGGCGGTCGCCATTGCCCGGGGCGAGGTCATTGCGCTGGTCAACAACGACATTGAAGTGATGTCTCCTGACTGGCTCTTGGAGATGGTGGGCATTGCCTTGCAACCGGGCGTGGGCGCGATCGGTGCGCGGCTCTGGTATCCGGACATGACGCTGCAGCATGGCGGTGTCGTTCTGGGTCTCGGCCTGGGCATGGCTTCACATGCACACAAGGGGCTGCCGCGCGGCTTGAACGGCTATGCGGGTCGTGCTGCGCTGACGCAGTCTTTCTCCGCCGTCACTGCCGCTTGCATGGTCGTGCGCAAGTCCACCTATGAACAGGTCGGTGGACTCGACGAAGTCAACTTGGCGGTCGCTTTCAACGACATCGACTTCTGTCTGCGGCTGCGCGAAGCGGGCTATCGAAATGTGTGGACGCCGTATGCGGAGTTGATGCATCACGAATCTGCCACGCGCGGCGACGACATGGCGCCCGACAAGCGAAAGCGTTTCGAGCGCGAGATCGCGTACATGAAGAGCCGCTGGGCCGATGTGATCGCGAACGACCCGGCTTACAGCCCGAACCTGACGCTCGACGCTGAAGACTTCAGCTACGCATGGCCGCCGCGAGTCGAGCGGATATGACGCAGAGCGCTGCAGACTTGGACGTCTCAGTCGCGCTCTGCACACGCAACGGCGCGCGCTATGTCGCAGCGCAGGTCGAAAGCATCTGCGCTCAGGATCTGATGCCGCGTGAGATCGTTGTCTCCGACGACGCATCGACTGACAACACCGTCGCGCTCGTGCAGGAGACGATCACACGCTGCGGCATGGCCGACACCATCCACCTCACGGTGCTCCGCAACGACCCGCCGCTCGGTGTGACGCGCAACTTCGAGCAAGCGATCGAGGCCACGCGTTGCCCGTTGATCGCACTGTGCGATCAGGACGATGTCTGGCATGCCGGCCGACTGGCGCGCATGGTCTCGCCATTTCGCCAACGCGCCGATTTGCTGCTGCTGCATTCGGATGCCTGCCTCGTCGACGACGCCCTCGCGCCTCTAGGTTCAACCTTGTTCCACGCACTCGAAGTCAAGCCGTCCGAGCTCGCCGCCATCCAGGCCGGTGCGGCCTTCGAAATCTTCTTGCGTCGCAATCTGGTGACGGGAGCGACAACGGTGTTCCGACGGTCGCTGCTCGGCGCAGCGCTGCCATTCCCCGCCGAATGGGTGCACGACGAATGGCTGGCAGCCATCGCATCGGCAACGGGTCGGATGGACGTTTTGGTCGAGCCGCTGATCGACTATCGCCAGCACGCATCCAACCAGATCGGCGTACGCAAACCGACGCTGGCGGACAAGATCGCGAAGGCGGTCGCGCCGCGTGGTGACAAGCATCGAAAGCGTTTGGGCAGGGCGGAAGCGTTGTTGCAGCGTTTGACGTTGCTTGGTGTCGTCGTGCCCGACGCGCATCTTCAGGCGCAACTCGGCAAGGTGGCGCACCAGCGCTTCAGAACCGACCTGCCGGCCAACCGCCTTGCGCGCATCCCATCGGTGCTTGCCGAAGCCTTGCGCGGCCGCTACGAGCGTTTCGACCGCGGCCTGCAATCCGTCGCACAGGACTTGCTGGAACGCGGCTGAACCATGAGATAGGCGATCAGGCCTTCTTATCTTCGAGCTGTCGATAGCGCCAGAACGTCGCCGAAGCCCACACCTTCAGCAAGCTGGTCACATGCCAGTACAGGTGCTTCGCCTTGGCATGGCTCGCCCGCTGCGCATCGTGACGTGCCACGAGGTCTTCGCCGACCTGAAGTTGCCATCCGGCCAGTTGAATGCGCGCGCAGATATCGAAGTCTTCCCCGTACATGAAGAACCGCTCGTCGAACCCGTCGATGGCCGCGTAGGCCTCGCCGCGAAACAGCATGAACAGACCAGGAATCCACGCCGGCACCTGCGGCCGCACGTAGCCAGATTTGCGCCGCGTCAGAATTTCGCGCGGCGTGATGGTGGCTCGATGTTGTTCGGGCACCGATTTGCCGGGCTCGAGAATGCGCGGCGTCAAGAGCCCACTGGTCGGCGCGGCCTGGGCCAGCAGCGGCGTGAGCACGTCGCTGTCCAAGCGGATGTCCGGGTTGAGCACCAGGAACCAAGGCGTCGTGCAACGCGTAAACGCCTGGTTGTGATTGGCGCCGAAGCCCATTGGCGTCCTGTTCTCGATCCGCTCGACCGGAAAGGCCCAGGTGCGGCCCGCCAGGATGTCGGGCTCGGGGACATTGATGGTGAGCACGACCTTGGCAACGACGGCGCTGCTGTAGCGCGCCAGCTGATCGAGCAGCGGTTCGATCAATGCCAGCTGGCCATGACTGACGATCGAAACGGTGATGGCTGGGGCGTGAGGAGGGGACATTGGCATGGTCTAATTTCGCTCGGGAATTCTAGGGTCCTCTCCCGGTGCACTCCTAGTCATGCCGCACTATCAATGATTGCCCTGATCGTCATCAGTTTTCTCGTCTCCGCGTTCGCCGTGCAGGTCTTCATGCGCCGGGCGCGCCGCCACGCACGGCTTTACGCCGCCGACATGCCGCAGCGGTTTCACAAGGGCCACGTGCCGCGCCTCGGGGGGGCGGGAATCATGCTCGGCATGGGCACGGCGTGGCTCGTAGCGGGCCTAGGCACCGAGGTCTTCAACGTCGATTGGCCCTTCAAGGCCGCCGCTATCGCGCTGGCGTGCATGACGCCGGCCGTCCTCGGCGGCATCGTCGAAGACGTGACCCAACGCGTGTCGGTGCGCTACCGGCTCGGGCTCACCATCGGCTCGGCGCTGCTGCTGTGCTGGGTACTGGGGCTCGGCGTTTCGCGCACGGGCGTCGAGTTGGTCGATCGGGCGCTGGTCGCGTGGCCTTACATGGCCGTGCTGTTCGCGGCCATCGCCATCGGCGGCCTGCCGCACGCTTTCAACATCATCGATGGCTACAACGGCCTGGCAGGTACGGTGGCGGTGCTGGTGTGCCTTGCCATATCGCACGTCGCACTGCAGGTGGGCGACAGGCAACTGGCGGCGATGGTGATCTGCTTGATGGGTGCCACGCTCGGCTTCCTGATCTGGAACTACCCGCGCGGCAAGATCTTTGCCGGCGACGGCGGTGCTTACGTGTGGGGCATGGTCATCGCGGTGGCGTGCGTGTCGCTGGTGCAGCGGCACCCGACGGTGTCGCCGTGGTTCCCGATGCTGCTGCTGATCTATCCGGTCTGGGAAACGATGTTCTCGATCTACCGCAAGCTGGCGCGCGGCCAGTCGCCCGGCATGGCCGACGCGCTGCACTTTCACCAGTTGATTTTCCGGCGCATCGTGCGCGTCGCCTTCGCCGACGACGAGGCTCGCCAGCTGCTGGCGCGCAACAACCGCACCTCGCCCTATCTCTGGATCTTTGCTGCGGCAACCGTCGTTCCGGCAGTGCTGTTCTGGAACCGCACCTGGGTGCTGGTCGTCTTTTGCGCCCTGTTCGTTGCGACCTACGTGGCGGCTTACCTGATGATCGTGCGCTTCAAGGTGCCGCGCTGGCTGCGGCCCTGACCGCATGGTCTCCACGACCTCGATTCGCTGACGCACAATTCCGCCGGCTTCTTCCGCCGAATTTCACGAAAACCCATCACCACGTGGACACCATGACCGACCCCGTCCTGAACATTCCTCCCCGCGACAAAGCCGAAATCCTGGCGCAGGCTTTGCCCTACATCCGCAAGTTTCACGGCAAGACCATCGTCATCAAGTACGGCGGCAATGCGATGACCGACCCGGCCCTGCAAGCCGACTTCGCGGAAGACGTGGTCTTGCTCAAGCTGGTCGGCATGAATCCCGTGGTGGTGCATGGCGGCGGCCCGCAGATCGAGGCGGCGCTCAACAAACTTGGCAAGAAGGGCAGCTTTATCCAGGGCATGCGCGTGACCGACGCCGAGACGATGGAAGTCGTCGAATGGGTGCTCGCGGGTGAAGTGCAGCAAGACATCGTCGGCCTCATCAACCAGGCCGGCGGCAAGGCGGTCGGGCTGACCGGACGCGACGGCGGCTTGATTCGTGCGCAAAAGCTCAAGCTGGTCGACCGCAACGACCCCAACGTGCATCACGACGTGGGCCAGGTCGGCGAAATCGTCTCGATCGATCCGAGCGTGGTCAAGGCGCTGCAAGACGACGCGTTCATTCCGGTCATCAGCCCAATCGGTTTTGGCGAAGAAAACGAGAGCTACAACATCAACGCAGACGTGGTGGCCGGCAAGCTCGCGACCGTGCTCAAGGCGGAGAAGTTGATGCTGCTCACCAACACCCCCGGCGTGCTCGACAAGGCCGGCAACTTGCTCACCAACCTGAGCGCCCGCGAGATCGACGAACTGTTTGCCGACGGCACCATCTCCGGCGGCATGTTGCCGAAGATCGAAGGCGCGCTCGATGCCGCCAAGAGCGGCGTGAACGCCGTTCACATCATCGACGGCCGGGTGCCACACGCGATGCTGCTGGAGATCCTGACCGACCAGGCTTACGGCACAATGATCAGGGCCCGATGATCGGTGCGCCCTGACTTTTTGTGCAGCACTTCACGACGCGTGTTGGCCGGTTGGCACGCACTCACTAACGACCTGTTGTGAGGTTGTGCGAGAATCATTTTCTTACATCTTTGCACACGCGCCATGCCCCACGAAGAGATGACTGAAAGCGCTTCCGAATCTGCGGCCGAAGCGATCGCTGCACCGGTCCTTCCGGCTGCCCCGGTCGTGCGCAAGCGACCGAAACCGGGCGAGCGTCGCGTACAGATCCTGCAGGCCCTCGGTGCCATGCTGGAGCAGCCCGGTGCAGAGCGCGTCACCACGGCGGCATTGGCGGCGCGGCTCGATGTGAGCGAGGCGGCGCTGTACCGGCACTTCGCCAGCAAGGCGCAGATGTTCGAAGGGCTCATCGATTTCATCGAGCAGAGCATCTTCACACTGGTCAACCAGATCACCGAACGCGATGCGCCGGGGCGGGAACAGGCGGCACGGATCGTCTCGTTGCTCGTGCAGTTCGCGGAAAAAAATCCGGGCATGACGCGTGTCATGGTGGGCGATGCACTGGTCTACGAGAACGAGCGTTTGCAACAGCGCATGAATCAGTTCTTCGACAAGATCGAAGCCAGCCTGCGTCAGGCGTTGCGTGGTGCGGCATCGGCCGAGGGCTCGGCCACACCGTCGGTCGATGCACAGGTGCGTGCCTCGGCGCTCACTTCGTTCGCAGTCGGACGGCTGCAGCGCTTCGCGCGCTCGGGCTTCCGGCGGCTGCCGTCGGAGCACCTCGAGGCGACGGTCGCCTTGATGCTCTGAGCGGAAACCCTGTCAGGCGCTGACGGTCACCCCGACCTTGATCCCCGCCGCCACGATCTCGCCCCAGGTCGCATCGTCCAGCCAGATACCGTCGCGCTCGCGCTCGATGCGCGCACGTCGCTCGGGCTCGCCGGCGATTTGCACCGCATCGAAGCCGGCGCCCGGTGGGCTTTGGCGAAGCCACGCCACGAATTCACGAGCCTCTTGCTCGAAGCTCGTTTGCGTGCCCAGCTTGGCCGGGTCGATCAGCACGGTCAGCATGCCGTTGAACACGCTGCGCGCGGTGTCGGCCGGGCGATGCCAGGTGCCGCCGCCGGTGAGCGCGCCGCCGAGCAGCTCGCACGCGATCGCCATGCCGTAGCCCTTGTGCTCGCCGAAGGTCATGAGCGCGCCGAACAGGCCGTTGCTCTGCGGCACCACGACCACGCCGGGGTCGTTGGTCGGCGCGCCGTGTTCGTCGATGAGATAGCCGTCGGGCACCTGTTCGCCCTTGTTGTGCGCCACGCGCATCTTTCCTTGCGCGACACGGCTGGTCGCGAAGTCGAGCAGAAAGGGTTCGGCACCGGCCAGCGGCACGCCGATGCAGCACGGGTTGGTGCCGAAGCGTCCGTCGCCGCCGCCCCACGGCGCCACCACCGGCCGCGACAGCACATTGACGAAATGAAGTGCCACAAGGCCCTGCGCCGTCGCCATCTCGGCGAAGTGCCCGATACGGCCGAGGTGGTGCGCGCTCGACAGCGTGAAGATGCAACTGCCGTGCTGTTTGGCGCGCGCGATCCCGAGTTCGATGGCCTGCACGCCGACGATCTGCCCGAAGCCGCGCTGACCATCGAGTGCCATCATCGTGCCGATGTCGAGGTTGATCTTCACCGATGCGTTGGGTGTGAGGCCGCCCTCGGCGATGGCGTCGACATAGCGCGGCAGCATGCCGACGCCGTGCGAATCATGGCCGCTCAGATTGGCCAGTACGAGGTTGGCCGCGACTTGATCGGCCTCGGCCGGAGCGCTGCCCGCCGCCACCAGAATGCCGGTGATCTGCGTGCGAAGAAACGATGCGTCGAGCGTGTGCGACATGGCGGGTCAGAGTCCTTTGGCGTTCAGATAAATGGCGTAGAGCGAGCTCGTGGCGCAGATAAACAGCCGGTTGCGCTTGGGTCCGCCGAAGCACACGTTGGCCACGCGCTCCGGGACGAGCAGCTTGCCGAGCAACGTGCCGTCGGCATCGAACGCGTGCACGCCATCGCCCGCGCTGCTCCAGAGGCGGCCTTCGGTGTCGACCCGGAAGCCATCGAACAGACCGTTGTCGCAGGTTGCGAACACGCCGTTCTTACCGCGTGCTTTGCCGAGCCGCTTGCCATCTGCAGAGACATCGAAACTGCGGATGTGACGCGGCCCATCGGCTGCGTGGCTGGCGCCCGTGTCAGCGATGTACAGCACCGATTCGTCCGGCGAAAACGCCAGCCCGTTGGGCTTGACGAAATCATCGGCCACGAGGTCGACGGCGCCACTTGCCGGGTCGATGCGGTACACGTTGCAGGCGCCGATTTCACTGTCGGCACGCAAGCCTTCGTAGTCCGACAAGATGCCGTAGCTCGGGTCGGTAAACCATACGCCGCCATCCGAATGCACGACCACGTCGTTCGGCGAATTCAGCCGCTTTCCCTGCCAGTGCGATGCCAGCACGGTGATCGAGCCATCGTGCTCGGTGCGCGTGACGCGCCGCGTCAGATGCTCGCAACTGACGAGCCGGCCTTGCCGGTCGACCGTGTGGCCGTTCGTGTTGTTCGCCGGTTCACGAAACACCGACGTGGCGCCACTGAGTTCGTCGTAGCGCAGCATGCGGTTGTTGGGGATGTCCGACCACACCAGCGTGCGGTGCGCGCCGAACCAAGCCGGGCCTTCGCACCAGCGGCCGCCGGTCCAGAGTTGCTCGATGCGTTCCGGTCCCGGGATGCAGGTGTTGAAGCGGGGGTCGATGCGTTCGAAGGTCATGGTCGATCGTTCCTTTGGTTGTCTCGTTTTTTGGTTGGCGTTCACCGCTCGGCGCGCGAGCTGGCGAGCACGATCACCGCGATGATGATCACACCGGTGAGCAATGTGCGCAGCCCCGGTCCTGCGCCGACGGCGTTGAGCAGCGCCACCAGCAGGAACATGAACATGGCGGCGCCCCAGATGCCCGGCACGCTGGGCCGGCCGCCGGCCACCGCCGTACCGCCGATGACGACGACGGCGATGGTCATCAGCAGATATTCCTGGCCCTGGTCGAGCGAGTTGCCACCCGAGAAGCCCGCGATGAGCGCGCCGGTGAGCCCGGCCAGTCCGGCACAGATCACATAGGCCAGGAACCGCGTGCGCTCCACCCGCAGCCCGGCGAGCAGGGCGGCGCGGCGGTTCTGCCCGACGGCGGCGATGGACCGGCCGAGCACCGTGCGCTCCAGCATGAGGGCGACCGCCAGCGTGACCGCGAGCGCTACCAGGGCGACCAGCGGCACGCCCACCACACGCATCGCCATCAGGTCGGAAAAGAGCGGCGGCGGCTTCACCTTCAGCCCGCGCCCGACATTGATGGCCACCGACATCACGATGAGCGATGCGGCGAGCGTGGCGATGATCGGCGGAATGCGCAGCAGGCGGATCAACCCGAAGTTGAAGACGCCGACCGCCATGCCGACGACGGTAGCGGCCAACAGGCCCGGCACCAGCATCGCGTTGTCGCCGTTCATGACGATCATCGCGGCCGCGCCCGACAGCGCGATGGTCGAGGGGATCGACAGGTCGGCGTTGCCCGGTCCGACGCTGATGACCAGCATCTGGCCGAGCGACACCAGCACGGTGAACGCCGAGAACGCGAGCGCCGCGGTCAGCAAGCCGCCCGAGCCACCGCCGCCGCCGCTCCACTGCGTCGCTGCCCAGGCCAGCACAGCGGCGATGCACGAGCCGAGCCAGGGTCGATTGCGCGCCCAGCGGCGCCAGCGCGCCCCCCGCGAAACCTGGGGGGCGACAGAGACCGCCGAATCCATTGCAACGTCGATTGCAGCGTCGTTCGCAGCGTGGTTCGCAACCCGCGCATCGGGCAGCGCGCTCATCGCTTGCCTCCGGCCAGGTCGATGGCCGCGCGCAAGCCCAGCACCGCAACCAGGATCAAGCCCTGCATGCCGATTTGCCAGTCCGGCGCAATGTTGAGAAAGGTGAGGAACGAAGCCGCCAGCGTGACCGTGAGCGCACCCAGCACCGCACCCACCGGCGCGACCTTGCCGCCCGCGAATTCCGCGCCGCCGAGGATCGCCGCGGCGATGGCGACCAAGGTGTAGCGCGAGGCGATGTTGGCATCGGCCGAGGTGCTTTGCCCGACCAGCATCAGCCCGGCGCAGACGCCGAAGACCCCCGCGATGGCATACACGCCGGCGCGCACCCGCACCATGTTCCAGCCGGCCCGCGCGATGGCCGCCGGGTTGCCGCCGAGGCCGCGCACCAGCGTGCCGAACGCACTGCGCGTGATGAGCAGATGGCCGACGATGCCGGTCGCCACCGCCATCCAGATCGGCAGCGGCAGCAGCGGCGTCTTGAAACGCATGGCCGCCTGAAGCCATTCGGGCGCCGTGCCGCCCGGCGTGGGCAGCAGCAGCACCGCGCAGCCCAGCCACACGAACGACAGGCCCAGCGTGACGACGATCGACGGCAACTGACGCGCCTGGATCAGGGCCCCGGCCAGCGCATACACGCCGACCGCTGCGGCCAGCGCCAGCACGGCGAGCAGCGGTTGTGTCGGCATCAGGGTCGCGCCGATGCACGCGACCAGCGAGACGAACGGCCCGATCGACAGATCGAGATCGCTCACCGCGAGGACCATCATTTGCGCCAGCGTCGCGAACATCACCGGGATGGCGAGGTTGAGCAGCAGGTTGACGCCGAAGTACGACATGGCGCGCGGCTGCCGCATGAAGACCGCCGCCAGCAGCACGGCAAGGGCGATGGCCGGCAACAGCGTCTGCATCAGCACGACGCGGCGGCGACGCTGCATGCCGGTGGCGCCTGTAGCGCCTGCAGCACCCGTCGGGACAGCGGGAGAGAGATTCATGCGATGGCTTCCTCGAACGACAGGGCGACCACGCGCTCTTCGTTGATGTCGTCGCCGGCCAGTTCACCGACCACGCGACCATTGTTGAAAACATACACGCGGTCGCAGTGATGGAGTTCGTCGAACTCGGTCGTGTACCAGACGAAGGTGCGGCCGCTGCGCGCTTCTTCCCTGATGAGCGCGTAGACGTCGCGCTTGGTGCCGACGTCGACGCCGCGCATCGGATCGTCCATGAGGATCACCGGCGCCGACGAGCCGAGCGCGCGGGCGAACAGCACCTTCTGCTGGTTGCCGCCCGACAGCGAACCGATCGGCAGGTCCATGTCGGGCGTGACCAGCCCGAGCCGGCCGCGCCATTGCTGGGCCTGCGCCGCTTCTTCCTTGACGTCGATGAGGCCGCGTTGCCGCAACTGCGTGAGCCAGCCGACCGTCATGTTGCGCGCGATCGACCACAGCGCGAACACGCCATCGGTTTGCCGGTCACCGGCGACGAAAGAGGTGGCACCGTTCACCGTCGGGCGGTTGACGCGCGGTGCGTGGAGCGCCGCCTCCTGCAGCGCGATGAGCAACTCGGTTTGCCCGTGCCCGGCAAGGCCGGCGAGGCCGATGATTTCGCCGCGCGCCGCGCGCATCGACAGGCCTCCGACGGTGGTGGCCGGTACCTCGACCATGGCCTCTTCATCGCTGTCGATATCGATGCCTTCATCGTCTCGTGACGCAGCAGGCAACGAGCCCGCGCCGGACGCCACCGCCGCCCGCGCGTGCCCATGCTGCGCCTCGACGATGTCCTGGCCCATGGCGGTCACCAGTCGGTCGCGGTCGGTGTCGCGGGTTGCCGACACCTGCACGACCTGACCGTCGCGCATGACCACGAGCCGGTCGGTCACCGCGAAAATCTCGCGCAGCTTGTGCGTGATCAACACGCAGGTCTTGCCGGCGGCGACGAAGGTCCGGATGTAGGCCAGCAGCTGCGCCGAAGCCTGTCCATCGAGCGAAGAAGTCGGTTCGTCGAGGATCATCAGCTCGAGTGGTTGCGTGCCGGGCGTGAATGCCCGAGCCACCTCGACCAGTTGGCGCTTGCCGATCGGCAACTCGCCCACTACGTCGTCCGCACGCAGGCCGTGCCCCGGAAAGATCGTGTCGAGCGATGCCATCAGCTGGGCGCCTGCGCGCGCCCGCCAAGACCATTCGGCCGCCTGCGGTTGCGCGATGCGCATGTTCTCGGCGAGCGTCAGGTTGTCGCACAGCGACAGCTCCTGAAATACGCAGCGCAGTCCCCAGCGTCGCGCTTCGCGCACTGTCCAGCCGGAAGCGATGCTGCCGCCTTCGACCTCGGCACCGGTGCGCCCGGCGAGACGCAGCTCGCCGCTGTCCGGCAGCAGGGCGCCGCACAGGATGTTGACGAGTGTGGACTTGCCGGCGCCGTTGTGGCCGACCAGTCCGACGCATTCGCCGCGCTGCAATTGCAGCGAGACGCCGCGCAGAGCCTGCACGGCGCCGAACGCCTTCGCAGCGCCGCGAACTTCGATCAGCACTTACTTGGCCTTGGCGATGAAATCGATGACTTCTTTTTGCGAGTACTCGACGTTGACCACGCTGCCGACTTCGGTGCTCTTGAGCGATGCATCGAGCGTGTCTTGCGTGACGACGCTGATCGGAAGCTTCAGGTCTTTCGGCACCTTGGCACCCGACAGAATTTGCTGCGCCACCCAGAAAGCGAAGGTCGACGCGCCGGGCGCGATGCTGGCCGACATGGTCTGGTACTTGTTGGCGTCGCTCTGCTCTTTCCACCAGGCCAGCTCGTCCTGACGGTTGCCCATGAAGATCACCGGCGTCGCGCGGCCCGCCGCCTTGAAGGCCTGCGCCACGCCGTAGCCGTCGCCACCTTGAGTGGCCACGGCGGTGACCGGCGGCAGGGTCGAGAGGATGGCCGACACTTCTTTTTGCGCGACCGTTTGCGTCCAGTTGCCGTGCACCGACCCGACGATCTTGTATTCAGGATGCTTGGCGACCGCGGCGGTGATGCCCTGGTGGATTTCGTCGTCGACGAACACGCCGGCGATGCCGCGCACTTCGAGCAGGTTGCCCTTGATGCCGCGGCTGGCGAAGTAGTCGATCTGCATTTCGCCGAGCTTCTTGAAGTCCACTGCGATGCGATAGGCGCATGGCTCGGTGACCACGCCGTCGAACGACACCACCACGATACCGGCGTCGCAGGCTTGCTTCACCGCGCCGTTGAGCGCGGTCGGCGATGCGGCGTTGAGCACGATCGCGTCGTAGCCCTGCAGGATCATGTTCTGGATCTGCGCGGCCTGTTCGGTCGCCTGGTTCTCCGACGTGGTGAAGCTCGGTGCCTGCGCGACCACGCCCTTGGCCACTGCGTCCTTGGTGATCTTGTCCCAGCTCTTGAGCATGGCCTGACGCCATGAGTTGCCCGCAAAGTTGTTCGACAGCGCGATCTTCTTGGCCTTGGTGTCGGCCGCGAAAGCGGGCACCTGTGTGACGGCGCCGAGGACGAGTGCTGCGGCGATGGCGCACGACGAGAGTTGGATTTTCTTCATGGGTTTGTCTCTTGGATTTTTCTTCTGGAAGCGCTGCCCGATTCCAGTGGTCTTCTGTGATGCCCGTTCGCCGGTCCGCGCCGTGCGCGTCACCGATGTGCGGCGCCGCGCTGGTCAGCGCGCGGCACCCGGACGATGAAATCTGTGGCGGGCTACATCACCGCGCCGACCTGCCACGGCACGAATTCGTTTTGCCCGTAGCCGTGGCGTTCGCTCTTGGACTGCTCGCCCGAGGCGGTGGCCAGCACCATCTCGAAGATGCGTTGGCCCATCTCCTGGATCGATGACTTGCCGTCGACGATCTCGCCGCAGTTGATGTCCATGTCTTCTTCCTGCCGCTGCCAGAGCGCCGAATTGGTGGCGAGCTTGAGCGAAGGCGAGGGTGCGCAACCGTAGGCCGAGCCACGCCCGGTGGTGAAGCAGATCAGGTTGGCGCCGCCCGCCACCTGGCCCGTGGCGCTGACCGGGTCGTAGCCGGGTGTGTCCATGTAGACGAAGCCGTGCGCGGTCACCGGCTCCGCGTATTCGTATACCGCTTCGAGGTTGCTGGTGCCACCCTTGGCGACCGCGCCCAATGACTTTTCGAGGATGGTCGTCAGGCCGCCGGCCTTGTTGCCGGGTGACGGGTTGTTGTTCATCTCGCCCTGGTTGATCTCGGTGTAGTGCTCCCACCATTTGATGCGGTCGACCAGCTTCTGCCCGACCTCGCGCCGGACCGCGCGGCGCGTCAGCAGATGCTCGGCGCCGTAGACCTCCGGCGTCTCGCTGAGGATCGCCGTGCCACCGTGCGCAACCAGCAAATCCACCGCGGCGCCGAGCGCCGGATTGGCGCTGATGCCCGAATAGCCATCCGAGCCGCCGCACTGCAGGCCGATGGTGATGTGCGCGGCGCTGCACGGTTCGCGCTTCACCGCATTGGCGCGCGGCAGCATTTCGTTGATGAGCGCGATGCCTTTGTCGACCGTCTTGCGCGTGCCGCCCGTGTCCTGGATGTTGAAGGTGCGGAAGTTCTCGCCCTCGGCCAGATGCCCGGTCGACAGCCATGCGTTGATCTGGTTCGCTTCGCAGCCAAGTCCAACCACCAGCACGCCCGCGAAATTCGGGTGGGTCGCGTAGCCCGTGAGCGTGCGCTCGAGGATCTGCATTCCCATGCCCTGCGTGTCCATGCCGCAGCCGGTGCCATGCGTGAGGGCGACGATGCCGTCGACGTTCGGGTAGTCGGCGAGCGCGGCCGGGTTGGTCTTGCGCGAGAAGTGATCGGCGATCGCGCGCGCCGCCGTAGCCGAGCAATTGACGCTGGTCAGCACGCCGATGTAGTTGCGCGTGGCGACGCGGCCATCGGCGCGCTTGATGCCCATGAAGGTGGCTTCGCGCTTCGCTGGCGCCGGCTTCACGTCGACACCGAAGGCGTAGTCGCGTTCGAAGTCTCCCTTGTCCGGACCCATGTCGAGGTTGTGCGTGTGCACGTGCTCGCCGACCGCGATCGGCTTGCTGGCGAAGCCGATGATCTGGTTGTAGCGGCGCACCGGCTCGCCGGTTGCGATGGCATGCGTCGCGACCTTGTGGCCGGCGGGGATGAGGCCGCGCACGGCAAAGTCTTCGACCGTGGCGCCGCCGACGAGCTGGCTGCGCGCGATCACGACGTCGTCGGCGGGATGGAGGCGGATAAAAGGGTTCATCGTATTTCTCTTTGCTCTCTTGTTCTGTCTGATCGGTGCGGCTAGGCCGTCTGCGCGCGGCGCCAGCTGGCGCTGAATCGCTGGTGCGCCTTGTCCATGTGCGCGTGCATGGCGGCCCGCGCTGCTTCAGGGTTGCGTGCGGCGATAGCATCGCGGATTGCCACGTGTTCGTCGATGGCCGAGCGCCATGATTTCACGGTTTCGAAGTAGCCGCCGAGTCGGCTGAAGATCGGCCCGCGCCGCGAATCCCAAAAATTCTGCACCGTTTCGGCGAGCACGGCATTGCCGCAGGCATCGACGATGGCCAGGTGAAAGGCGCGGTCACCGTCAAGCGGCATCAGGTTGCGATCGGCCATCTCGCGCATGCTCTCGATCGCGCGGCTCATGGCGTCGATGTGCTTGCGCTTGCCCAGCGCAGCGGCGATGGCGGCTGTTTCGCCCTCGACCACGCGGCGCGCGCGAATGAGTTCGAGCGGCCCCCACTCGGCTTCGGCCGCCGGCACCTTCTTGCGACGCGAACGGTCGAGCGCATAGACGCCGGAGCCGGTGCGGATCTCGACCCAGCCATCGACCTCGAGTGCGATCAGCGCCTCGCGTACCGAGGGCCGGCTCACACCCAATTGCTTGGCCAGGTCGCGTTCGGCCGGCAGGCGCGTGCCCACGGCGTACTCGCCCTTTGTGAGCAGCGCGCGCAACTGGTCGGCGATCTGCCGGTAGAGGCGTTGAGGTTCGACGGTCTGGATCGGCACGAAGGGCAGCGATATAAAAATCTAAGGGTTGTCCTGAATTGGACAAGTGGTAAGGCCAATTCAGAATACGCTGCATTCGCTGCAATCTTCATCGGGCTAACCCGAATCGGCAACGACACCCCCCATTCCATCTCCAGGAGACAGCATGAGACTCAAGGGCAAAACCGTGCTCGTGACCGCAGCCGGACAAGGCATCGGCTACGCCAGCGTCATCGCCATGGCCGCGGAGGGCGCGCAGGTGTGGGCCACCGACGTCAACGAGAAACTGCTGGAGCGTTACGCTGGCATGGCCAGCATCAAGACCGCGAAGCTCGATGTGCTCGACAAGGCTGCGATCACCAGCTTCTTCGACAACGCGCCGACCTTCGACGTGCTCTTCAATTGTGCGGGCGTGGTGCACAACGGCACCGTGCTCGATGCCAACGACGACGACCTCGACTTCGCCTTTCGACTGAACGTGCGCGCGCAGACCTGGACCATCCGAGCGGCGCTGCCCAAGATGCTGGCAGCTGGCAAGGGCAGCATCATCAACATGGCCAGCGTGTGTTCGAGCATGAAGGGCCTGCCCAATCGCTTCGTCTACGGCACAACCAAGGCGGCGGTGCTCGGCCTCACCAAGAGCGTAGCGGCCGACTATGTGGCCAAGGGCATCCGCTGCAATGCGGTGTGCCCCGGCACGGTCGATACGCCATCGCTCGGCGAGCGCATCAACGCCAACGAAGATCCCGATGCAGCGCGCAAGGCCTTCATCGCGCGTCAGCCGATGGGTCGTCTGGCGCAAGCCGAAGAAATCGCGCCGGTGGTGGTGTTCCTCGCCAGCGACGAATCCGTGTTCGCGACCGGCCAGGCCTTCACGGTCGATGGCGGGATCATGATATGAACCAGCTCGATTTTGCGAACCGTCATGCAGTCATCACGGGTGGCGCGACCGGTCTCGGCTATGGCATCGCGGCACGCCTGATTTCTTCCGGTGGCACCGTCACGCTGTGGGACCGCGACGAAGCCGCTGCACGCAAGGCGGCAGAAACGTTGGGCCGCGGCACGTCGTCGGTGCAGGTCGATGTTTCTGATCACGCATCGGTCGTGCGCGCATTGGCCGAGACGCTGACGCACACCAAGAAGATCGATGCGCTGGTCAACAGCGCCGGCATCACCGGGCCAAACACCAAGGTCTGGGACTATCCCGTCGAGGCTTGGCGCCAGGTGATGGATGTCAACCTCACGGGCGTCTTCATCTGCTGCCGCGAAGTCGCGGCGCACATGCGCGCATCCGGCGGTGAGGGCGCGACAGGCTACGGCCGCATCGTCAACATCGCCTCGGTCGCCGGCAAGGACGGCAACCCCAACGCCAGCGCCTACAGCGCCAGCAAGGCCGGCGTCATCGCGCTGACCAAGTCGCTCGGCAAGGAGCTGGCCGACACCGGCATCCGCGTGAATTGCGTGACGCCTGCAGCGGTCAAGACCGCGATCTTCGACCAGATGACGCCCGAGCACATCGCCTTCATGCTTTCGAAGATCCCGATGGGCCGCTTCGGCACCGTGGAGGAAATCGCCGCTATGGTCGGGTGGCTGTGTACCGAAGACTGTTCGTTTTCGACCGGCGCCACGTTCGACCTCTCCGGCGGTCGTTCCACCTACTGAGTCACTGAAAGGAAAGCATGAAACTCGTTCGCTACGGCAACCCCGGCAAAGAAAAGCCGGGCCTCATCGACGCCCAAGGCCAGCTGCGCGACCTGAGCGCCGTAATCAAGGACATCGGCGGCGATCAGCTAGGCGATGCCGCCATCGCCAAGCTGCAAAAGCTCAAGACCGACAAGCTGCCGCTGGTTCGCGGCAAGCCACGCTTTGCCTGCCCGGTCGCCAACGTCGGCAAGTTCATCGCCATCGGCCTGAACTACGCCGACCACGCCGCTGAATCCGGCATGCCGATCCCCAAAGAGCCGGTGGTATTCACCAAGGCGATCAGCTGCATTCAGGGTCCGAACGATCCGGTGATGCTGCCCAAGAATTCCGTCAAGGGCGACTGGGAAGTCGAACTCGGCGTGATCATCGGCACCCGCGCACGCTACGTGTCGCAGAAGGACGCGCTCAACTACGTCGCCGGCTACTGCGTCATCAACGACGTCAGCGAGCGCGAATGGCAGATCGAACGCGGCCTGACTTGGGACAAGGGCAAGGGGTTCGACACCTTCGGCCCGATCGGTCCGTGGCTCGTCACGCGGGACGAAGTGCCCAATCCGCAGAAGCTCGCGATGTGGCTCGACCTGAACGGCAAGCGCGTGCAGACCGGCAACACCAAGACGATGATCTTCAACGTCGCCAAGCTCGTCGCGTACGTGAGCCAGCTCAACACGCTGGAGCCGGGCGACATCATCACGACCGGCACGCCACCGGGCGTCGGCATGGGCATGAAGCCGTCGCCGGTGTTCCTTAAAAAGGGCGATGTGATGACCCTGGGCATCGACGGCCTGGGCGAGCAGCGGCAAGACGTCGTCGGCTTCAAGCTCTGAAGCCCGCGTGAAGTACCAGTTCGACTTTGCTGCGGTGCTGGCGCAGTGGCCCTTGTTGCTCGAAGGCGCATGGGTCACCGTCCAGCTGTCGTTCCTCGCCACCGTCATCGGCTTCGTGCTGGGGGCGTTGTGCTCGGTCGGCCGCAACAGCAAGGTCGGCTGGCTGCGCTGGGCAGTGAGTGCGTATGTCGAAGCGATTCGCAACACGCCGCTGCTCATCCAGAGTTATTTCTTGATCTTCGGTTTGTCGAGCATCGGCATCACGATGCCGATCATGGTCGGCGCCACGCTGGCGCTCGTCATCAACATCGGCGCCTACACCTGCGAGATCATTCGCGCCGGCATCGAGTCGATCCACAAGGGCCAGCTCGAAGCGGCCGATTGCCTCGGCATGTCGCCGGTGCAGGTGTTCTGGCACGTCATCCTGCGGCCGGCGGTGGAGCGCGTGTACCCGTCGCTCACCAGCCAGTTCGTGCTGCTGATGCTGGCGTCGAGCATCATGTCGTCGATCGGTGCCGAAGAGCTGCTGGGCATCGCCAACCGCATCCAGTCCGACACCTTTCGCAACTTCGAGATCTTCATCGTGTTGTGGGTGGTTTACCTCGCGCTCTCTTACATGATGCGTGCAGGTTTCTGGCTGCTGGGCCAGTTCGTTTTTACGCGGCGCCGCAAGCTCGGCACGCCGCTTTGACTTTGCTCGATCAGTCCTCATGACGCGCGAGCAGGCAACTTTTCTTTTCATGGGCATGCTCGGCACGCTCGCCTTGTCGGTGCTGACGTTTGTCGGTGGCGGCCTCGCCGGCTTGGCGGTGGCACTGGCCCGCATCGCGCCGATGCGCGGCGTCAGGGTGGCGGCGATAGCCTGGATCCAGGTCGTGCAGGGCACGCCGCTGCTTGTTCTTATGGGGCTGTGCTTCTACGGCCCGAGCATCGTTGGCATCGGCTCGATGCCCGCGCTCATCGCGGCCGCGCTGGCGATGACCATTTATTCGAGCGCCTTTCTCGGCGAGATCTGGCGCGGCTGCATCCAGTCGGTCCACAAGAGCCAGTGGGAGGCCGCCGAATGCATCGGCCTCACACGCTGGCAGCGCATGCAGAAGATCGTGCTGCCGCAGGCGCTGCGCATCGCGACGCCGCCGACGGTCGGTTTCATGGTGCAGATCATCAAGAACACCTCGATCGCTTCGCTGGTCATCGGCTTTGCCGAGCTTTCGTACAACGCCAAGGTGCTGAACAACTCGACCTTTCAGCCCTTCATCTATTTCGGCTGCGCCGCCCTCATGTATTTCGCCATGTGCTACCCGCTCTCGCGCTGGAGTCGCACACTGGAAAGGAAGCTCAATGCCAGCCGTGGTTGAACTCGATCGGGTCCACAAGAAGTTCGGTGCGCTGCATGTGCTGCGCGGCGTGTCGTTCTCGGTGGAGCGCGGCCAGGTGGTCGCCATCATCGGCAAGAGCGGATCGGGCAAGAGCACCGCGTTGCGCTGCATCGACCGGCTCGAAACCGTCGACAGCGGCACGCTCAACGTGTGCGGCCACGCGGTCCACGACCCAGCCCTGAACGTGCGCGCACTGCGCCGCGATGTCGGCATCGTGTTCCAGAGCTACAACCTTTTCCCGCACCTCACCGTGCTGCAGAACATCACGCTCGGGCCGACATCGGTGAAGCGAATGAGCGCCGCCGATGCATGTGTCGTCGCGATGGAAGTGCTGCAACAGGTCGGCCTGGCGGAGAAAGCCAATGCGTATCCCGAACAGCTTTCGGGTGGCCAGCAGCAGCGCGTGGCCATCGCGCGTTCGCTCGCGATGAAGCCGCAACTGATGCTGTTCGACGAGGTGACATCCGCGCTCGACCCGGAGTTGACAGGCGAGGTGCTGCGCGTGATCGAGGCACTCGCTGCCAACGGCATGACGATGGTGCTGGTCACCCACGAGATGGCCTTTGCGCGCGGCGTGGCCGACAAGATCATCTTCATGCACCAGGGCCAGATCTGGGAGGAGGGCGACGCATCGATGCTCGCCGACCCCAAGACGCCCGAGCTGCGGCAGTTTCTGGGCAACGGGCTGTAGCGGCTCCGCCCCGGCCGTTCCGCTGCGGCCGCTCCTGCTTCTTCAAACCACTTTCAAAAAAACCGAGACCACGAGACATGAAAAACCTGCAACGCCGCCACCTTAACGTCCTGCTGTCGAGCCTGCTGCTCGCAGGCGCCGCACTCGGCTCCGTCACCGTGCACGCCGACCAGCTCGACACCATCACCGCCGCCAAGAAGATCCGCATCGCGATCGACATGGCGGTGCCCCCCTACGGCATGAAGGACGACAAGCTCAATTCCACCGGCTCCGATGTCGAGACGGCTCAGTTGCTCGCCAAAGACTTTGGGCTGGAACTCGAGATCGTGCCGACCACGGGCGCCAATCGCATTCCGTTCTTGCAGACCGACAAGGCCGACATCGTGATCTCCAGCCTGTCGATCACGCCCGAGCGCGAGAAGGTCGTCGACTTCTCCATTCCCTATGCCGGCATCGCTGCCGTCGTGGGCGCCCCCAAGGGCATGGCCATCACCAGCGCGGCCGATCTGTCGGGAAAGAAAGTGATCTCGACGCGTGGCACCACCAACGATCAGGAGATCACCAAGATCCTGCCCAAGGACGCGACCATCGTGCGCTTCGACGACGATGCGACATCGATCACGGCCATCGTCAGCAACCAGGCCGACATCTTCGCGACCGCTCCTTCGCTGCTTAAAACCATCAACGAAAAGAACCCGGCCAAGCAGATGGAAGTGAAGTTCGTGATGAAGGTCAACATGCTTGCGGTCGGCTTCAAGAAGGGCGAAACGAAGCTGAAGGACAAGGTCGACGCCTGGGTGCGCACCAACCTCAAGAACGGCAAGCTCAACGCGATCTACAAGAAGTTCCACGGTGCCGATCTGCCTGACGAGGTGACGAAGAACGGCGCCTGAGCCAGCGAGCCGAACCCCGAAGGTGCACGCGATGGCAAAGATCGACCAGGTCGAGATCACCCAGATCGACATTCCGCCGAAGGTGGTTCGCACCGACGCCATCCAGTCCTTCGTGACGCAGGAGACGGTGATGGTCACCGTGCGCTGCGACGATGGATCGGAAGGCATCGGCTACACGTACACCATCGGCACCGGCGGCTCGTCGATCGTCGCATTGCTGCGCGATCACCTGGCGCCACAGCTCATCGGCCGCGACCCGCAGCAGTACGAAGCGATCTGGCGTGACTTGTTCTTTCATACGCACGCCACCGCTGTCGGCGCCATCACCAGCCTCGCACTGGCCGCCATCGACACCGCGCTGTGGGACCGAAACGGCAAGGCCCAGGGCCTGCCGCTGTGGCGCATGGCGGGCGGTGCCAAGTCGCGCATTCCGGTCTACACGACCGAAGGCGGCTGGCTGAACCTGGCGCCTTCGGAGCTGGTCGAGCAAACGCTGGCGGCCAAGGCGCAAGGCTTTCTGGGCGCCAAGATCAAGGTCGGCAAACCGCATGTGGCCGAAGACATGGCGCGGCTGTCGGCGGTGCGCGACGCGGTCGGCCCGGGGTTCGACCTCATGGTCGATGCCAACCAGGCTTTCTCGCTGGCCGAAGCGATCCGGCGCGTGCACCAGTACGCCGAGCTCGACCTCGCATGGTTCGAAGAGCCGATGCCCGCCGAGCACGTCGCGGCACACGCGCAATTGCTCGCGAGTACCAGCGTGCCGATCGCGGTCGGCGAGTCGATGTACCACTTGTCGCAGTTCGGCGAGTACGTGAAGCAGGGCGCCTGCTCGATCGTGCAGGCCGACGTGGCGCGCATCGGCGGCATCACGCCGTGGCTCAAGGTCGCGCACCTCGCCGAAGCCCACAACATTGCGATGTGCCCGCACTTCTTGATGGAGTTGCACGTGAGCCTGTGCGCCGCGGTGCCCAACTCGCGCTGGGTCGAGTACATCCCGCAACTCGACGACCTGACGAGCAGCCGTCTGCAGATCGAAGCCGGCCACGCGGTCGCGCCGGAAACACCGGGGCTCGGCATCGAATGGGACCCGGCGCAACTGAAGGCGCGGCGCAAGTTCGAGCCGATCGTCGTTCGCTGAACTCTCGCGTCGGTCGCGGCCCTGCGCTCCGGCGCTACGCTGCTCTAAATGTCCTATTGACAGAACATTCGAAGTAGCAAAACATCGGCGGCATGTCGCAGACATCTCCGATGCCGTTGCCCAAGTACCACCAGGTCTACCTGGTGTTGCGGGAGCAACTCGACGAAGGACGTTTCGCGGACAGCGTGCCGGGCGAACTCGCTTTGATGGCGCAGTTCGGCGTGGCGCGCGTCACGGTGCGCCGCGCACTGGAGCGGCTTTCTTCCGAAGGGCTGATCTCCCGCACGCCGGGGCGGCGCACGCGGCTCGTGGTGCCGGCTGCGGCGCCAGCGGCAGGGGGCAGTGGCGCGAATGGCGGGAGTCCGGGCATGGCGAGAGCCAATCTGCGCGGCCTGCTTGAAAACCTGGTCACGATGGGCCTACACACCTCCGTCAAGGTGATCGAGGTGGCCACGATCACGGCTTCCACGCAAGTCGCCGAGGCGCTGCAGCTGAAGCTCGGCGATCCGGTGCAGAAAGCGGTGCGGGTGCGCTCCACCGGCGCCGGTCCGTTGTCCCATATCACCACCTATGTGCCCGCCGAGATCGCACGGAAGTTCGGGCGGCGTGAGCTGGCGAAGAAGCCGATCCTGATGCTGCTCGAAGAGTCCGGCGTGCGGGTCGGGCGTGCGCACCAGACCATCTCGGCGCGCCTTGCCGACAACGTGCTGGCGGAGCGCCTGGACGTGGCCGTCGGCACCGCGCTGCTCGCCGTGCGCCGCCTGATCTACGACGATGCGGAGCGACCCGTGCAATGGCTGCACGGCTTCTACCGCCCTGATCGCTACACCTATGAACTGGAGCTGTCGCGCGTCGGCAGCGTCGATGCCAAGGTGTGGGTCAGCAAAGATCTTTCAGCCCAATTCACTTAGCCCGATTCACTTGACCGGAACCACCATGCAAAACCGTCGCCGCTTCATCTCGCATTCCGCCGCCGTAGCCTCTGCCGTGGCTTCCACCGTGGCCTTTCCGCTTGTCGCCGGCGCGCAGCCGAAGACGGTGAAGGTCGGCGTGCTGCACCCGGTGACAGGTGCGCTGGCCTATTCGGGCCAGCAATGCCGGCTCGGCGCGCAACTCGCGATCGAAGACATCAACAAGGCCGGCGGCATCAAATCGCTCGGCGGTGCGCAACTCGAAGCCTTGCTCGGTGATGCGCAGTCGCAGCCGCAGGCCGGCGCGGCCGAGGTCGAGAAGATGAACGAGGCGGGTGTGTCGGCCATCGTCGGCGCCTTCGCGTCGGCCATCTGCCTTGCGACCACGCAAGCCGCGGCCAAGTACAACCTGCCGCACGTGGTGGACGTCGGGGTGGCCGACCAGATCGTCGAGCGCGGCTTGAAGAACACCTTTCGCTTCGGGCCCGGCTACAAGAAATCGACCGAGGTCGCGATGGCCAATCTGCTGGTGCTCAACCGCGCCGCCGGCAACCCCGCCAAGACGGTGATGATCATTCACGAGGAGTCGTTGTTCGGCTCCGGCACCGCCGCCTTGCTGGCGCGCGAGCTGCCGGGCTACGGCTTCGACGTCAAGGAAGTGGTGAAGCACGCCAACCCGACGCGCGACTTCAACAACATCGTGCTACGTATGAAGTCGATCAACCCCGACATCGTGATCCCGGCCAACTACTACAACGAATATGCGCTGCTGGTGCGCACGATGCAGCAGCAGAAGGTGGCGCCCAAGGCGATCTTCTCGGTGCTCGGCGGGGCGGCGTCGAGCTACAAGTTCGTGAAGGAATTTCCGGAAGCCGCCAACGGCATCATCGACTGCAATCATTGGTTCAACCCCAAGGACAAGCGCGCGCAAGAGCTGCGCAAACGGGTCGAGGCCAAGGGCCAGTTCTTCAGCTACGAGGTCTTCATGACCTACACCGCGATGGGCCTGCTGGCCGATGCGCTGGAGCGCGCCAAATCGACCGATCGTGCTGCGCTCATCGATGCGCTCGCATCGAGCACCTTCTCCAACCATGTGATGCCGTACGGCCCGACCAAATTCGTCAACGGCCAGAACGAAGGCGCGCAGCCGTTGATGACGCAGGTGGTCAAGAACGACATCAAGGTCATCATTCCGCGCGACTACCGTGAGGTCGAGCCGGTGTTTCCGCTGAAGGCCTGATCGCGTTCTTCACTTCAGCCGCATGTTCGATCCCGGGATTCTCTTTTCGTCGACGCTGAACGGCCTGACGACCGGTGCGGTGTACGCACTCATCGCACTCGGCCTGACGCTGATCTACGGCGTGCTGCACATCATCAACTTCGCCCACGGTGCCTGCCTGATGGTGGCGCTGTACGCGGTGTACTTCATGAAAGAGCGGCTGGGCGTCGATCCGTACATGGCGCTGCCGATCGTGATGGCGGGCATGTTCGTCTTCGGCTACGGCCTGCAACGCATCGTGATCAACCGGGCAGGGCACGGCAAGGACGAGAACATCCTGCTGGCCACGCTCGGTATCTCGATCGTGCTGGAGAACCTCGCGTTGCTGTTCTTCAAGTCGGACACGCGCAGCATCGACACGGCCTATTCGCTGAGCACGGTCGCGATCGGGCCGGCGATGATCGCGGTGCCCAAGCTGGTGGCTTTCGCGGGGGCGCTGGTGGCGTCGGCGTTGTTGTTCTGGGTGATCGGCCGCACCGACCTCGGCCGTGCCATCCGCGCCGTCGCCAAGGAGCAGGAGGGCGCCAAGCTCATGGGCATCGATGTCGAGCACGTCTACGCGATGAGCTTCGGCATCGGCCTGGCTTGTCTCGGCGCAGCAGCTTGCTTCCTGCTGCCGGCCTACTACGTGAATCCGCAGGTCGGCGGCGGCTTCGTGCTGGTGGCCTTCACCATCGTCGTGCTCGGCGGCATGGGGAGCTTCGTCGGCGCCCTGATCGGCGGCTTTCTGGTGGGCATCGTCGAGTCGCTCGGCGGTCTGTACCTGGGTGAATCGCTCGGGCAGATCGGCATCTTCGCGATCTTCATCGGCGTGGTGCTCTTCAGGCCGCAAGGCATGTTCGGGAGCAAAGCGTGAGCCGGTTCGCCGGGCAGGGGCAAGGCGCTCGGCAGCTGGCCGGCATCGCGCTGTTCGCGGTGGTGGTGGCCTGCCTGCCGCTGGTCACGAGCTCCGGTGCCACGCTCAACTTCGTGATGATGGCGCTCTATGCCACGCTGATCGCGCAGGCATGGAACATCCTGGGCGGCTTCGGCGGACAGTTCTCCTTCGGTCATGCGCTGTTCTTTGGAACCGGTGCCTACATCCAGGCCATCGCCCAGCTGCAGGGCGGCATCAACCCGTGGCTCGCGCTGCCGCTCGCGGTGGCAGGCAGCGCGGCGGTCGGGCTGTTCGTCGGGGGCCTGAGCTTTCGCTACGGGCTCAAGGGCTCTTACTTCGCTCTGGTCACGCTGGCCTTTGCGGAAGTTTTCCGCATCGTCGCGCTCTCGGTGCCTTTCACCGGTGGCGGCGTCGGGCTCATGGTGCCGCTGCGCGAGTCCGTCGCCAACATGCAGTTCGCGACGCGCGCAGGCTCGCTGTGGCTGGTGCTCGGCTTCGTCGTCACGGCGTTGCTGGTGACCTGGTGGCTGCGCAACGGGCGCTTCGGCGCCTACCTGCAAGCGGTGCGCGACAACGAAGACGCAGCGCGTGCGGTCGGGGTCGACCCGTTTCGCGTCAAGCTCGCGGCCATCGGCATCTCGGGCGCGTTCATGGGTGCCGCCGGTGCGTTCTATGTGCAGGTGTTCCAGTACATCGACCCGGCCATCGCCTATGGCTCGGTCACCTCGGTGGAAGCGCTGGTCGCTGCCATCGTCGGCGGCATGGGCACGCTGTGGGGGCCGGTGCTCGGCGCGGTGGTGCTGCATGTGCTGGCCGACCTCACGCGCAACCTGTTCGGCGAACTGCCGGGCATCAACATGGTGATCTACGGCGTGGTGCTGGTGGCGATCGTGATCTTTCTGCCGCGCGGCATCGCGGGCATCGGGTTGTCGGTGCGGCAGCTTTGGGCAGGTAGCGGTGGCGGTGATTCGGGCGGTAAGTCGGGCGGCAAAGAGAGCGGCAAAGGGAGACGAAATGACTGAGCCGTTGCTCGCCATCGCCGGCCTGTCGCGATCCTTCGGTGGGCTGAAGGCGGTGCAGAACGTCAGCCTGTCGGTGCGTGAAGGCAGTCTCACCGCGTTGATCGGGCCGAACGGTGCCGGCAAGACCACGCTGTTCGCGCTGATGTCGGGCTTCCTCAAGCCGGACAGCGGCACGGTGCACTTCGCGGGGCAGGACATCACCGGCCGCGAGCCGCACCGCAACGCACTGCTCGGCATGACGCGGACCTTCCAGATCGTGAAGCCTTTCGCTGCGCAGACCGTGCGCGAGAACATCGCCGTGGGTGTGCATCTGCACGAACGCAGCCGCAGCGCCGCGCTGCATCGTGCGGAGCAGGTGGCGCAGCAGGTCGGTCTGGCGCCGCAGCTCGACAAGCCCGCGTCCGATCTCACGGTGGCTGGGCGCAAGCGGCTCGAACTGGCGCGTGCGCTGGCCACGCGACCCCGGCTGTTGCTGCTCGACGAAGTGCTCGCCGGCCTCAACCCGCAGGAGATCGCCGAGATGATGCCGGTGGTGCGCGGCATCGCCGACAGCGGCGTGACGGTGCTGATGATCGAACACGTGATGCAGGCGGTGATGCACCTCGCCGAACACGTGTGGGTGCTGGCACAGGGGCAGCTGATCGCGGAGGGCGATCCTGCGGCCGTGACCTCGGACGACCGGGTGGTCGAGGCCTACCTGGGGCATGGCACGGCAGCGCGCTTGCGCAAGGCGGCCGCAGCATCAGCAGCACCGACAGCGGCGGGAGCAAGGACATGACGGCGCTGCTGGAGATCTCCGCACTGCGCGGCGGCTACGGTCGCGTCGAGGTGCTGCGCGGCGTCGACCTGCAAGTCAACGCCGGCGAGATGGTCGCGCTGCTCGGCAGCAACGGTGCCGGCAAATCGACCCTCAACAAGGTGGTGTGCGGCCTGGTGCCGGCATGGAGCGGCCAAGTGCGCTTCGACGGTCACGACCTGAGCGGCGCGCACTACCGCGACGTGGTGAAGGCCGGCTTGATCCAGGTGCCCGAAGGCCGCAAGGTGTTCCCCAATCTCAGCGTGCTGGAGAACCTCGAACTCGGCTCGTTCACCCGCGCCCGCGAGCGCCGCGCCGCCAACCTCGAAAAGGTATTTGGCATCTTCCCGCGACTGAAGGAGCGCATCAGGCAACACGCCGGCACGATGAGCGGCGGCGAGCAGCAGATGCTGGCGATCGGCCGTGGCCTCATGGCCGAGCCGGTGCTGTTGATCCTGGACGAACCCTCGCTCGGCCTGTCCCCGTTGCTGGTCGAAGAGATGTTCGCGCTGATTCGTCGCCTGCGCGATGAAGGGCTGGCCGTGCTGCTGGTCGAGCAGAACGTGGGCCAGTCGCTGGAGATCGCCGACCGCGCCTATGTGCTGGAGAACGGCAGCGTGCGCTTCTCGGGGCTGCCGCAAGAGCTGCTCGGCAGCGACGAACTGCGTCGGGCGTACCTCGGTTTGTGAATTCGAGCTGGAGACAAAAAAGTGATGAAACGTCGTGACCTGCTCTTGGCTTCTGCCGCGATGGCGGCCGGCACAGCGCGCGCCCAGATCGGTGGCGTGCCCCTCCGCATCCTCGTCGGCGCCCCCGCAGGCGGCTCGACCGACACGCTCGCGCGCTCTCTCGCCGTCAGCATGGGACCGCTGCTGGGCCGCGTGGTGGTGGTCGAGAACAAGCCGGGCGCCGGGGGCAACATCGCAGCCGACGCGGTGGCCAAGTCGCCGCCCGATGGCAACACGCTGCTGATGAGCTTCACCAGTCACGCGATCAACGCGACGCTCTATCCGAGCCTGCCGTTCGACCCGGTCAAGGACTTCACGCCGCTCACCTGCGTCGCGACCTCGCCGTCGATTCTGGTCGCGCATCCGTCGGTGCCGGCCAAGGATGTGCGCGAATTGATCGCGCTGGCCAAGGCCAAGCCCGGCCAGCTCAACTTCGCGATCGGTGCGCTGGGCTCGTCGCTGCACATGGCGGGCGAGGCCTTCAAGATGCAGTCGGGCGTGTTCATCGTGAACATCCCGTACCGCGGCACCGCACCGGCCGTGCAAGACGTGTTGGCCGGCCAGGTGCAGCTGATGTTCGCCGCCATCGGCAACGTGCAGGCGCACATCAAGGCCGGCAAGCTGAAGGCGCTGGGCGTCACCAGCGCCAAGCGGTTATCCGAGTTTCCCGACGTTCCTGCGATCGCCGAGGTGCTGCCGGGTTACGAGTCGAGTGCCTGGTTCGGCCTGTTCGGCCCCGGCCGCATGCCGCCCGAACTGGCCGGCCGTCTCGGCGACGCGGCGCGCAAGGCCATCGTCCAGCCCGAGATGCGCAAGCGCCTCGACACCGAAGGCGCGACGGCCGTCGGCAATTCGCCCGCGCAGTTCTCGGCCTTCGTCGACAGCGAGATCGCGCGCTGGGGCAAGGTGGTGAAGTTCTCCGGAGCCAAGCCCGAATGACGAGCATTGCCACTACCGGCGCAACCGCCACCCGTACGGCGGCCGGCCAGACGCTGGCGCAGAAGCTGATCGCGCACGCCTGCGGTCGCGAGCGCGTTGCGGTCGGCGAGATCGTCACCTGCAAGGTCGACATGGCTATGTTCCACGACTCGTCGGGCCCGCGCAGGTTGCAGCCGATGTTGGAAGAACTGGGTGCGCAGATATGGGACAAGTCGCGCGTCGTATTGGTGATGGACCACTACGTGCCCGAGCGCGACGACGACTCGCGCCGCATCGTGCGCATCGCGCGCGACTGGGCGCGTGAGCAAGACCTGCCGCACGTCTACGACAGCATGGGCATCTGCCATGTGGTGGTGCCGCAGCACGGCCACATCCGCCCCGGCATGCTGTGCGTCGGCGGCGATTCGCACTCGCCGACCGGCGGCGCTTTCGGCGCCTACATGTTCGGTGTCGGCAGCACGGAGATGTTGGGCGTGGTGGTCATGGGCGAGATCTGGCTGCGCGTGCCCGAGACCATCCGCATGTGGTGGGACGGCGCGCTGCCGCGCGGGGTGACCGCCAAGGACATGATGCTGCACATGCTCGGCCGCTTCGGCATGAACGGCGGTCGCTACCAGGCGGTCGAGTTCGCCGGGCCGGCGGTCGCGGCGTTGTCGATGCAGGAACGGATGACGCTTTCCAACATGAGCGCCGAGCTCGGTGCGCAAGCGGGCTTGATCGCGCCCGACGCGACCACCGCAGCGTTTCTGGCAGAAGCCGGCGCACCGCCGGTCGACCCGACGCCGTGGTTCACCGACGCGGACGCGGTGCTCACCCAGCACCGCTTCGATGCCGCGACGCTCGAGCCGCATGTGGCCGCACCGCACAGCCCGGCCAACTCGCTGGGCGTGAGCCACTACGCGGGCACGCCTATCGACGTGGCCTACATCGGCGCCTGCACCGGCGCCAAGCTGGAAGACCTGCGTGCCGCGGCCGAGGTATTGCGCGGCCACAAGGTGGCCACGGGCATTCGGCTGATCGTGGCACCCGCCAGCCTTCGCGACCAGGAACTGGCGCGCGACGAAGGCGTGCTGCAGACGTTGATGGACGCTGGCGCCGAATTGTTCCCAACCGCGTGCGGCGCCTGCGCCGGCTACGGCGATCCGATGGGCGACGACATCACGGTGATGTCGACCACCGCCCGCAACTTCAAGGGGCGCATGGGCTCGCCGAGTGCACAGGTCTACCTGGGTTCGCCGTACACCGTGGCGGCTGCGGCCTTGCGTGGCCGCGTGACCGACCCGCGCGAGGTGCTGGCATGACGTTGCAAGCGCTGCAGACACCGCAGACACCGCGATCGCTGCACAAGGTCTGGCGCCTCGGCGCCGACATCGACACCGACCTGCTCGCACCAGGCCATGCGATGAAGCACGGCATCGACGTCATCGCGACCTACTGCCTCGAAACCGTGCGCCCCGAGTTCGCACGCGAAGTGCAGCCTGGCGACGTGATCGTGGCCGGACCCAACTTCGGCATCGGCTCCTCTCGTGAGCAAGCCGCCGCAGCGCTGGTGCACCTGGGCGTGGCCGCGGTGATCGCGCCTTCGTACAGCGGGCTGTACTTTCGCAACGCATTCAACGTCGGCCTGCTGCTGCTCACCTGCGCCGAAGCCGAGACGTTGAAGGATGGCGATCGCATCTTCCTCGATCTGATGGAACCCGCCGTGATCGACCCCGACGGCGCGCGCCTCGTCTGCGAGGCCATTCCCGGCTTTCTGGTCGACATGGTGCGAGCCGGCGGCTTGATGAATCAGTTACGCCAGCGTGCTGGCAAGGAACCCCTCGATGCCTGACAACACAACCCTTGCGGCGCCTGCCGTGCTCGACCCCGTCACGCTCGCCGTGCTGCGCGGCCGCCTCGAACAGGTGGCCGACGAGATGGACGCAACGCTGTATCGCAGCGCCTTCAATCCCATCATTGCCGAGGCGCACGACGCCTGCCACGGCCTCTACGATGCGACCACCGGCGACACGCTGGTGCAGGGCAAGTCGGGCCTGCCGGTGTTCGTCGGCGCGATGGCTTTCGCGGTGCGCGCCACCGCCAGCGCCGCCGAGCCGCGTGGCGGCATGCAGGGCGGCGACATCTGGATCAGCAACGATCCGTACGACGGCGGCACGCACGCCAACGACTTCAAGCTGGTGAAGCCGTTCTTCCGCAGCGGCAAGCTGTACTGCTACATGGCCTCGGCCGCGCACTGGCACGACGTCGGCGGCGCAGTGCCCGGCAACTACAACCCGGCCGCCACCGAATGCTGGCAGGAGGCGGTGCAGATCCCGCCGGTGCGCATCGTGCGCAACGGCGTGCTCGACCCCGACGTGCTCGCCATCCTGCGCGCGAACACGCGCCTGCCGGACAGCCTCTGGGGCGACCTGAACGGCCAGCTCGCCGCGCTGCAGCTCGGCACGCGTCGCCTCGACGGCCTGCTCGACGAATACGGCGACGCCACCGTGCTGCAAGCCATGGGCGAGCTGCGCAGCCGGGCGCTCAAGCTGATGCGCTCGCACATCGCTTCGTTGCCCGACGGCCGCTACAGCTTCGAGGACCTGCTCGACAACGACGGCATCGTGAACGAGCCGCTGACCATCGCGCTCGACATGACGGTGGCGGGCGACCGGCTCACGCTCGACTTCTCGCGCACCTCGCCGCAGTGCGCGGGGCCGGTCAACATTTCGCGCGCTACGTCGGTGGCGGCCTGCTATGTCGCGCTCAAGCACCTGTTCCCGGACGTGCCGGCCAACGCCGGCGTGCTCGACGCGGTCGACTTCGTCATGCCCGACAAGCTGGTGATCACCTGCGAGCGGCCGCGTCCGGTCGGCGGCTACACCGAGACCATCCTGCGCATGATCGACGTGATCTTCAGCGCCGCCGCACAGGCCGATCCGCAACGCGCGGTGGCGCATGCCTACGGCACCATCAACGCGCTGTCGATCGCCGGGCATCGCACCGATGCAGCGCGCAAGGGTCAGCGCTGGGTGCTGTTCAGCTTCTTCGGCGGCGGCCATGGTGGCCACTCGGCAGGCGATGGGCTGTCGCACGCGAACGCGCCGATCTCCACCGCCACCATCCCGCCGCTCGAAATCCTCGAGGCGGCATACCCGGTACGTTTCACCGAATGGTCGCTGCGACCCGATTCGGGCGGCGAGGGCCAATACCGCGGCGGGCTCGGCGCGGTCTACGAGATCGAGCTGCTCGAAAAAGATGCCGAGGTCTACCTGTTCGGCGAGCGCGGAAGCTCGCCGCCCAAGGGCATCGCCGGCGGCGGAAGCGGCGCGCTCAACGTGTTCCGCTACGAGAACGACGGCGAGTGGCAGACGCCGCCGATGGTGTCGAAGATGCACGGCATCCGGCTGGCGCAGGGCGAGCGCGTGCGGCTCGAGACACCGGGCGGCGGTGGCTGGGGTCCATTCGCCGAACGCAGTGAAGAAGCGCAGAAGAACGACCACGCAATGGGCTATGTGAAATGACGGAAACCAACAAAGAGAGCACGTCCGGCCCAGCGCACGGTCTGGCGTCCGGACTCGTGGTGGGCGTCGATGTCGGCGGCACCTTCACCGACCTCTTCGTGCTCGACGAAGCGAAGGGCACGGCGCGCATCGTCAAGGTGCCGTCGACCCGCGGCGAAGAAGCGCGCGGCTTCATGAACGGCGTGGCGCGCGTGGCCGATTCGGCCGCGGCCATCGCCACCATCGTGCACGGCACGACCGTCGGCACCAACGCGTTGCTGGAGCGCAAGGTGGCGCGCACCGGCATCATCACGACGCGCGGTTTCCGCGACGTGCTGGAGATGCGCCGCCGCGACCGGCCGCAAACCTGGGGACTGCGCGGCGCCTTCCTGCCGGTGGTCCCGCGCGACCTGCGGCTGGAGGTCGACGAGCGCGTGCTGGCCGACGGCACGCTGCACACGCCGGTCGATCTGGAGCAGGTGCGCCAGCAGACCCGTGCGCTGCTCGAAGCCGGTTGCGAAGCGGTCTGTGTCTTCTTCATCAACACCTACGCCAACCCGGTGAACGAGCAACAGGCGGTGGCCGCCGTGCGCGAACTTTGGCCCAACGCGCACGTCACATCGGCGCACGAAGTGTTGCCCGAGATCCGTGAGTTCGAGCGCTGCTCGACCGCCACGCTCAATGCCGCGCTGCAGCCCGTTGTCGGTAGCTACCTCGCGCGACTGGAGTCGGACCTGCGCGCACAAGGCTTCGACGGCGAACTGCTGGTGGTGCAAAGCAACGGCGGCGTCATGTCGCGCCAGACCGCGAGCGACCTGCCGGTGCGCACCGCGCTCTCCGGCCCGGCCGCGGGCGTCATCGCATGCGCCGCCATCGCGCGCGCCGCCGGCTTCCCCGACGCCATCACCGGCGACATGGGCGGCACCTCGTTCGACGTTTCGCTGGTCGCCAACGGCGAAGCGGCGCTGGCCGCGCAGACCGCCATCGAGTTCGGCATGGTGATCCGCTCGCCGATGATCCAGATCGAAACCATCGGTGCGGGTGGCGGTTCGATCGCCTCGGTCGATGCAAGCGGCATGCTGCAGGTCGGTCCCGAGTCGGCCGGCAGCGTGCCCGGCCCGGCCTGCTATGGCCGCGGCAACATGCGCCCGACCGTCACCGATGCCAACGTGCTGCTCGGTCGCATCGCTGCCGATCGTCCACTCGGTGGTGGCTTGCTGGCAGCGCTCGATGCAGAGAAGTCGCGCGAAGCGATCGAGCTGCATGTGGCACAGCCGCTCGGGCTCGAGGTGTATGCGGCGGCCGAAGCCATCCTCACGGTGGCCAATGCACGCATGGCCGGTGCGATCCGGCTGGTGTCTATCGAGCGCGGCCACGATCCGCGCAAGTTCGCCTACATGCCGTTCGGCGGCGGCGGCGCGCTGCATGTGTGCGCCATGATGCGCGAGGTCGGTGTGTCGACCGGCATCGTGCCGCGCTATCCCGGCGTCACCTCGGCATTGGGCTGCGTGATCGCCGACATGCGGCACGACGCGGTGCAGACCATCAACCGGCCGCTGGCCGATGTCGACGTCGACGATCTGCGACAGCGTGTCGCGACGCTCGCGGCATCGTGCCAGGCCCGGCTCGACTCATCGGGCGTCCGCTTCGATGCAGTGCGCGAGGTGGTGGCGCTCGACATGCTCTATGCGGGACAGACCCACACCTTGCCCGTGACCTTGCCTGAGGGCAGCGGGGCGACGTTGACGCGCGAGTCGATTCGCAGCGCCTTCGAGGCCGCGTACGCCGTCGCCTTCGGTCGCGTGCTCGATGGCATCCCGATCCGCGTCATGAACCTGCGCTACGCGCGCATCGGCGTGCGGCCCAAGTTCGACCTGGCGGTGCTGGCGCCTGAAGGCACGGGCAGCACCGCGCCGCTGGGAACGCAGCGCGTGTTTCATCAAGGCCGATGGCACGACGCGACACGCTATGCGCGGCTGGACTTGCCGGTCGGCGCGCGCATCGACGGGCCCGCGATCCTGGAGCAGGCCGACACCACCGTGTGGCTCGAGCCTGGTTTTCACGCCGAGGTCGATGCCTTCGGCAACCTGCTGGTGCGGCTGTCATGAGCACCGGCGCAACCCTTGTCGCGCTGAAGACCGCGCTGGTCATCATCGACCTGCAAAACGACTTCCTCGATGCGAAGGGCGCCTACGCACGCGGCGGCGACACCAACCCGCCGGCGTTGCTCTTGCCCGAGCGGGTCGCGGCAGTCGCACGCGCGCTGAAGGCTGCGGGCGGGCTCGTCGTCGCCAGCCAGTTCACGCTGTGGCCCGATGCGTCGGGTGCGCCGATGATCTCGCCGCACCTGATGGCGCTGCGCCCGTACCTGAAGCAGGGCGACTTCGCGCCCGGCAGCTGGGGCCAGGCCAACGTCGATGCGTTGGGCGGGCTGATCGATGTGACCGTGAGCAAGGTCGCCTACTCGGCCTTCTTCAACACGCAGCTCGACTGGGTGCTGCGGCGCGCCGGCATCGACACGGTGGCGGTCTGCGGCATCGTCACCAACGGCGGCGTGGCCAGCACGGTGCGCGACGCTCACATGCGCGACTACCGCACCCTGGTGCTGGGCGATGGCTGCGCCGCTTTCGGCGACGAGCGACATCAAATATCGCTGGCCGACATGCGCAACGTGGCGGAGGTCACTGACTGCGCGGGCTTCGTGGGCGCGTTGGCATGACCGCGACGGAATCGACCTTTGCCTTGAAGCGCGAGATACGCCGCGCCAACCGAATCGATGCAGAGGTGCAAACCTCGGTCGCCATCGTCGGCGCCGGCGCTTGCGGCCTCACCGCGGCGCTGATGCTGCACGACGCCGGCATCGACTGCGTGGTGCTCGAACGCGACGCAGTGCCGAGCGGCTCGACCGCGCTGTCGTCGGGCTTCATCCCCGCGCCGGACACGCGCGCGCAGCGGGCGCAGGGCATCGTCGACGACAGCGCCGATCGCTTTGCCGCCGACATCCAGGCCAAGGCGCATGGCGATGCAGCCCCTGCGCTGGTGCAGGCGTACGCGCAAGCGATCGGCCCCGCGCTCGACGCGCTGCAAGAGCGGCACGGATTCGACTGGATCGTGCTCGATGGCTTTCTCTATCCCGGCCACAGCCGGCACCGCATGCACGCGCTGCCGCAGAAGACCGGCGCGGCATTGATGGCGCGGTTGCAGGCCGCGGTGGAAGCGGCGGGCATTCCGGTGCTCACACAGGCGCTGGTCGACACGCTGTGGCTCGATGAGGAAGACCGCGTCATCGGCGTCGGCTACCGGCGCCCCGATGGCCGTGAAGAACGACTGGCGTGCGATGTGCTGCTGCTGGCCTGCAACGGCTTTGGCGGCAATGCGGAGATGGTGCGCATGCTGCTGCCCGAGATGGCGGATGCGACCTTCGGTGGCCATGCCGGCAACGACGGCAGTGCCGTTCTTTGGGGCGAAGCGTTGGGTGCCCGGTCGCGTGACCTCGGCGGCTACCAGGGCCACGGCTCCTGGGTGACGCCGCAGGGGGCACTGATGACCTGGGCCGTGATGATGGAAGGCGGCATCCAGGTGAACCGCGAAGGCCGGCGCTTTCACGACGAAACGCGGGGCTACTCCGAGGCCGCGGTGCAGGTGCTGGCGCAGCCGGATGGCATCGCCTGGAACGTGTTCGACGCGCCGCTGCTCGCGCTGGCGCGGGGCTTTCCGGACTTCTGCGAAGCGGAGGCAGCGGGTGCGTTGCGCCGCTGCGAATCCGTGGCGCAACTGGCCGCGTGCATCGGTTGCGACGAGGTCGTTTTGCAAGCCACGCTCGATGTCATGGGCATGGGCATTGGCATGGGCATGGACAGGGGGCACGCGTCAGCGCAGCCCGATGGCCGCAGCTTTTCGCGCGCGCTCGTGGCGCCGTACTTCGCGGTGAAGGTCACGGGTGCGCTGTTCCATACGCAGGGCGGGCTCGATGTCGCACCCGACATGCGCGTGCTGCGCCAAGACGGCAGCGTGCTGCCCAATCTGCTGGCCGCGGGCGGTGCGGCCGGCGGTGTGTCGGGCAATGCGGTGTGGGGCTATCTCTCCGGCAACGGCTTGCTGAGCGCGGTGGCGGGTGGCTACCTTGCCGCAGCGACTGCAGCGACTGCAACCACGGCGGCCAAGCTCATCGGCAACCCGAAGGAATCGAATGGCGAATGAAACTTTGAAGACCCGGCTGGCGCGTAACGACATCGTGCTCGCGCCCGGCGTCTACGACGCCCTCAGCGCGCTGGTGGCGGAGCAGGCAGGCTTCGAGGCGCTGTATCTTTCGGGCGCCTCGATCGCCTACACGCGGCTCGGTCGTTCCGACATCGGCCTCACCACTTTCACCGAGGTCGAGGACACGCTCTCGCGCATCACCGAGCGGGTGCGACTGCCGGTCATCGTCGATGCCGACACCGGCTTCGGCAACGCGCTCAACACCCAGCGCACGGTGCGCGGCTTCGAGCGCGCGGGCGCCGCGATGGTCCAGATCGAAGACCAGACCTTTCCCAAGCGCTGCGGCCACCTCGACGGCAAGACCGTGGTGCCGGTGCGCGAGATGGTCGGCAAGCTGCAGGCGGCACTCGACGCGCGCACTTCCGCAGACACGCTGATCCTCGCGCGCACCGATGCTGCGGCCGTCGAAGGATTGGACGCGGCGCTCGACCGCGCCGAGGCCTATCTGGCGACCGGCGTGGACGCGCTGTTCATCGAGGCGCTGCGCTCGCCCGAGCAGATGGACGCGGCCTGCAGCCGCTTCGCGCATCGCGTGCCGCTGCTGGCGAACATGGTCGAAGGCGGCAAGACGCCGATTCACGACGCCGATGCATTGCAGGCGCACGGCTTTCGTATCGCGATCTTTCCGGGCGGCACCGCGCGCGCCGTCGTGCATACGCTGCAGGGCTACTACGGCAGCCTGCAGGCCCATCGCACCACGCAGCCGTGGCGCGATCGCATGCTGGATTTCGACGGGCTGAACGAAGTTATCGGCACGCCGGAGCTGATTCGGAACGGACAGAAGTACGAATGACGCTCGGCTGAGCGTCCCCGCACAGGCTTCTGATTAACCTTTCGTGACCGTCGGACTTTGGTCGGCGTGGAGTCAATGCGTGCAAAATAGAACGACCGTTCGTTTTATTTTGTACCACCCATGTCCCTCGATGCCGTTCCCGCCAAAAACGCCCGCGCGGCCCAGAAGGGGCAGCAGACCAAGGCCGTGATCGTCGACGCCGCGCTCAACCTGGCGCAGCAGATTGGCCTGGAAGGCCTGTCGATCGGCGCCGTGGCCGAGATCACGAAGATGAGCAAGTCGGGCGTGTTCGCCCATTTCGGCTCGCGTGAGGAACTGCAGATTTCGGTGGTGCGCGAGTACCACGCGCGTTTCGAGCAGGAAGTGTTCTACGCCGCGCTTTCCGTTGCCCGCGGGCTACCGCGGCTGCGTGCCATGTTCGACAACTGGATGAAGCGCACGTCGGAAGAAATCGACTCCGGCTGCATCTACATCAGCGGCGCGACCGAGTTCGACGACCGCCCCGGCCCCGTGCGCGATGCGCTGGTCGAGTCGGTCAGCATCTGGCAGGCCGCGGTGCTGCGCGCCATCGTGCAGTCACAGGACGAAGCGCACCTGGCGGCCGACGCCGACGCGCGGCAGATCGCTTTCGAAATCCACGGCCTGATCCTCGCCCTCCACTACGAAGCGCGCTTTCTGCGCGTGCCCGGCTCGATCGAGCGGGCCCGTCGCGGCTTCGACAACCTGCTCGAGCGCTGTGCGACGCCGGCAGCACCGCGCCCGGCTGCCGCCAAACCGCCGCTCAAGCGCGTGCGCTGAGTCGCCCCGTCTTTTCGCTTTCTTTTTTCTTCTCTTCGAACTGCCCAGGAGCATTTTCCCCATGCCGATCTACAACCCGCCGCTGCGTGACATGCAATTCGTGCTGCATGAAGTCTTTCACGTTGCCGACGAGCTCAAGGCCTTGCCGGCCCATGCCGACACCGACGCTGACACCATCAACGCCGTGATCGAAGAGGCCGGCAAGTTCGCGTCCGAAGTCATCTTCCCGCTCAATATCACCGGCGACCAGGAGGGTTGCGTGCTCGACCGGACGACGCATGAAGTGACCACGCCCAAGGGCTTCAAGGAGGCGTACGCCAAGTACGTCGAAGGCGGCTGGCCGGCGCTGTCGTGCGACCCGGCATTCGGCGGTCAGGGTCTGCCTTTCGTGGTGAGCCAGTGCACTTTCGAAATGATGAACAGCGCCAACCAGGCGTGGACGATGTACCCGGGCCTCTCGCACGGCGCGTACGAAGCATTGGTCGCGCACGGCACCGAAGAGCAAAAGAAGACCTACCTGCCCAAGCTCACCAGCGGCGAGTGGACCGGCACCATGTGCCTGACCGAACCGCAGTGCGGCACCGACCTCGGCATGCTGCGCACCAGGGCCGAGCCGCAGGTGGATGGCACCTACAAGCTCACCGGCAACAAGATCTTCATCTCCGCCGGCGAGCACGACATGGCGCCCAACATCATTCACCTGGTGCTCGCGCGACTGCCGGATGCGCCGAAGGGCAGCAAGGGCATCAGCCTGTTCGCGGTGCCCAAGTACCACGTCAACGCCGACGGTTCTCTCGGCGAGCGCAACCCGATCTATTGCGGCGGGCTCGAACACAAGATGGGAATTCATGGCAACGCGACCGCGCAGATCGTGATCGACGGCGCCATCGGCTCGCTGGTGGGGCAGCCGCACAAGGGGCTCGCTGCCATGTTCGTGATGATGAACGCGGCGCGGCTCGGCGTCGGCAATCAGTCGCTCGGACTGACCGAAGTGGCGTACCAAAATGCATTGGCTTACGCCAAGGACCGCGTCCAGATGCGCTCGCTGACCGGCCCGAAGGCAAAGGACAAGGAAGCCGATCCGATCATCGTGCACCCCGACGTGCGCAAGATGCTGCTCACCGCCAAGGCCTACGCAGAAGGCGGTCGCGCGCTGCAGATCTTCTGCACCCTGCTGCTCGACAAGGAACACGACCATCCGGATGAGAAGGTGCGCAAGGACTCGGGCGAACTGGTCGCGTTGCTCACGCCCATCGTCAAGGCCTTCATCACCGACAACGGCCACATCGCGACCCACGCGTGCATGCAGGTGTTCGGTGGCCATGGCTTCATCACGGAGTGGGGCATGGAGCAGTTCACGCGCGACAACCGTATCAACATGATCTACGAAGGCACCAACACGATCCAGTCGCTGGATCTGCTGGGCCGCAAGATTCTTGGCAACAATGGCGCTTCGCTCAAGAAGTTCGGCAAGCTGGTCGGTGCGCTGGTAGCCGAAGAAGGCGTGAACGAAAAGATGAGCGAGTTCATCACCCCGGTTGCGATGCTGGGCGAGCAACTCACCAAGTTCACCACGGAGATCGGCTTCAAGGGATTCCAGAACCCCGACGAAGTGGGTGCGGCTGCGGTCGACTACTTGCGCGTGGCCGGCCACTTCGTGTTTGGCTATCTGTTCGCGCGCATGGCGCAGGTCGCGTTGCGCGAGATCGCCGCTGGCAACACCGACCCGTTCTATGTCGCCAAGCTGCAGACGGCGCGCTTCTACTTCGCCAAGCTGTTCCCCGAGACCGCGACGCTGATGCGCACCGCGCGGGCCGGCAGCAAGGTGCTGATGGACACGGACGCGGCGCTGGCATGAAGACCGCGCTCGTCACCCTCGCGCTGCTCGCTGGCGCCAGCGCCGCGCTGGCACAAAGCTCACCTGTCGGCCTCTGGCGCAACGTCGACGACAAGACCGGCGAAGTCCACGCCGAGATCCGCATCGTCGAGACGCGAGGCGCACTCGACGGCCGCATCGAGAAGACGCTCAAGAAGGACGCGGCCGCCGATTCGGTGTGCGACGAATGCACCGATGAGCGCAAGGGCAAGCCCATCGTCGGGCTCGACATCATCCGCGGCGGCAAGAAGGTCGAAGGCAAGGACGTCTGGGAAGGCGGCAAGATCCTCGACCCTGAAAACGGCAAGGAATACCGCGCTGCCTTCACGCCGATCGACGGCGGCAGGAAGCTGGAAGTGCGCGGCTACCTCGGCCCCTTCTGGCGCACGCAAACATGGGTGAGAGCCCAGTGACCCACGCCGAACAAATCATGTCCACATTCAATGTAAAAAAAGTCGCGGTGCTCGGTGCCGGCGTCATGGGCGCGCAGATCGCGGCGCACCTCGTCAACGTGCGCGTGCCGGTCGTGCTGTTCGACCTCGCCGCGAAAGAAGGGTCTAAGAACGGCATCGTCACGCGCGCCATCGACAACCTGAAGAAGCTCAAGCCGGCCCCGCTCGGCGACGTGGCCGATGCGGCGTTGATTGAAATCGCCAACTACGAAGACGACCTGGCCAAGCTTGGCGATTGCGACCTGGTGATCGAAGCGATCGCCGAGCGCATGGACTGGAAGCTCGACCTGTACAAGAAGATCGCGCCGCACGTCGCCAAACACGCGATCCTGGCGTCGAACACCTCGGGCCTCTCGATCACCAAGTTGAGCGAGGCGTTGCCCGAACAATTGAAGCCACGCTTCTGCGGAATTCACTTCTTCAACCCGCCGCGCTACATGTTCCTGGTCGAGTTGATCAACACGCCGACCACGCAGCCCGTGGTGCTCGACCAGCTTGAAACTTTCGTCACCAGTACGCTCGGAAAGGGCGTGGTGCGGGCGCACGACACGCCCAACTTCATCGCGAATCGCGTGGGTATCGCCGGCATGCTGGCGACGTTGAAGGAAGTCGAGAAGTTCGGCCTCACGCCGGACATCGTAGACGACCTGACGGGCAAGAAACTCGGCCGCGCCAGCTCGGGCACCTTCCGCACTGCCGACGTGGTGGGCCTCGACACTTTGGCGCACGTGGTCAAGACCTTGCAGGACAACCTGAACGCCGAGAGCGATCCGTTCTATGCCAACTTCACGACGCCGCCGGTGCTCGCCAAGTTGCTGGATTTGGGCAACCTGGGGCAAAAGACCAAAGCGGGTTTCTTCAAGAAAGTCGGTCGCGACATCCTGCGCTTCGACCTGAAGGCCAATGAAGGCCAGGGTGGTTACGTGCCTTCCGGCGAGAAGGCGGACGAGGTCTACGGCCGCATGTTGAAACGCCCGCCGGCGGAGCGGCTGAAGCTGCTGCGCGAAAGCGAGGGCCCGCAAGGCCAGTTCCTGTGGGCGATCTTGCGCGACAGCTTTCACTACGCCGCGGTGCATCTGGCGACCATCGCCGAGAGCGCGCGCGATGTCGACTTCGCGATGCGATGGGGCTTCGGCATGAAGCAGGGTCCGTTCGAGCTGTGGCAAGAGGCGGGATGGCTGCAAGTCGCCAAGTGGATTCAGGAAGACATCGATGCCGGCAAGGCGCTGAGCACGGTGGCGCTGCCGAAGTGGGTGTTCGAAGGTGCCGTTGCCAAGGCCGGCGGCGTGCACACACCCGAAGGTTCGTGGAGCGCGTCGCAAGGTCAGTTCGTGCCGCAACGCAAGCTGCCGGTGCATGCGCGCCAGTTGTTCCCCGAGAGTGTGCTGGGTTCGAACGCGGTGGACGCCAACCAGGCCGGCACCACGATCAGCGACGAAGGCGATGTGCGGGTATGGACGCTCGATGGCGACGTGCTCATTGCGAGCATCCACTCGAAGATGCACGCCATCAGCCCCGACGTGGCGGAGGCGCTGGGCGCCGCGGTCGAGCTGGCCGAAGCCGAATACAAGGGCCTGGTGATCTGGTCGCCCGACGAGATGTTCTCGGTCGGCGCCGATCTGCAGGCGATGCTGCCGGCCTTCGTGGTCGCCGGCATCGGCGCGGTCGAAGGGGCAGAGGCCGAGTTGCAAAACGTCATGCTGAAGATCCGCTATGCGAGCGTGCCGGTGGTCTCGGCCGTTCGCGGCCTGGCACTGGGCGGCGGTTGCGAGCTGGCGGTGTATTGCGCAAAGCGTGTCGTCGCGATGGAAAGCTACATCGGCCTGGTCGAGGTCGGCGTAGGCCTCATCCCCGGTGCCGGTGGCCTGACGTACATCGCGCGCCGTGCGGCCGAGAGCGCCGAAGCATCGACTGGCAGCGACCTGCTGCCGTTCCTGACCGAAGGCTTCACGGCCGCCGCGATGGCCAAGGTCGGCACCGGCGCGATCGATTCGAAGAAGCTCGGCTACCTGCTCGACAGCGACGTGATCGTGCCGAACAAGGACGAGCTTCTCTACGTCGCGCTGCAGCAGACGAAGGCGATGGCCGATGCCGGCTACCGCGCGCCGTTGCGCCGCACATTCCGCGTGGCCGGCCGAAGCGGCGCTGCGACGATCAAGGGGCAGCTGGTCAACATGCGCGACGGCGGCTTCATCAGCGCGCACGACTTCCATATCGCCAGCCTGATCGCCGGCGTGGTCACGGGCGGCGACATCGATGCCGGCTCACTGGTGACCGAGGCGTATCTGATGACGCTGGAACGCAAGGCCTTCTGCTCGCTGATCGTCCATCCGAAGACGCAGGAACGGATCATGGGGATGCTGAGCACCGGGAAGCCGGTGCGGAACTGAGCAAGAGAGCATGACCGCGCGCACGTCCTTGTCGAATCCCCTCTCCCGCAAGCGGGAGAGGGAACAAATCTGATGCCTCTCCCGCTTGCGGGAGAGGGGACCCATACAAAGGAATCAACGCCATGAAACAACTCCAGGACGCCTACATCGTCTCCGCCACGCGCACGCCCATCGGCAAATCGCACCGTGGTTTCTTCCGCAACTACCGCCCCGACGACCTGCTCGCGACCACCTTGCGCGCCGCACTCGCGCAGGTGCCGCGGCTCGACCCTAAGGCCATCGAAGACATCATCTGCGGTTGTGCCATTCCGGAGTCGCAGCAAGGCTTGAACATCGCGCGCATCGGCGCGGTATTGGCAGGGTTGCCGAACAGCATCGGCGGCATCACGGTGAATCGTTTTTGCGCGTCGGGCCTCTCTGCGGTGCAGATGGCGGCCGACCGCATTCGCGTGGGCGAGGCCGACGTGATGATCGCGGCCGGCGTCGAGAGCATGAGCATGGTGCCGATGATGGGCAACGCGCCGTCGCTGTCGCCATCGATCTTCGAACGCGAGGGCGACGTCGGCATCGCGTACGGCATGGGCCTGACGGCAGAGAAGGTCGCGCAGCAATGGAAGGTGAGCCGCGACGCGCAGGATGCGTTCGCGCTCGCATCGCACCAGAAGGCACTGGCCGCGCAGAAGGCCGGGGAGTTCGCCGACGAGATCACGCCGATCGAAGTGACCGACCGTGCGCCCGATCTTGAAACCGGCGAGTCGATCGCGAACAGCCGCATCGTCAGCCTCGACGAAGGCGCGCGCCCTGACACGTCGATCGAAGGCCTGGCCAAGCTGCGCACCGTGTTCGCCGCCCGCGGCACGGTCACGGCCGGCAACAGCTCACAGACCTCCGACGGCGCCGGCGCGCTCATCCTCGCCAGCGAAAAAGCCTGCAAGCAATATGACCTGACGCCGCTCGCGCGCTTCGTCAGCTTCGCCAGCAAGGGCGTGCCACCGCACATCATGGGCATCGGACCGATCGAGGCGATCCCAGCTGCATTGCGATATGCCGGACTGAAGCACGAAGACATCGACTGGTTCGAGCTGAACGAAGCTTTCGCGGCGCAATCGCTCGCGGTCATCAACACGCTCGGACTCGATCCGACCAAGGTGAATCCGATGGGCGGCGCGATCGCGCTCGGTCATCCGCTGGGCGCGACGGGCGCTATCCGTTCGGCGACAGTCGTTCATGCGCTGCGGCGCAAGAATCTGAAATACGGCATGGTCACGATGTGCGTGGGCATGGGGCAGGGCGCTGCAGGAATTTTCGAAAGAGTCTGAGCCTCGAGGCCATCGGCCACATCGGAAAACGACGGGCGCTGCAAACAACGAAAACAACGAAGAGACGGACACCGATGACAGAGCACCCCTTCGACAAGGCATTGGCGCTGAAGCACAGCGATCTGCGCGTTGGCCAGTTCGCTGGCGCCACCAGCCCGGATTACTGGAACATGGTCGGCCCGTTCGGCGGCATGACCGCGGCGCTCGTGCTGCAGTCCGTGCTCCAGCATCCGGACCTGTTGGGCTCGCCGATCGCGTTGACGGTCAACTTCGCAGCGGCCATCTCGGCTGGGCCGTTCGAAGTGCAAGCCATCGCGGTGCGCACCAATCGGTCGACGCAGCACTGGACGGTGCAAATCAGCCAGCCCGACGCCGACGGTACACCGCAAGTGAACACCACCGCGACGGTCGTCACCGCCGTGCGGCGCGAGACCTGGAGTCAGAACGATTTGCCCATGCCCGACGTGCCGCCGCCCGACAAGGTGTCGCGCATGAGCATCGGCCCGGCAGGCGTCGCGTGGATTCAGCTGTACGACATGCGCCCGGTCAGCGGTGCGGTGCCGACGATGTGGGACGGCAGCGGCGAGCACAGCGAAACTGTTTTGTGGCTGCGCGACGCCCAACCGCGCGCGCTCGATTTCGCATCGCTCACGGCCATGAGCGACATGTTCTATCCGCGCGTCTGGCTCCGTCGCGCCAAGGTCGTGCCGGCCGGCACGGTGTCGATCACGACCTACTTCCACACCAGCGCAGCGCAACTGGCCGAGGTCGGCTCCGGCTATCTGCTGGGCCGCGCGAGCGCACAGCAGTTTCGCAACGGCTTTTTCGATCAGACGGCCGAACTCTGGAGCGAAGAAACCGGTGCGCTACTGGTGACTTCAAACCAGATCGTTTACTACAAAGAGTGATCGAAGAATGACGGCAAGAATGTCGGAACGAACGGCAAAAGAGGAAACACCATGACAGACAAGACCATCGAGTTCTACTTCGACTTCGGCAGCCCGGCTGCTTACCTCGCGGCAACCCAGCTGCCGCACATCGCGGCCGACACCGGCGCGACGCTGGTATGGAAGCCGATGCTGTTGGGAGGCGTGTTCCAGGCCACCGGCAATCACTCGCCAGCCGACATCAAGCCCAAAGGGCCGTACATGAACGCCGACCTGAAGCGCTTTGCCAAGCGCTACGGCGTGCCGTTCGCGCACAACCCGCACTTCCCCATCAACACGCTGCTGCTGATGCGCGGTGCGACCGGCATGCAGATGCAGCATCCCGAACGTTTCGCCAGCTATGCCGACGCGGTGTTCCAGGCGATATGGGTCGACGGCCTGAACATGAACGACCCCGCCACGGTGGGCGGCGTGTTGCAGGCCGCTGGTTTCGACGCGGCCGAACTGGTCGCGCTGGCCAACGCACAAGCGACCAAAGACCAGCTCAAGGCCACGACGCAAGAAGCCGTGACGCGAGGCGTGTTCGGCGCTCCGACGATGTTCGTCGGCGACGACATGTTCTGGGGCCAGGACCGCCTGGATTTCGTGCGCGAAGCCTTGGCCTGACCCTAATCAATTCCCCATTGAAACACTGACATGACCCACATCCTCAGCCACACCGAAGCCGGCGTCTTGACGCTCACCTTCAACCGCGTCGCGCGCAAGAACTCCATCACCGGGGCGATGTACGACACGCTCGCCACCGCGCTCGAAAAAGCGGCGGACGACAACGCCGTGCGCACCGTGCTGATCCAGGGCGACCCGACCATCTTCAGCGCCGGCAACGACATCGCCGACTTCATGGCGGCCGCCGCCGCACCGGCGCAGCAGACCGAAGCCGACTCGCCTGCGATTCGTTTCCTGCGTGTGATCGCGGCGTTCCCCAAGCCGCTGGTCGCCAGCGTCTGCGGCCCCGCCGTCGGCATCGGCACCACATTGCTGTTCCATTGCGACCTGGTCTACGCGGGTGACAACGCGGCGTTTTCACTGCCCTTCGTCAACCTCGGCCTGGTGCCGGAAGCAGCGTCGAGCATGCTGGTGCCGCAGATGTTCGGCTACCACCGCGCGGCCGAAGCGCTGCTGCTGGGCGAGCCTTTCATGGCCGAGGCCGCGCTCGAAGTCGGGCTGGTCAACCGTGTCGTTCCGCCGATGGAATGCAACGGCATCGCGCAGTCGCAGGCACGCAAGCTGGCGGCCAAACCGCTGACAGCGCTGGTCGAGACCAAGCGCCTGCTCAAGCTGTCTCAGCAGGCTGCCGTCCAGGAGCGCATCGGTGTCGAGGGCAAGAGCTTCGCGACGGCCATGCGTTCGCCGGCGGCAAAGGAAGCGTTCACCGCCTTCATGGAAAAGCGCAAGCCGGACTTCTCGAACGTCTGAGGCGCCTGCGCCATGTGGCGTGGCGCTGCGCTGTTCAGTCCAGCCAGCGCGCGAGGTTGGCACGCACGAAGGCATCGTCCCCCAGATCACCATGCAGGCGGTAGACCCGGTCGATTTCTTCGGCCTGGCCCGCACCGAGCCCTTCTGTGGAGTCGAGGCACCAGATGCCTTCAAGCAAGCCTTGACGCCGCAGCACTTCATGGCAGCCGGCAATGCAGCCCGCAAAGTTGTTGCGCACGTCGAAGAACGCCGCGTTGCTGTCGGTCACACGCGAGTCGAGCGCCAGCAGGTCGGGGCTGAGCATGCCGCCGTTCGCTGCCAGCTCCGCCTTGATGCGCGCCAGCTGCTTGACCGCACTCGATGTCCACACCGACCAATGGCCTAGCAACCCGCCGCGAAACCGCACCGTCACCGGCTCGCCGTCGCGCATCGCCGTGAAAGGCAACGCCAGGTCGAGCACGATGTGGTCGTCGTTGCCGGTGTAGAGAAACACGCGGTCTTCGGCCCGCGCATCGACCACGCCGCGCACCACGTCGATCGTGCGATAGCGATCGAACGGCGCGACCTTGATCGCCAGCACATTGGGGATCGAAGCGAAGCGGCGCCAGAAGTCGCTGGACAAGATCGGCCCGCCGACCGCAGTCTGAAGATAGAAGCCGACCAGCGGAATCTCCTGGCTCACCGACTCGCAATGCGCGATCAATTCGTCTTCTGACGACGATGCCAGTGCGGCCAGGCTCAGCAGGCCGGCGTGGTAGCCGAGACCGACGGCCGTCTGCGCTTCGGCGCGTGCCTGCGCCGTGCCACCGCACAGGCCGGCCACCATCGCCATCGGCCGTGAGGTCCAGGCGCGCTGGTCTTCGATCGCCGCGCGCAACACGGGTTCATACAAGCCGCGCTCGCGAATGCTGAATTGCGTGGTGTGCACGCCTACCGCAAGACCACCGGCACCGGCATCGACGTAGTAGCGCGTGAGTCCGCGCTGGCGACGGCGGTCGAACTGGCGCTGCGCGTCGAGCGCGAGCGGGTGGGCGGGAATCACCGTGCCTTGCGCCAAAAGCGCGAGTACATCGGCGGGCAGATCGGATCGGTTCAGCGGCATGGATCGACCTCCAAGAATCGGCGTTCAATACTTGCCATCGCGCGCCTCGAACTTGGTCGGCTTGCCATACAAGCGTTGCTCGCGTGCGATCCAGTCGGCCACCCAACCGATGAGCTGCGACAACGGCACCTTGGGGTAGCCGAAGAGCCGCTCGGCTTCGCTGGTGTTCATGAGCCAGGCGGTCGGCGCTTCTTCGCCCTTGATCTGCACCGGCTTGTCGAAGCGGCGTCCGAACTCGGCGGCAAGCCAGCGGATCGAAGTCGTCTCGGGCCCGCTCACGTTGATCGGCGAGGTCGGCACCGTGGCGACCGCGAGGCATCGCAACGCCTGCGCGTTAGCGTCGCCCTGCCAGATCACGTTGACGTGGCCCATCGTGACGTCCACCGGCTCGCCGCGCCACACCTTGAGCGCCACATCGGCCAGCACGCCGTAGCGCATGTCGATGGCGTAGCTGAGCCGGAGCAGTCGGCCGGGTGTGCCATGCGTTTGCGAAAAATACTCGAACATGCGCTCACGCCCGACGCACGAGTTGGCGTATTCACCGGGCGGATTCGGCGGCAGATCTTCCGCTGCGCCCTGCCCGATGACCGGCACGAACGGGTACACGCACGCCGTCGAGAACGCCACGATGCGCGAGGCCCTGAAGGCATCGGCGACGAGAGCCGGAACGTGCGTGTTCATGGCCCAGGTCAGCGGGTTGTTGGCGTCGGCGCCGAACTTGCGGCCGGCCATGAAGATCACGTTGGGGCACTTGGGCAACGCGGCGATGGCCACGGCGTCGAGCAGATCGCAGGCAATGGTTTCGATACCGTGCGCTTCAAGCATCGTGCGCACCTCGGTTTCGCTGAAGCGGGCGACAGCGATCACACGGCGCGAAAGTGGCAGCGCGTTGCGCGCGAGCCGTGCCAGCGTCGGCCCCATCTTGCCGCCAACGCCGAGGATGATCAGGTCGCCGTCGACTTTGGCGAGGTCGTCGATCAGGTCACGCGATGGTGTGGCCAGGAAGTCTTCGAGCGCCTGTTCGGTTTCGAAGTGCGTGGGGAAGTCGCGCGCATGGAGCAACGCGGTGGGCGGTGTGGTGGCGGTCATGCGTTGTCCCGCTCGATCACCCGGGGCCGTCCGTTGTCGTCGATCGCCACATAAGTGAACGTGGCCTGCGTCACCTTGAGATAGTCGCCCTGCGCGGTGAACCGCTCGGCGAACACCTCGACAGTGACCGTGATCGAGGTGCGGCCGATCTTCACCAGCTTCGAATAGAACGACAGGATGTCGCCAAGCCGCACGGGCTGCTTGAAGACGAATTCGTTGACCGCCACGGTGGCCATGCGCCCCTTGGAATAGCGCGCGGGAATCACCGATCCGGCCAAGTCGCACTGGGCCATGACCCAGCCGCCGAAGATGTCGCCGTTGGCGTTGACGTCGGCTGGCATCGGGATGACCTTGAGCACCAGTTCCTGGTCGAGCGGCAGGCTCTTCAGGGTGGCGACCGCGTTGGCACTTGGAGATTCGGACATGGGCACAATCTGAGGCAATAACTACAAACACGATTGTCCACCCATGCGTCGAAGCGGCGAAACCATGCCCCCCCCTTCCATGCCGGTTACCGATGCCTCCGGCGTGGTCGGGCACCCTCCCGCCCGCAGCGACCGATCCGACTGGGCCACGCTGCGCCGTCTCTTCCCGTACCTCTGGGAATACAAATGGCGGGTGATTGCCGCGCTGACATTCATGATCGGCGCCAAGGTCGCCAACGTCGGCGTACCGGTGCTGCTGAAGAATTTGGTCGACACCATGACGCCGAAGCCCGACATGGCGCAGGCGCTGCTGATCGTGCCGATTTCCCTTTTGCTGGCGTACGGACTGCTGCGCTTTTCGACATCGCTGTTCGGTGAGTTGCGCGAGTTGGTGTTCGCCAAGGCAACGGAAGGTGCAGCGCGTCGCATCTCGCTGGAGGTCTTTCGGCATCTGCATGCGCTGAGCCTGCGCTTTCACCTCGAGCGCCAGACCGGCGGCATGACGCGCGACATCGAGCGCGGCACGCGTGGCGTGCACTCGTTGATCTCGATGTCGCTCTACAGCATCGTGCCGACCATCATCGAACTGGTGCTGGTGCTGAGCATCCTGGGCGTCAAGTTCGATTCGCTCTTCGTCTGGATCACCGGCGTCGCGCTGGTCATCTACATCAGCTTCACCGTGACGGTGACCGAGTGGCGCACGCAGTTTCGCAAGCAGATGAACGAGCTGGATTCGGTCGCGCAAAGCCGTGCGGTCGATTCGTTGCTCAACTACGAGACGGTCAAGTACTTCAACAACGAGGAGTTCGAGGCCAGGCGTTACGACGCCAGTCTCGACCGCTACCGCAAGGCCGCGATCAAGAGCCAGCGCACGCTGTCGATGCTCAACACCGGCCAGCAACTGCTGATCGCGGTGAGCCTGGTGCTGATGCTGTGGCGTGCGACGTCGGGCGTGGTCGAAGGGCGCATGACGCTGGGCGACCTGGTGATGGTCAACGCCTTCATGATCCAGCTCTACATTCCGCTCAACTTTCTCGGCGTGATCTACCGCGAGATCAAGCAGAGCCTGACCGACCTCGACAAGATGTTCGTGCTGATGGAGAAAGACCGCGAGATCCAGGATTCTCCGGGTTCGCGCCCGTTGGCAGGGCGCGACGCGACCGTCCGTTTCGAAGACGTCAGCTTTGCCTACGAGCCGGAGCGGCCCATCTTGAAGCACGTCACCTTCGAGATCCCTGCCGGCAAGACGGTCGCCGTCGTCGGCCCTTCGGGCTCGGGCAAGTCGACCTTGGCGCGGCTGCTCTATCGCTTCTATGACGTGCAGCAAGGGCGCATCAGCATCGGCGGCGAAGACATTCGCGAGGTCACGCAATCGAGCGTGCGGCAGGCGATCGGCATCGTGCCGCAAGACACGGTGCTCTTCAATGACAGCGTCGAATACAACATTGCCTACGGTCGACCGGGCTCGACGCGCGAAGAGGTCGAGGCGGCAGCCAGGGCCGCACGCATTCACGACTTCATCGTCGCCACGCCGAAGGGCTACGACACGCCGGTGGGCGAGCGCGGGCTCAAGTTGTCGGGCGGTGAAAAGCAGCGTGTGGCCATCGCACGCACGCTGCTCAAGAACCCGCCGATCGTGATCTTCGACGAGGCCACCTCGGCGCTCGATTCGGCCAACGAGCGCGCGATCCAGAGCGAATTGAAAAGCGCTGCGCAGAACAAGACCACGCTGGTCATCGCGCATCGCTTGTCGACGGTGGTCGATGCGCACGAGATCCTCGTGCTCGAAAGCGGTGTCATCGTCGAACGCGGCACGCACGCCGACTTGCTGGAGCGCAAGGGCAAGTACGCCCAGATGTGGACCTTGCAAAAGATCGAAGCGGCACCGGTGGTGCTTTGAATATTTTTCGCCATCCTTCCAGGAGCTGAATCAACAATGTCCGAGAAGATTTCCGTGTTGTCGCTCAACACGCTGTCGAGCGAGCATCAGGGTCGCATTGCCGAGCTTTACGACTTGACCTACGCGCCGACGAACGAAGAGCGCGCAGCCGCCATCGCGGCACACGGGCCGAAGTTTCGCGCCGTGCTCACCATCGGCGTGCTCGGGCTGACGGCCGCCGAGATGAACGCGATGCCGGCGCTCGAAGTGGTGTGCTGCATGGGCGCGGGCTACGAGCTGGTCGACGTCGACGCGGCGCGTGCGCGGGGCATCGCGCTGGCCAACGGCCAGGGCACCAACGACGATTGCGTCGCCGACCACGCCTTCGGGCTCCTGATCGGCGCGGTGCGCGGCTTTCACATGCTCGACCGGTTGTGCCGCGAAGGCGTCTGGCGTCTGGCGATCCCGCAGCCGCCCAACGTGTCGGGCAAGCGGCTCGGCATCCTCGGCATGGGCACCATCGGCGAGAAGATCGCCAAACGCGCCGCCGGCTTCGACATGACCATCGGCTATCACAACCGCAAGCCGAAAGAGGGCTCGCCGCACCGCTACTTCGACAACCTGAAAGCACTGGCCGAATGGTCCGACATGTTGGTCTGCGCGGCACCGGGCGGCGCGGCGACGAAGCACATCGTCGATGCCGAAGTGCTCGACGCGCTGGGGCCGAAGGGCTTCCTGGTCAACATCGGCCGCGGCAGCATCGTCGACACCGAGGCGCTCGCGACGGCGCTGCGCGATGGCCGCCTCGGAGGTGCCGGCATCGATGTGTACGAAAGCGAACCGAAGCGTCCTGAAGCATTGATCGGGCTCGATAACCTGATCCTCACACCGCATCTGGCGGGCTGGTCGCCAGAGGCCACCGAGGCGTCGTTTAAGCGCTTCCTGGAAAACGTCGAAGGGCATTTCGCCGGACGCGGCGTGGTCACGCCCATTTGAGGGGCGCGCCGCTTTGGGCGCTCATGCCCAAAGAACATAATCCGCTTCCATGGAAACCAAGTGGCTCGAAGACTTCGTCAGCCTGGCTGAAACCCGCAGCTTCAGCCGCTCCGCCCAACTGCGGCACGTGACGCAACCGGCGTTCTCGCGCCGCATCCAGGCGCTGGAGGGATGGGCCGGTACCGATCTCGTCGACCGCACCTCGTACCCCACGCGGCTGACACCTGCGGGGCAGACTTTGTATGGCCAGGCCATCGAAATGCTGCAGGGCCTGCAGAGCACCCGCGCCATGCTGCGCGGCCATTCGGCGGCGGCGCACGACGTCATCGAATTCGCCGTGCCGCACACGCTGGCGTTCACTTTTTTTCCGGCCTGGGTGACCAGCCTGCGCTCGGAGTTCGGGCCGCTCAAGAGCCGGCTGATCGCGCTCAACGTGCATGACGCGGTGCTTCGGCTGGTCGAAGGCAGTTGCGACTTGCTCATCGCCTATCAACATCCGTCGCTGCCGCTGCAACTCGATGCCAATCGGTATGAGCAGGTGAGCCTGGGGGAAGAGGTCATGGCGCCGTGGGTCAAGCCCGACGCCGATGGCGCGCCGCGCTGGCGCCTGCCGGGCCGGCCTGGGCAGCCGTTGCCGTATCTGGGTTACGCGCCGGGGGCCTATCTGGGGAGCATGGTCGACCAGTTGCTGAAGAGTTCGGCGACGCCGATCCATCTCGACCGTGTGTATGAAACCGACATGGCCGAAGGTTTGAAGGCGATGGCGCTCGAAGGCCATGGCATCGCCTTCTTGCCTTACAGCGCGGTAAGAAAAGAAGTGCGCGCGCGCAAGCTGGTCAGCGCCTTGCCGCCCGAGATCGACACGCTCGAAGTCACGATGGAAATCCGGGCCTACCGCGAAACGCCGACCGCACCGTCAGCGGCGAAGACCGGCCGGGGCAAAGCCGCTGCCGAGGCGAGCGTGCAACCCAAGACGGCGGCCGACGCGCTCTGGGCGTATCTGGTGTCGCGGCAGCCGGCGCCGTGATGTTCAGGGCGCGCAGAAATCATGAGGGATGCGCATAACGAGGCCCGCAAATGGCATTGGCCCTGGTTGCGTCTCGTCCTACAGTGGTGCCAATTTCCTTCAGCGTGTGTGCAGGCACAAAGACTGCTTAGTTGTTTGTGATCAACTGAGTACCGCCTGACCGCACCAAGGCGATGCGAACGGCGATGGGCAAGGCTGGCGGTGGTGCACTGTGCACCGGGTTGGCCCGGGTGTTCCCGAAAACGTGAATGCCTAAAATTTAGTTGGTTTTCTTTCGGTTTTCTTTCAGGAGTGGATTAAATGAAAAAGCAAATAGTGGTGACGGCAATCTCGATGCTGCTCGCAGGTGGGGCATTTGCACAGGCCAACGACACGCTGGCCAAGATCAAGGCAGCAGGCAGCATCACGGAAGGTGTTCGCGAATCGTCGGGCCTCTCGTACACGCTGGGCAACGGGCAGTACACGGGCTTCCATTACGACGTCTGCGCCAACATCATCAAAGACCTCGAAAAGACGATGGGCAAGAAGCTCGAAACCAAGTACCAGCCGGTCACTTCGCAGAACCGTGTGCCGCTGGTGCAAAACGGCACCGTCGACATCGAGTGCGGCTCGACCACCAACAACGCCACGCGCGCCAAGGATGTGTCATTTGCCGTCACCACGTACGTCGAAGAAGTGCGCATCGCGGTCAAGGCAAATTCGGGCATCACGTCCATCAAGGACCTGAACGGCAAGACCGTCGCGACGACCACGGGCACGACCTCGGTTCAGACCTTGCGCAAGAACGAACGCGCTGGCGGCATCGACTTCAAGGAGCTCTACGGCAAGGACCATTCCGACAGCTTCCTGCTGCTCGAATCGGGCCGCGCAGATGCTTTCGTGATGGACGGGTCCATCCTGGCGTCGAACATCGCCAAGGCCAAGACGCCTTCCGATTACAAGATCGTCGGCGAAGTGCTGAGCGTCGAACCCATCGCGATCATGATCCGCAAGGACGACCCTGCGTTCAAGAAGGCAGTGGACGACAGCATCAAGGCGCAGATCAAGAGCGGCGAGCTCGCCAAGCTGTGGGACAAGTGGTTCATTCAGGCCATTCCGCCCGCCAACGTGAAGATCGGCCTGCCGCTTTCCGACGCGACCAAGGCAGCGTGGGCCAACCCGAACGACAAGCCAATGGAAGACTACGCGAAGAAGTAATTCGCATCCCCTGAAACATCGCGCCACGCCCACCCTTTCGGTGGGCGTTTTTCAATACGGCGCGTCAGAACAATGAACGAGGAACAGGAGCGCTTCGATGGGATCGAACTGGGATTGGCAGGTCTTCTTGACGGACCCGGGTGGCAAGTACCCTACTTACTTGCAATGGATGCTCTCCGCTTGGGGCTGGACCGTGTCCGTCTCGATATTGGCGTTGATCGTCGCGCTCGTCATGGGCTCGCTGATCGGCATCATCCGCACCTTGCCCGACAGCCCCTGGCTGGTTCGACTGGGCAACGCGTGGGTCGAGCTCTTTCGCAACATTCCGCTGCTGGTGCAGATCTTTCTCTGGTATCACGTCATCCCGGCTTTGATTCCTGTCATGAAGGGCGTGCCACCCTTCGTGCTGGTGGTGCTGGCACTGGGCTTCTTCACCTCGGCCCGCATCGCCGAGCAGGTTCGCTCCGGTGTTCAGGCGTTGCCCAAGGGACAGCGTTACGCGGGCATGGCGGTCGGCTTCACGACGCCGCAGTACTACCGCTACGTTCTGCTGCCAATGGCCTACCGGATCATCCTGCCGCCGCTCACCAGCGAAGCTATGAACATCTTTAAGAACTCGTCGGTGGCGTTTGCCATCTCGATTTCTGAATTGACTATGTTTTTCATCCAGACAACCGAAGAAACTTCACGTCCTTACGAGATGTTTATTGCAGTGTCTGGGCTCTATATCGTCTCCGCATTTGCGATAAATCGAATCATGTCGTTTATCGAGAAGCGAGTTCGTATCCCAGGCTTTGTGGTCTCGACAAGCGGCGGAGGACATTGATCATGGGCAATCTTGATCTTTCCTTCTACAACTGGGACGTCATCAGTTCTTTCGTTCTGCACGGGCTGTATTTCAGTGTGATCCTGACGGTGATAGCGACCATTGGTGGAGTTATCTTGGGCACGTTGCTAGCGCTCATGCGTTTGTCCGGCAAGGCATGGCTCGACGTACCTGCTGCGATTTACGTGAACGGCATGCGCAGCATTCCGCTTGTGATGGTGATCTTGGGATTCTTCCTTTTGGTCCCCGCAACTTTCTATTCAACGTTTGGGCGTTGGGGCTTGGAACATCGAACTGAGCTATCAGCGTTGATTACGTTTGTTGCGTTCGAAGCCGCTTACTTCAGTGAAATCATGCGCGCCGGCATCCAATCGATTCCGCGTGGCCAAGTGCATGCCGGAATGGCGGTGGGCATGACATATGGCCAGAACATGAAGCTGGTCGTATTGCCGCAGGCCTTCCGCAACATGCTGCCGGTGTTGCTCACGCAAACCATCATCCTGTTTCAGGACACCTCGCTGGTCTACGCCATCGGTGCCTACGACTTGCTCAAGGGAATCGAAACGGCGGGCAAAAATTTTGGTCGACCGGTCGAGGCCTATCTGCTCGCTGCCGTCGTTTACTTTGTGCTGTGCTATGCGCTCTCCTTCTGCGTCAAGCAGCTGCACAAGAAGATCGCCATCATTCGCTGACCTGGAGATAAAAGATGTCTGAAAACATGATCGAAATCAAGAACGTATCCAAGTGGTACGGCCCGGTTCAGGTGCTGAACGAATGCTCCGTCAACATCGCCAAGGGCGACGTGGTGGTGGTATGCGGCCCGTCGGGTTCCGGCAAGTCGACGCTTATCAAGACGGTGAACGCACTCGAGCCTTTTCAAAAGGGCGAGATCACCGTCAACGGTATTGCCCTTCACGACCCCAAGACGAACCTTCCCAAGCTTCGCTCCAAGGTCGGCATGGTGTTCCAGCACTTCGAACTGTTCCCCCATCTGTCGGTGACCGAGAACCTGACGATCGCGCAGATCAAGGTGCTGGGCCGCAGCCCTGCCGAAGCCAAGACGCGCGGCATGAAGATGCTCGACCGCGTGGGTTTGATGGTCCACAAGGACAAGTTCCCGGGCCAGCTCTCCGGTGGACAGCAGCAACGCGTGGCGATCGCCCGCGCGCTGAGCATGGACCCGATCGTGATGCTGTTCGACGAGCCGACGTCCGCCCTCGACCCCGAGATGGTCGGTGAGGTGCTCGACGTGATGGTGACGCTCGCCAAGGAAGGCATGACCATGATGGTCGTGACGCATGAAATGGCGTTCGCCCGCAAGGTTGCGAGCCGCGTGATCTTCATCGACGTGGGCGGCCGCATCTTGGAAGACTGCGCCAAGGACGAGTTCTTCAGCCATCCTGAGAACCGTCAGCCGCGGACGAAGGATTTCTTGAACAAGATCCTGCAGCACTAGCTCGCCCCCAGGTCGCTGCGCACTTCGTGTCGCTGCTCCCACCCCCTGCCGGGGGCGACACCAGCGGCCCGGCGGAGCCGGTTCCGCGGTGTCTCACCAACAAAAAGCCCCGCTGTGCGGGGCTTCTGTTTTGCGGGATCATGGTTGCTTTCGATGCCAGTTGTCGGCACGGTTTCTGCTGCTTAATCTTTATGACCGACACACTTTTTCCGACGCTCGCTGCCTCCGCCACTTCTGCTACCCCCGCTGCCTCCATCGCCATCGACTCGGAGCGGCTTTGGCAATCGCTGATGACGCTCGCGCAAATCGGTGCGACGGACAAGGGCGGCGTGTGCCGTCTTGCGCTGACCGATCTCGACCGGCAGGGGCGCGAACTGTTCGTGCAGTGGGCGACCGAGGCCGGTTGCACGGTGCGCGTCGACGCCATCGGCAACATCTTCGCGCGCCGTGCGGGGCAAGACGCATCGCTTCCGGCGGTGGCCACTGGCAGCCACATCGACACGCAGCCGACCGGCGGCAAGTTCGATGGCAACTACGGCGTGCTGGCGGGGCTCGAGGTGTTGCGCACGCTGAACGACGCTGGCATACGCACCGTGGCGCCGCTGGAGATCTGCGTCTGGACCAACGAAGAGGGCTCGCGCTTCGTGCCGGTGATGATGGGCTCGGGTGTCTATGCCAGCGCCTTCACGCTCGACCACGCCTTGACCGCCGCCGACCGCGAGGGCGTCACCGTGGCCGACGCGTTGAAAAGCATCGGTTTCGACGGCAAGGATGCGGCATCGGTGGAGGCCGGCGCACCGCGCTTCGGCGCGTACTTCGAGGCCCACATCGAACAAGGGCCGGTGCTCGAAGACGCCGACATTCCGCTTGGCGTGGTGACGGGTGCGCTCGGCCAGCGCTGGTACGACGTGGTCGTGACCGGCCAGGAAGCCCATGCGGGCCCGACGCCGATGGGCTTGCGCCGCGATGCGCTGCAGGGCGCCACCGGATTGATGCAGACCGTCAACAACATCGCGATGAACGAGCAACCCAACGGCCGCGGCACCGTCGGCTACGTTCAGGTACACCCCAACTCGCGCAACGTGATTCCGGGGCGTGTGACCTTCACTGTCGATTTTCGTCATCCGGACGACGCAGGGTTGAGCCGAATGGACGCCGCCTTGCGCAAAGCCTGCGCTGCCCTCGGAGTCGATGGCCGACTCGAGGTGACCGTGGCGCAGACGGTGTACTTTCCGCCCGTCAAGTTCGCCGAGCAGCTGGTGCGCGCAGTACGCGACGGCGCCGCGCGCGCAGGGCTCGCGCATCAGGACATCGTGAGCGGCGCCGGCCACGACGCTGTGTACGTTGCCCGCGTCGCGCCGGCGGCGATGATCTTCGTGCCGTGCAAGGACGGCATCTCGCACAACGAGATCGAAGACGCCAAGCCCGAGCATCTGGCCGCGGGTTGCAACGTGCTGCTGCACGCGATGCTCGACCAGGCCGGCATCGCTGCATGAAACTGATCGCGCAGCCGCTCACCGCCGACGGCTTCGCGCCCTACGGCACGATGATCGCGGTGCATGACGACTTCGAGGGTGGTCGGCTCATCAACGGCGGTACGACGCGCCGCTTCGATCTGATCGACGATCTGCATTTGGGTGCCGACGGCGGGCGGCCCGTGCTCGCATTGTTCCGAGCACAGGCCCGCAGCTTTCCACATGCGGTGACGGAGATGGAACGGCACGCACTCGGCAGCCAGACCTTCGTGCCGATGGGTGGTCAGAGACGCTTCGTGATCGTGGTCGCTCGGGCGGGTGCGGCGCCGAGTGCCAATGCGTTGACCGCCTTTGTCACCGATGGTCGTCAAGGGGTCATGCTCGCACCGGGTACATGGCATCACGCGCTGTTGGCTGTAGACGCGGGGGATTTCGTCGTGGTGGAGCGAGTCGCTGCCACGGTCGATTGCGATGTATCCGAGGTGAACCCGACCGTTAGCGTGACGTGGGCTGGTTAAGTTCGTGAGGCGTCATGGCGCTGACGACCTTCCCGTCAAGTGCTCGCTATGTCGCGATGCGCTCAGCCAGTGCAATCAACGACCGGTCCGAGCCCGCCGGTCCCAGCAACGAAATGCCCAGCGGTGCGCCATCGCGTTTTGCCAGCGGCATCGACAACTGAGGAAAGCCGCTGAGCCCTGCAACGCACAGCATGCGGATCGCCTTGTTGCGGTAGTCCTCGAGGCTTGCGTCGGTGGCCGCGCGCAGCGGTGCAATGTCGGGCATCGTCGGCATCAGAAGCACGCCGTCATTGCCGAGCAGCTCGGTCAGCTTGGTCTTGAAGGCGGTACGGAAGACGCGGGCCTTGCTGACTTGTTCGTCCGTGACATCGCGTGACCAGGCGAAGCGCTCGGTGACGCCGGGACCGAGTGGCGGCGCGTAGCGCTCGATCAACGGGCCATCGGTGAGCCATGCTTCGCGCGCTTGCACGTAGCGAAAGTTCCAGTACATCGCGTCCCATGACTCGAGCGCGATCTCCACGGGCTCGACTTGCCCGAGCACCGACTGAACCTGCTTCGTTACCTCGTCGAGCGCCTCGACCACCGGCGCGTCGAGCATTGCCCAGATGTCTTCGGGCCACAGCATGCGAACGGCGTCGGGCAGCGGGTGTGCATCGTCACCCAACAGCACCTCACCCACTCGCGCGAAGGTGCCGACGTCGCGCGCGAACCAGCCCACCGTGTCGAGGCTCGGCGAAAGATCGAGTACCGCTTCGAGGCTGATGCGGCCGTGCGTCGGTCGGATGCCGTACAGGTTGCAATGATTCGCCGGCGCGCGCACCGAGCCGCCGGTGTCGCTGCCGAGGGCGAAGTCGCACAGGCTCGACGACACCGCCGAGGCCGAGCCGGACGACGAGCCGCCGGTGATGCGGTCCTTCGCGGCACCGTTGATTGGTGCACCGAAGTGCGCGTTGTTGCCGTTCATCGAAAACGCGAGTTCGTCGGTCACGGTCTTGCCGACGAAGCGTGCACCGGCATCGAGCAGCTTCTGCACCGACGGCGCAGTGCGCGTCTTGATGCCGGACATCGCCAGCACGATCGGACTGCCGCCGCCGGTCGGGTAGCCGGCCACGTCGTACAGGTCTTTGACCGCGAAGCTGAGATCGGCGAGCGGGCCGGTGGCTGCGCGCGGCACGGCGACATCGGGATAGGGAACGAAGGCGTGGGCAGGGTCGTGCAGTGGCATGGTCTAGTCTCCTTTGGAAATCACACGGCAACAGGCGCAACAGGCGCAATCGCCGCCGCCCGATCCGTGTGGATGCACCGCGCATGATGCTCCGGTGCGACTTCGATCGACGGCGGCTGCGCGGTGCGGCAGGCTTCGGTCGCCAGCGCACAGCGCGCGGCGAACGCGCAGCCGGGTGGCAAATCGGACAGGTCGGGTGGCGCACCGCCGATCGTCTCCAGCCTCACGCCCCGCGCCATCGCACCTTCGGCGCGGCTCTTCAGCAACGCGATCGTGTACGGATGCCGCGGCGTCAGGATGAGGTCGCGTGCAGTGCCTTCTTCGACGATGCGGCCGGCGTACATCACCGCGATGCGGTCGGCCACTTCGACCGCCGCACCGATGTCGTGCGTGACGAAGATGACCGACAGGCCCAGGTCGCGCTGCAGGTCGCGCAACAGCAAAAGAATCTGGATCTGCACCGTGGCATCGAGTGCGGTAGTGGGCTCGTCGGCCAGCAGCACCTTCGGATTGCAGGCGAGCGCCAGCGCGATCATCGCGCGCTGGCGCATACCGCCGGACATCTCGTGCGGGTAGGCCGAGAGGCGCCTTTGCGGACTCGGGATGCGCACCTTCTCGAACAGCGCCAGCGCACGTGCCGCCGCTTCGGACCGGCTCGCACCGTCGTGTCGGCGAATCGTTTCGATGATCTGTGCACCGACCGTGTAGACCGGGTCGAGCGCGAGCAACGGCTCCTGGAAAATCATCGCGACTTCTTTGCCGCGCATGTCCGACAGCGCGCGTGGGCTCATACCGAGCACGTCTTGCCCGTTGACTTCGAGCTTGCCGGTGATGCGTGTGCTGCGCTCGTTGTGCAGCCGCATCACGGTGCGCAGCGTGACGCTTTTGCCGGAGCCCGACTCGCCGATGAGCGCGACGACTTCGCCTTGCTGCAGCTGCAGGTCGACGCCGTTGACGGCCTCGATCTTTTTTCCGGGTGCGATGAAGTTGACGCGCAGGTCTTTGAGTTCGACGGCGAGGCCGGCGACCTTGGTCGATGCGTCAGACATGCGCCGGCTCCGCTGTTGCGGCTGTCGCGGCTGTCGCAGCATGCAGCGCCGCGGGTTCCGGCATGTCCGGAAAGTCCGCCGTCGGCACATAACCCGAGCCCGGCTGCCAGCGCAAGCACGCCACGCCATGGCCCGGCGCCGTCTCTGCAAAAGCCGGCATCTTCTGGCTGCACACCGCCTGCGCGAACGCACATCGCGTGTGAAAGCGGCAACCCGATGGTGGATCGATCGGGTTCGGCGGATCGCCCGACAAAGGCGCCTCCGTCGTGCGCTGCATCGGATCGCCGCTCGGCATCGAGCGCAGCAGCGCCCGTGTGTACGGATGGCGCGGCGCATCGAACACCTGCGCCGATGTGCCGATCTCGACCACCTGGCCGAGGTACATCACCAGCACGCGGTCCGACATGTAGCGCACCACGTGCAGGTCGTGGCTGATGAAGAGATAGGTCAGGCCGAAGTCGCGCTTCAGGTCTTCGAGCAGGTTGAGCACCTGCGCTTCGACGGATTTGTCGAGGGCGGACACCGCCTCGTCGAGGATCACCAGCCGCGGCTCCAGCGCCAGCGCACGCGCGATGTTCACTCGCTGTCGCTGACCGCCCGACAGCTCGTGTGGATAGCGCCCCGCGAAACGCGCCGGGTCGAGCCCGACGCGCGCCAGCAGGTCGTGCGCGCGGTTGAGCGCATCGCGGCCCGACACGCCGTGCACCGTCGGCCCGAAGGCGACCGAGTCCTCGATCGTCATGCGCGGGTTCAGCGACGAGTAGCTGTCCTGGAACACCATCTGCGTCTGGCGCCGGAAGTCGCGCAACGGCAGATCGCGTGCGCCGACCGTCGCGCCATCGAAGACCAGCTCGCCGCTGTCCTGCACGATGAGCTGCATCAGGATGCGTGCGGTGGTCGACTTGCCGCAGCCGGATTCGCCGACCACGCCCAGCGTTTCGCCTTTGAGAATTTCGAAGCTCACGCCATCGACCGCACGCACGGCCGGCTTGGGACCGCGGCCGAACCCGAACCCGCTGCGCTTCAGCGGAAAGTGCTTCTTCAGGTCCTGCACGCGCATGAGCGGCTGGCGCGGCCCGCCGACGTCGGCATTGCTGCCGGCCTTAGTCATTGCTTCACCTCCATAGCCGCGCGCAGGCCATCGGCCAGCATGTTGAACGACACCGAGGTGATGAAGATCAGCACGCCGGGAAGTGCAGCGATGAGCGGCTGGCTGTAGATGGCAGTGCGCAGGGTGTTGAGCATCAGGCCCCATTCGGGTTGCGGCGGTTTCACGCCGAGGCCGAGAAACGACAGGCCTGAAGCCAGGATCATCGACACTGAAATGAGACTGGTCGAGTACACGAAGATCGGCCCAATCACGTTGCCGAAAACATGCCGCCGCACGATCGTGAAGGCCGGCGCACCGGATGCGCGCGCCGCATCGACGTAGTCACTGCGCCGCACCTGCGTCGTCACGCTTTCTGCGATGCGGGCGATCTGCGGCACGAACACGACGGTCAACGAAATGAGCGCGTTGGTGATGCCGGCGCCGAGCGCGCCCGAGAGCGCGATGGCCAGCAGCACCGACGGAAAGGCATACAGCACGTCGATGCACCGCATGATGACGGTGTTGACCTTGCCGCCCGCATAGCCGGCCAGGATCCCGACGCCGCTGCCGATGACGAAAGCCATGATCACCGGCGCGATCCCCATGAAGAGCGAGAGTCGGCCACCGAGCATCAGGCGCGACAGCATGTCGCGCCCCAGCTCGTCGGTGCCCAGCGGAAAGCCGGCCGTGCCGACCGGCCGCAAGCGCTTGAACATCGAGGTCGCGAACGGGTCGCTCGGCATGATCCACGGCGCCAGCAGTGCGACGAGGATCAGCAGCGCGATGATGCCGGCGGCAGTCATCGCGATCGGATTGCGCACGAGGCGGCGCAAGACATTGGCGCCGTGGCTGGCGGAGCGCACGGCGTGGGTGAGTTGGACCGGCAGTGTGCCGGCCGTCGGGGAGCCAGGTGCGGTGACAGAAGTCGTCGACATGGCTTCAGGCCCTCTCGATGCGAGGATCGAACAAGGTCTGCAACACGTCGACCAGCAGATTGAGTGCAACGAAGAACAGTGCGAGCACGAGGATGGTTCCCTGCAGCAGCGGCAGGTCGCGCTGGAAGATCGCCTGGTTCAGCAGAAAGCCGGTGCCCGGCCAGGCAAACACGGTCTCGATCAATATCGATCCGCCGAGCAGGTAGCCGAGCTGCAGGCCCATGACCGCGAGGGCCGTTGGTGCGCAGTTCTTGACGACGTGCCTGAACACGCCGAATTCGCTCAGCCCGCGCGCACGCAGGCCGATCACGAACTCCTGCGACAGGATGTCCGCCACCAACGCACGGACGGTGCGCGCGACGATGCCCATCGGAATGAACGACATGGTGACGGCGGGAAGGATGAGGAACTTGATGTGTTCAACGTCCCACTTCCACAGCGCAGAACCGTCAGGCCCGGCGCCGGTGGCCGGCAGCCACATGAGCTTGGCCGAGAAGATGATGACGAGCACCATGCCGAGCCAGTAGTGCGGCAGGCTGACGCCGATCACCGAGATGAAAGAGGCCGCGCGGTCCATCCACGACTTGCGAAAGTAACCCGCGACGAAGCCGAACAGCGAACCGAAGGCAAAGCCGATGAGCGTCGCCAGCGCGGCGATCATGAAGGTGTTGCCAACAGCCTTGAAAACCTCCTGCGTGACCGGACGCGCCGTCGCGATGGAGGTGCCGAGGTCGCCGTGCAAGGCCCGCCAGATCCACAGGCCGAACTGCACCGGCCACGGCTTGTCGAAGCCGTAGATCTTCATCATCTGCTGCTGCAGGTCGGCCGAGGCATCGGCCGGCAGGATCGACACCAGAGGATCGCCCGGCGCGATGTGCACCAGCATGAAGCAAAGGAACGACACGCCCAGCATGATGGGCAGGGCGTAGCCGATGCGGCGCAAGAGATAAGAAATCATGGGGCGCCGCGAGCTGGGGGCGAGCTCAATCCATGCTCATCGTTGCCAGGTCGATGAACCAGCTCTGCGGCTGTACCACGCCCTTGATTTTCGGCGACAGCGCGCGCGGTCCGACGTCGTGAGCGACGAACAGGAACGGGGCCTCGTCGACGATCTTCGCGTGCAGGTTGGCCAGTGCCACGTCGCGCTGCTTCTCGTCGAAGGTGGTGCGGGCCTTGTCGACCAGCGCATCGACTTCCGGGTTACTGAAGTAGCCCCAGTTGTTCGACACCGGCGGGAAGGCCTTGGTGCTGACGAAGCGGACCATCGCGAAGAACGGGTCCATGGTCGCAGCGCTCACGTTGGTGGCGTGCGCACCGTGGGCGCCCGGGTCCTTCGCGCCGAGGCGCCAGCTGGAGAACAACGTGTTCCATTCGACGACGTCGAACTGCACGTCGAAGTAGCACTCCTTCAGGCTTTGCTGGATGAATTCGTTCATCGGCAGCGGCTGCATCTGGCCCGAGCCCGATGCCGAGGTCTGCACCTTGACCTTGACCGGCTTGCTCGCAGAGTAGCCCGCTTCGGTCATCAGCTTCTTGGCGGCGGCCGGGTCGTACTTGATCTGGAAGGTCGGGTTGCCGCGCCACGGATTGCCGGGCTCGGCCACACCGGTGGCCTCGACCATCAGGCCGCCGAGCAGCTCTTTCATGGCGGTGCGGTTCAGGCACAGGTTGGCGGCGTAGCGCACCTTCTTGTCGGCGAAGGGCGAGTCCGGGAGCATCGAGAACTGCCATGGCCAGAGGTGCGGCTGCAGGTTGGAGTACAGCTTGAAGCCGCGGCCCTTGATGGCTTCGAGCGCATCCGGTGCGGGGGCTTCGATCCAGTCGACCTGGCCCGACAACAACGCTGCGGTGCGCGAGCTCGCCTCAGGCAACGGGAGCATCACGACGCGGTCGATCTTGGGGCGACGGGCGGCGTCCCAGTAGTCCGGGTTCTTCACGATTTCAAGGCGTTCGCGCGGCACGAACTTCGATGCCTTGAACGGGCCGGTGCCGGAGAAATCGGCGGCAAAAGCGGTCCACGCGGCCTTGCTGCGCTCGGCCTTGTCGGTCACGGTGGCGGGCAGTGCGGCCAGCTTCTTTTCCCACTGCACGGGCGAGGCCATGAAGAGGTTGGTGAGGTTGATCGGCAGAAACGAATCGGGCTCCGACGTGGTGAGTTCGACCGTCAGGTCGTCGATCTTGCGGGCAGTGCGCAGCGTCGGCATGCGCGATGCGGTCACACCGATCTGCGCGGGGTCGAACTGGGGTGCGTCCTTGCGAAGTACCTTGTCGACGTTCCACACCACGGCGTCGGCATTGAAGGGCGAGCCGTCGTGGAACTTGACGCCGGGGCGCAGCTTGAACACCCACTTGGTGCGGTCGGAGGCATCGACGGCCCACGAAAGCGCCAGGTCGGGAATCACGACGCTGGCCTTGGTGGCCGACGTCAGGTCCCATTGCGTGAGGCTGTCGTACATCGGAATGCCGGTGAAGCGATTGCCTTCGTAACCTTGATCGGGCTGGCCCGAGGTGCGCGGAATATCGCCCGCCGTCATGGCGATGCGCATGACTTTTTCCTGGGCGAGCACTGCAGTGCTGATGAGCGACAGCGCGGCTACCAGCAGCGCGCCCGAGCGGACGCCGAAGCCATGGCCGAGGCCACAGCGTGGTGCGGCAATGCGGGTCGGCGAAGTGGGGGTGTTCATGAAGAGCGACCTTTGAGTTTCGGAATGCCTTTGTTCAAGCAAGCGACATGCCAATCGAATCGTCCTGATGAAATCGATAGTCGATATTGAAGAATCAATTTGGTGCGCGATGCGAACGGGTGCGGTGCGGCGACTCAGTGAGCGATAGCGCTCGCGATGGCACGGGCGCATTCGATGACCATCGGCGCGAGCTTCTTGCGTGCGTCTTCCATGGTCCAGCGGCTGGTCGGCGGCGACAGGTGCACCGCGCCCAACGCGTCGCCTTGTCGGTTGAGGATCGGTGCGCCGATGCCCATGTCGCCGAGGAAGAGTTCTTCGGCGTTGGTCGCGTAGCCGACGCGACGGCATTCGGCGATGCGCGCCATGATGGGTTTGATGTCGGTCAACGTGGACGGGGTGCGAGCCGGGCGCGGCGCCATTTGCAACAGCGCCAGCACCTGGTCGTCGGGCAAGCTGCTGAGCCACGCCCGGCCCGAGCTGGTGCAGTACATCGGAATGCGCATGCCGACGGGCGTCAGCACCGGAATGAACTTCGATGTCATGAGCTGCGCGACGTAGACCATCTCCGCGCCGACAGGCTCGGTCACGCTTGCGGTCTCTCCGCTCGCGTTCGCCAGCTGCGACAGGTACGGGTGCGCGATCTTGATGAGCGCATTGCCTGCCAGGTAATTGAAGCCGAGCTCGATGGTGCGCGGCAGCAGCTGAAAACGCCGCGTCTGCGGATGCTTGCCGATGTAGCCCAGCACCTGCAGGGTGTGCACCGTGCGCTGCGCCGAGCCCTTGCTCATGTCGGTGCGCTCGGCGAGTTCGGCCAGCGTCATGGTGCGATGCGCATCGTCGAAAGCGCGCAGCACCGCGAGACCTTTTTCTAGCGACTGGTTGAAGAGTGGGTCGGAGTCCGGCGCGGGCGCCGCGGCAGGCGGCGGCGATGCGGGTGGTGCTGCCCGACGTGTGGACTTGGTTGTCATTGAATCTGGATACCGCTGAATCGGTAGTCGATTTGAAAGTGCATCGCTCGAGCAGGTTCCGTGCCGGGCGTACCTCGCTCCGGGACAAGGCCAGACGACAATGCCGGACCATGACCAGCATCTCCTCCCTCACGATCACGCGTCCCGACGACTGGCACCTGCATGTGCGCGACGGCGCCGCGCTCGAAGCCGTGGTGCCGCACTCGGCACGCCAGTTCGGCCGCGCACTCATCATGCCCAACCTGCGCCCTCCCGTGACCACGGCCGAGCAGGCGCTCGCATACCGCGACCGCATCCGCGCGGCAGTGCCGGCCGGCGTCGACTTCGAGCCGGTGATGTCGCTCTACCTCACCGACAAACTGCCGCCCGACGAAATCGCAAGGGCGGCCGAAGCCGGCGTGCGCGCGCTGAAGCTGTACCCGGCCGGCGCCACCACCAACAGCGATGCAGGAGTGACCGACATCCGTCACACCTACAAGACGCTCGAGGCCATGCAGAAGCACGGCTTGCTCTTGCTGATCCATGGCGAGGTGACCGACCCCGCCATCGACCTGTTCGACCGCGAGGCGGCCTTCATCGATGGCGTGATGATCCCGTTGCGGCGCGACATGCCCGAGCTCAAGGTCGTATTCGAGCACCTGACGACGAAAGAGGGCGCGCATTACGTTCGCGATGCCGATCGATTCACCGCCGCCACCATCACCGCCCATCACCTGCTCTACAACCGCAACGCCATCTTCACCGGTGGCATTCGCCCGCACTACTACTGCCTTCCGGTGCTCAAGCGCGAAACGCATCGCGTGGCACTGGTCGAAGCAGCGACCAGCGGGAGCGACCGCTTCTTTCTCGGGACCGACAGCGCACCGCACGCTGCGACCCTGAAAGAAAACGCCTTCGGCTGCGCCGGCTGCTACACCGCGCTCACTGCGATCGAGTTGTACGCCGAAGCCTTCGACGCCGTCGGCGCCATCGACAAGCTCGAAGGCTTCGCCAGCTTTCACGGCGCGGATTTCTATGGCCTGCCGCGCAACGCCGGCACCATCACGCTGAAGCGCGAGCCCTGGACCGTGCCGGAAGAAGTACCGTACGGCGAGGCCACGGTGAAGCCACTGCGCGGCGGCGAAACCCTCAACTGGAAGCTCGCATGACCCCCACTCCCCGCGTCATGCTGCTGATCGACGCCGACAACGTTTCGTCCGATGTCATCGAGCAGGCCGCGCAACGCACGATGGCCGTGTACGGCGCCATTCACGTGCGCCGCGCCTATTGCAACGCCGAGACCGCGCTGAAGCAGCAGGCGCTGTTCAAGCGCTTGTCGGTGCGGCCGATGGTCAACATCTCGGCCGGCAAGAACAGCACCGACATCGCACTCGCGGTCGATGCCATCGACCTGGTCATCGCCGAACGCCCGCACGTCGTCGTGCTGGTGTCGTCCGACTCCGACTTCGCGCCGCTAGTGATCCGCCTGCGCGAAAAAGGCTGCCGCGTGTGTGGCATCGGACAGCAGGGCAAGACGGGCGAAGAGACGATTGGCGTGTACGACGAGTTCATCGACCTGGCGCACAAGAGTGCGTCGTCGGCGACAACGCGTGTGGCGCCGGCCGCGGCTCCACGCGCGGCTGCAGCTCCGCGTCAACCAGCGCGAAAGGCAGCGTCGAACCGTTCGGCTGCCAAGTTTTCCGACGAGGCATCGCAGGCCGACGAACTCCCGGTTGCCCGAGCTACGTCGCCTGCACCGAACGCACAGAGCACACCAGTCGCTCCACGTGCGCCCGCAGCGCCCCGCAAAACCGCGAGCCGTTCCGCCGCCCGCAAGAACGCGCCCGTGAAAGTGTCCGCACCTTCCGAGGCGGCGGAGTTCATCCTGAACGCCGCGCCTGCGCTGCGCAGTGGAACCGACGTGCCGCTCAACGATGTCGCGAAGGCGCTGCGCACCGCAGGACTGCTCGGCAAGCACGGCAGCTCGCTCAAGCTCTTCGACAAGCTCACCGACGAGTTCGTCGTGCTGCAGCACCCGGACCGGATTCGATGGACCGGCGGCCCGACCCGCTGAACCTGTCCGGGGTCGACTGGGCCCGTCCCTGGTTGGCGCACTGTCGCGACATCGGTCAGGCAGTGGCGCAGTCATCGCAGAAAACCTCCGTGGCGCAGGCGTTGCAAGCGGTCTCGTTCGGTATGCCGATCGATACTGGCGGTATGGGCGGGCTCTGCGCTCCGGCCTTCGTGCCGCAAAGCCATCTGCCACCCGATCGTGCCTACGAAGCGCACATCTTCGAGACCGGTACCGTGCCGACGCGCAACAACTTGCACGATTTCTTCAATGGGCTCATCTGGCTCGCATTCCCGCTGACAAAGAAGCGTCTCAACGCATTGCAGGCGGCTGAAATCGAACGCGCCGGCGTCGGCGCAGCGCGCGGTCCATTGCGCGATGCGCTCACGCTGTTCGATGAGAACGGCGCGGTACTCGATGCGCCGCCTGCGGTGTGGGAAGCGCTGCTGGCGCGCGACTGGCAACGACTTTTTGTCACCGAACGTGCGGCGTGGCAAGAGGCGCGGTTGCTCGTGTTTGGTCATGCGCTGCTAGACAAGCTGTGTCGACCGCGCAAGGGAATGACGGCCCACGTGTTGCTCGCGCCCGGCGCTTTCGACTCGACCCGATCGATCGGAGCCGACGATGCCGCGATAGCGCGTGCGCTCGATCCGGCGCACTTGGCCACCAAGCCTTTCGTGCCTTTGCCGGTGCTCGGGATACCGGGCTGGTGGGTCGATAACGAGAACTTTTCCTTCTATGATGACCCGGACATCTTTCGTCCCTTCCGACCCCGAGAAGAAGCAACCAACAAACAGGGCCGGCGCCTTTAAAACCATTGCGCTCGCAGGGCGTGAAGCTTGAAGCGGGACGTTTCGGCTCCCATCTTCCGGTTTGTTGTCGCGGTCTGTTGTCGCCTTCTTTCCCCACGGAGAAATCAACTTGAAACGCATTCTTCTGTTCGTGCTCACCAACGTGATGGTCGTCGCGGTGCTGGGCGTCGTGTCGAGCCTGCTCGGCTTCAACCGCTACCTGACATCCAGCGGGCTTAACCTGCCCGCACTGCTCGGCTTCGCGCTGGTGATGGGCTTTGGCGGGGCGATCATTTCGCTGCTCATCAGCAAGCCGATGGCCAAGTGGACGGCTGGCATCCGCATCATCAACAACCCACAGTCGGCCGATGAAGCATGGATCGTGGAGACGGTGCGCAAGTTCGCCGACACCGCCAAGATCGGCATGCCCGAGGTCGGCATCTTCGAAGGCGAGCCCAACGCCTTCGCCACGGGCGCGTTCAAGAATTCGTCGCTGGTCGCCGTGTCGACCGGCCTGCTGACGAACATGACGCGCGAAGAGGTCGAGGCCGTCATCGGCCATGAGATCGCACACGTGGCCAATGGCGACATGGTCACGATGGCGTTGATCCAGGGCGTGATGAACACCTTCGTCGTGTTCCTGTCGCGGGTCATCGGCTACGCCGTCGACAGCTTTCTGCGACGCGGCGATGACCGCAATTCCGGGCCCGGCATCGGCTACATGATCACGACGCTGGTGCTCGACATCGTGCTGGGCTTCGCCGCGCAGATCGTCGTCGCGTGGTTCTCGCGCCACCGAGAATTTCGCGCGGATGCAGGATCAGCCAGCTTGATGGGCAGGAAGCAACCAATGATGAATGCGTTGGCACGGCTGGGTGGGTTGCCTCCGGGCCAGTTGCCCAAGTCGGTCGAGGCAATGGGCATCACCGGCAGCATCGGCAAGCTGTTTGCCACGCATCCGCCGATCGAAGAGCGCATCGCTGCGCTGCAGAACGCCAAGGCTTGAGACTTTGAGTGCGGGGATAGCGTCTGGCGTACCCCTTCCGCTCATGTCCCCGAACACGCCCCGCTGTCTCCTCTGCAAAACGAAAAGAGCCGGCAACCTCTTGCCGGCTCTTTTAACTGGATCGCCGGATCTCTATTCGGCGTGGCCAGCATCTTTCGCATCGTCGGACGGCACAGCATTCGTCGTTGCTTCTGCTTCTGCTTCTGCTTCTGCTTCAGCAGCTGAAACAGCTTCAGCAGCGGCAGCCGCCGCAGCCGCAGCACGCTCCGCCTCCGCAGCCTTGTCGCTGCGAGCGCGTTGGAGGATTCGCTTTACTTCGACTGGGTCCATGCCGTACATGTCGGCGAACCCTGCTTCGTCCTTGCCGCTGGCTTCGAACGCGCGCAGCAGCGCTTCACGCTTGGCGGCCTGACGACCGAGCTCGGCCAGCGCTTCATCGAGCGCCGCATTGGCGCCCGCGTCACGTGCTCGCACTCGCTCGGCATAGACCTCGCGCGGCATCCCCGAAGCTTCGATCGCCGCGATGATCCGTTCCTGCAGTTGCGGACGCAGATCGTCTTTCGAGCGGGCTTGACGGCGCTTGAACACTTCGAGGATCGCGTGGTGCACATGCTCTGGCGCAACTGGCTCGACCGCATTGCCGTCGAGGTCGTGGCGCGCATGGCCGGCAGCGACGCTCTCCAGGTAGCGGGTCGAGCGGGCATGCAGACCCATCGCGACCTTCAGCTCTTCGGTCTTGAAGGTGTCGGGATGGCGCGCTATCAGGTCTTCGTACGTGCCGAGCTTCAGCGGCAGGAAGCGGGCGCCGAACAGCTTGGGGTGCAGTTCGAACAGCTGCTCCAAAACCGGATGCACCTGGCGCGCCGGACGGGGCGCGCGCTGGTCGCGCTGGCCCTGGTGTGGCTGCTGACCGCGTTGCCCTTGCGGTCCCTGTTGCCGCCCTGGCTGTTGCTGTTCCTGGCCGGCGGTCGGCCTTTGGCCCCCACCTCGACCAGAGCGCGGCGGCCGCGAGTTGCGGCGTGGCTCGTTGGGTTCCGTCGCTGCGTTCGATGGGGCGCCCTCGGATGCGGCGGTCGTGTCTTGGGCCGGCGCAACGGGCGTGTTCACCGCGGTGGGTTCGGTCTGGATGGCGTCTTCGGTCATGGGGTCGCTTGCAAGAAAAATCGGTTGTCTCGGATCAGCGCGGACGGCGCATCAGGAAGCGATTGTCGGCGGTCACTGCAAAGTAGTCCGCCGGACCGCCGCCACGCAGTATCGGCTCGGCCGCCGCGGTGTCGTAGATGCCATCGTTCAACAGCCGCCGCGCGATGTGCACCGCGACCACTTCGCCGAGCACCAGCCAGCTCGAAATGGCGGTGCCATCGGCGGCTTGAAGTTGCACGATCTGTGTCAGTTTGCACTCGAAAGACACCGGACTTTCAGCCACGCGGGGCACGTCGATCTTTCGCGATGCCACGGGTGTCAGGCCGGCAAGCTGGAACTCGTCGACATCGGCAGGCACCGAAGCGCACGACAGGTTCATCTGCTCCGCCAGCGGCCGTGTTACCAGGTTCCACCCGAACTCTCCGGTTTCGCGGATGTTGTGCAGGCTGTCCTTCGCGGTGATGCTCGAGAAGCCGATGATCGGCGGCGTGTAGTTGAAGCCGTTGAAGAAGCTGTAGGGCGCGAGGTTCAACACGCCCGCCGCGCTTTTCGACGAGATCCAGCCGATCGGTCGCGGACCGACCATGGCGTTGAACGGATCGTGCGGCAGGCTGTGACCGTTGGCGGGTTCGTAGTAGTGAAAGTCGTCTTCGATCATCTTTTCGCTTTCGTGAGGTCTTTTGTTCGTTGGCCTTGAAGGCTTCGGCTGCAATTTCAGTGACGTGGGTTCAGTTCGAGGTCGCGAGCACGCCACGCGCGACTGCCTCGGCAACCTTGATGCCGTCCACCCCCGCCGACAGAATCCCGCCCGCATAACTAGCCCCTTCGCCGGCCGGATACAGCCCGCGCACGTTGAGACTCTGATAGTCGTCGCCGCGCGTCATGCGGATGGGCGACGAGGTGCGTGTCTCGACGCCGGTCAACACCGCGTCGTGCAGGTCGAAGCCTTTGATCTTGCGGCCGAATGCCGGAAACGCCTCGCGCATCGCCTCGATGGCATAAGCGGGCAGGGCTCCGCGCAAATCGGTCGGCGTCACGCCCGGCTGGTATGAAGGCGTCACGCTGCCGAGCGCGCTCGATGGCTTGCCCGCGACGAAATCGCCGACCAGTTGACCGGGTGCGCGGTAGTCGCTGCCGCCGAGCACGAAGGCGTTGGATTCGAGCTCGCGTTGCAGCACCATGCCGGCCAACGCGTCGCCCTTTTCAGTGGCAGTCCAACCCGGGAAATCGCGCGGCTCGATGCCGACCACGATGCCCGCATTGGCATTGCGCTCGTTGCGCGAGTACTGGCTCATGCCGTTGGTGACCACGCGCCCATGCTCGCTGGTTGCCGCGACCACCGTGCCGCCCGGGCACATGCAAAAGCTGTAGACCGCACGTCCGTTGCTCGCGTGGTGCACCAGCTTGTAGTCCGCCGCACCGAGCAGCGGATGACCGGCGTGCCGCCCCCAGCGTGCACGATCGATCAGCCCTTGCGGATGCTCGACGCGGAAGCCGATCGAGAACGGCTTGGCATCGATGTGCACGCCGCGCGCATGCAGCATCTCGAAGGTGTCGCGCGCGCTGTGGCCGAGCGCCAGCACGACGTGGTCGGCACGCAGCTCATTGGTCGCACCGGTGGCCCGATCGAGCACCGACAGGCCTCGAATGTGGCCGTCTTCGATGCGCACGTCCGCCACGCGTTGCTCGAAGCGGATCTCGCCGCCCAACGCGACGATTTCTGCGCGCATCGTCTCGACCACCTTCACGAGCTTGAAGGTGCCGATGTGCGGATGCGCGACATAGAGGATCTCGGGCGGCGCACCTGCCTTGACGAATTCCTCCATCACCTTGCGGCCGAGAAAGCGCGGGTCCTTGATCTGGCTGTAGAGCTTGCCGTCCGAAAACGTACCGGCACCGCCTTCGCCGAACTGCACGTTCGACTCCGGATCGAGCACGCCCTTGCGCCACAGTTTCCATGTGTCGAGGGTGCGCTGTCGCACCGACTTGCCGCGCTCCAGCACGATGGGTTTAAAGCCCATCTGCGCCAGCACCAGTGCACAGAAGATGCCGCACGGCCCAAAGCCGACGACCACCGGGCGCAGCGGCATGTCGGCCGGCGCATGAGACGGCGCGCGCCACACCATGTCGGGCGCAGGCTGGATGTGCGGATGCGCCGCGTGCTGCGCGAGGAGAGCAGCTTCGCGTTCCGTGTCGACCAGCGCGACGTCGACGATGTAGACCGTGAGCAGGTCGACCTTGCGAGCATCGAAGCTGCGTTTGAAGACGTTGAAAGTGGCGATGTCGGTGGACGCGACACCTAGGGTGCGGAACACCAGTTCCGGTAGCGCCTCTTCGGCGTGCCCGAGCGGCAATTTGAGTTCTGAAAGTCGGATCATCGTAAAGGCTCGTGTTCATCAAGCAGGGCGTGAATATAGGCCAGTCTCATGCGAGGTGCGCACGACGAGTCGTGCGAGCGTGTGGAGGCGTGCACTCGACCGGGTGCCGAACAAACCTTGGGGAAGCGTGACCGACTGCGCAGGCGCACGCTGAGCACAGGGACCGGGGCCTCGGACAATTCCTGCCCATGTCACACACACGCTCCTTTCCCTCTTGCGCTGCTCCTCGCTGCGCCCTTGTCGTCGCCATTGTCTTGACGCTCGCGGCCTGCGGCACGCGCAAGCCCGCACCGCCTCCATCGGCCGATCGGCTTGCTGCGATGGCCACGGCGCTCGCAGTCCAGGAGCAGCGGCTGGCCGTCCTGGCCAGCGACACCTCGGACGATTCGCCCATCGTGACCCGCGTGGTGTTCAACCGCGGCATGTACAAACCGGGCATCGAGCGGCTGCGTGTCGTGCGCCGGCAAAACACCGTCAACAATGTAGCGGCGCAGGTCGCGCTCAATATCGCCTTGATCGCACTGACACGCGGCGCCGCCGTGCAGGGCTTCTCCAAGGACGAGCTGGCCGGGGATGAGATGCCGGAACTCGCGAATGATCCCGTCTCCGCGAATCCCGCGAGCCAGGACGTCGCGAACGGCCTCGGCCGAATGGCGACGCGTTTCTACGCACGTCGCGCGATCGAGGCGGTCGCAGTGGCCAAGACCGATGGATCGACTCCCGAAGAAATTGCAGACGCCTCGCAGATACCCAAGGACTTGGGGACCGCGCTGAACCCGACCGGCTGGCAGCTGGTGTACGAGAACATTGCCTCCGGCGACGATCTCTATCGTCTCAAGTTCGGCGCCCAACTGGGCCGAACCTTCAAGGGCCCGGTGGTGTGTGGCTACGTGTCGGAACCGCTGGGGTGGGCCGCCTGGCAGGTCGATGGCTGGCAGCACTTGCGCGAGGAGCGGGCCAAGGCGGTGACACGGTGCACCACCGACCTGGGTGCCTATATCGCCGCCAACTGGTAGCGGCTGTCTGAGATCGACGCAGGGCGGGCGGCACCCCCGCCGTGAGCGCGCCAGCGACGTTGAACTTCAACCCGGAAGCGCGGGCAGGAAGCCTTCCACCGACAGATACCGCTCGCCCGTGTCGTAGTTGAATCCCAGCACCACGGCATCGGCTGCCAGTTCGGGCAGCTTTTGCGCGATGGCGGCGAGCGTGGCGCCGGACGAAATGCCCACCAGCGTGCCTTCTTCTGCGGCGCTGCGGCGCGCCATCTCGCGGGCCGGTTCGGCATCGACCTGGATCACGCCATCCATCAACGTCATGTCCATGATTTTCGGCACGAAGCCGGCACCGATGCCCTGGATCGGGTGCGGCGCCGGACTGCCGCCGGAGAGCACTGGCGATGCGACGGGCTCGACTGCAAACACCTTCAGCTTCGGCCACTTCGCCTTCAGCACTTTGGCGACGCCGGTGATGTGGCCGCCAGTGCCGACGCCGGTGATCAACACGTCGATGCCACCGGGAAAGTCGGCGGCGATTTCTTCGGCCGTGGTGCGCACATGAACCTCGACGTTGGCCGGGTTGTTGAACTGCTGCGGCATCCACGAATTCGGGGTGCCAGCGACCAGTTCTTCGGCGCGGGCGATGGCGGCCTTCATGCCGCCGGCGCGTGGCGTCAGATCGAAAGTCGCCCCATAGGCCAGCATGAGGCGACGCCGCTCGACGGACATCGAATCGGGCATCACCAGGATCAGCTTGTAGCCCTTGACCGCTGCGACCATGGCAAGGCCGATGCCGGTATTGCCGGAGGTCGGTTCGATGATGGTGCCGCCGGGCTTGAGCGCACCCGATTTCTCCGCGTCTTCGACCATCGCGAGGGCGATGCGGTCCTTGATGGAGCCACCGGGATTGGCGCGCTCCGATTTGATCCAGACCTGCTGCCCCGGCTTTGCGAGGTTGCCGAACAAGCGCTGGATGCGGATGTGCGGCGTGTTGCCGATGGTGGCGAGGATGGTGTCGGCTTTCATGGGTGTCTCCTTCGTTGATTTGCGGAATCTGTGCGGAGGATCATTGTGGCGATAATCGCTGCGTGAAGCACGCTGGACCGCCGCTGGTGCAATCTGGGAAACCAGGCACTGGAGGAACGTCCGGACTGCACAGGACAGCGCAGGAGCTAACGGCTCTCCACCGCGAGGTGAGGATCAGAGCAACAGAGACGAGTCGGTGAAGGGGCAACCCCGATCCGGGTGAAACGGGCAATCTCTGCGCGCAGCAACACCAAGTAGGCCAGTATCGAGGTGGTTCCGCTGAGCTGGCGGGTAGGTGGCATCGAGCTGTTTGGCGACAAACGGCCCAGAGTAATGGCGGTCATGCCGGGGTTCGCAAGAACGCCGGTACACAGAATCCGGCGTACAGGCGCGCTTCACACTAATTCAGCCGACGAGCCGTGTTCAGAACCGCTCGCTCGGCAGCAGGTAGCGCCATTGGCCTGGCAGCAGCCCGGCCAGCGGCACACGGCCGATGCGGATGCGCTTCATCGACAGGATGCGTAGGCCCACGCCATCGCAGATGTGAGCGATCTGCCCTGGTCGCGCACCCTTCAGCGCAAAGCGCAAACCGGTGTGGCCCTCACCCTGCTGGCCAATGCTGACGCGTGCCGGCGTGCGCTCCAGGCGATCCAATATTTCGGGACCCACCGGACCTTCGACGTCGACGATGACCTCGTGTTCCATCACGCCGGCGTCTTCCTGCAGCTTGCGTTCGATGCGGAACTCCTGCGTGAACACAATCAGCCCGCTGGCGCCGGTTTCGAGCGGCGTCATCACGCGCTGGGCTTTCACGTGGTGCGGCAGAAAGCGCAGGCCGGCGCGCTCCGGCTCGTGGTGGTTGGCCGCGAACAGCAGGCGATGCGCCGCATCGGTTTCGGTACCGGCCGGCTTGTGCAGCAGCAGGGTCACCGCCATCACCGGCTGCGGTCGCGCACCGGGTTCGATGTCGACGCGCTGGCCTTCGCGTACGCGCGATTGCGGGACCAGCGCGGGCTCGCCGTCGACCCGCACTGCGCCGCTTTCGATCAGCAGTTCAGCTTCGCGTCGCGAGCAGCCTGCGGCGGCGGCCACGCGCTTGGCCAAGCGGACGCCTTCGTCTACAGAGCCGCTGCGGCTCTCGCGGCTGTTGCGTTTGTCGTCCAGGGCGCTCATTGCGCCGCCAGTCGCTGCAGCCGTTCGACATGCGCTGCCAGCGAGCGAGCCGCCACCGGCCACATGCGCTCCGGCACATCGTCGTAGGCAATCGGCACCCAGTCTTCAACGCTGCCCTCTGGCAGGTGGCGCATGGCGGCGGCCACCTTGGCCTCGCGCCGCAGGCGGTGCGCCTTCAACATCGCGATGGCCTCGCGCGGACTGCCGATCACGTAGCCGTGCGCGGGCAGGATGAACCCGACGCCGTCGTTGGCGCAGGCGATGTCGAGCGTGTCGAGCGAGTTCAGATAAGCCGTCATGTCGCCGTCCGGCGGATCGACGACTGTCGTACTACCGTTCAGGATGTGATCGCCCGAGAAGAGCAGGGCGTCTTCTTCGAGCAGCAAGCACAGGTGGTTGGCGGCATGGCCGGGCGTGTGGATGACGCGCAGCGTGTGCCTATGAGCGGGCGTGTCGGTTTGCGCTGGCGCCGCCAGCGTGAGGCGCTCGTTGTCGTGCAGCGCGCGATCCGGTGTGAACCGCGCGGTCGGACGTGAAGTTGTCGCAGAGGGCAGCCCGAGGATCGGCGGCCGCGTCTTGCACAGCGCCTGCAGCGGCGCAGCGCCCGGCGAATGGTCGGCGTGTGAATGGGTGCAAACGATCATGCGGATGTCGCCCTGCGTCGCGCGCCAGAGCCGGCCGATGTGATCGAAGTCGTTCGGGCCCGGATCGATCACGATGTAGCCGGTCGTCGCGTCGCCCACGATATAGCTGTTGGTGCCCGGGCCGGTCATGGCGCTCGGATTGGGTGCGGTGAGCCGTTGCAGGTTTTTCAGCAGCGGCACGGGAACTTCGTTTTGCCAGTCGAGCGTGTGCAGGATCTGGCCGTCGGGGCACACCATCGCGAGCTCGCCGTACGGCGAATCGGTCTCCATGTAGCGCGCGTCGGCGCCGTCCAGCAGGCCGGCGCGCGGGCAACTGGTCCAGAGCGGGCCTTCCCCTTCCGAGCGATTGGCGCAGGTACCGAGCACTGCATCGACGTTGCCGTAGGCGGCGAGCCGCTCGAGCGTCCGTACCGTCGGGAAGATCATGAAGAAGCTGCCGGACTTGTGGCGCTCCAGCGCATCGGCAGGTCGCACCCAGCAAGGCTCGAACTGCTCGGTTTCGTCCGCGACCGGCGTCTGGCCTTCGGGCATGCGCGCGATCAGGAACGGCACGTCGAATCGCTTCGGCAAATCGCGGTCGGTAATCCAGTGGGCGAAAGTGAAAACCTTGTCGGTGGACAGCAGCAAACCGCGTGCGGCGCATTGCTCGGCGAAGGCGACCGTCGTCGATGCGGTGCTGCGATCCATGTCGTCGATCTCGGCAGCCGCGACCGGGCTGCCATCGGCGTGGTGCGCAAGCAGCACGCCCAGTTCTTCGAAGCTTTCGCGGATGGCCGCGATCGCCTGTGTCAACTGCAAACGGCTTTGGGTGCGGCGTCGTGTCGCGATGCGTCGTGCCGATGTGTCGGCCTCGTCGATTCGACCGCCCGGAAACACGTAGGCCCCGGGCGCGAAACTGGCGCTCGACGACCGCCGAGTCATCAGGACTTCAAGACCGTCGAGTGTGTCGCGCAGCAGGAGCACCGTCGCGGCTGCGCGCAACGGCGCCGACTCACGCGGAGGATGGAGTTGTTGGGTTGAACGAACCATCGCCGCATTATCTGCGGCGGTTTATTACTTGGGCGTGCCGCCTTGCGTGCTCGGGCGCTTGCCGGGCCGGCGCTGGTCACGGGTTTCGGCGCGGGCCTCGCCGGCAACCGCCGCTTTGTCGGTCCCGATGGCGCCGCCTTCAGGGGCCTTGGGCTCGTCACCGCCGGGCGCCTTCAACATGCCGGCTGGTCGCCGGTCTTTGCGCATCTCGCCCGCCTGCGTCGATTTGTCGGTGGCGTAGCCGGGCGTATTGGGTGGCACTGGCACGCCGGGCGGGGTGGGTTGTGCATAAGCACCTGCGGCAAACAGACCCGCGAGAAGAATGGAAAGTGTTTTCGTCATGAGAGAAGCTCCAGAAATGGTTTGAGAATGAAAGATGCAGCGTCAAAGCGCCGCCGTGGAAACCTTTATACGGATGCTGGCCCCAGAAGGATTTGCGAAATCGCGATTGATGCCGGCCGTAACGGTAGGACGATGGCGCTTTCGGCTGTCATAAGGCTTTCACGCCAATCGCTTTGGGGTGCCGGCCCGCCGCCGATAATCCGCAGATGCGAATCCGTTTCACCAAGATGCAGGGCGCCGGCAACGACTTCGTCGTGATCGACGAGACGCGAGGCGCCTTGGCGCTGAAGAGGGCCCAGTACCGCTTCCTGGCCGACCGTCACTTCGGCGTTGGCGCGGACCAGATCCTGACCGTGCGGCCGTCGCCCGGTGCGGGCATCGACTTTCAGTACGTGATCCACAACGCCGATGGCGGAGAGGTCGAGCAATGCGGCAACGGCGCGCGTTGCTTCATGCGCTACGTGCGCGAACACGGGCTGACGACCAAAGCTGCAGTGCGGGTGCAAACGCTCTCTGGCGTCATCGAGCCACGCATGAATGCCGACGGCCGCGTGACGGTCGACATGGGCGCACCGATCTTCGAGCTGCCGCGCGTGCCTTTCGATACGGCCGGCCTCACACCGGTGGTCGAAGGTGGCTGGGAGCGATGGCGTCTGGCGCTCGGCACCCACGCCGACAGCGCGATCGTTTCCGTCGCAGTGTTGTCGATGGGCAACCCGCATGCGGTGCAGGTGGTGGACGATGTCGAAGCCACGCCGGTCGCTGTGCAAGGCCCGCTCATCGAGCACCACCCGCGCTTTCCGCAACGCGTCAACGCCGGCTTCATGCAGGTGGTGGATCGCGCCAACATTGCGCTGCGCGTGTTCGAGCGCGGTGCCGGCGAGACGCTGGCCTGCGGCACGGGCGCCTGCGCGGCTGTGGTTGCAGGCATCCGTCTCGGCCTGCTCGATGCGCAGGTCGACGTGCAGACTCACGGCGGCGTGCTCACGATCGAATGGGCCGGCGAAGGTCGGCCCGTGCTGATGACCGGCCCCGCAACCACCGTCTTCGAAGGCGACATCGAAGTTCCCGACTTCGCCTGATGGCTCCTGAACTTTTCTGACCTGATCGACTGATCCGACATGCCCCACAACATCCACGACAACGCCGCCATGAACCCGATCACCGAGGACGACATCGCCAACTACCTGGTCAACACGCCCGACTTTTTCGAGCGGCATGCGCAGTTGCTGGGCCAGGTACAGCTCACCAGCCCGCACGGCAACCGGGCAGTCAGCCTGCAGGAACGCCAGGCTGAAATGCTGCGCGAAAAAATCAAGGCGCTGGAGCACCGCGTCATGGACATGATCCGGCACGGCACCGAAAACGTGGTCGCGTCCGACCGGCTTCAGCGCTGGACCGCGGGGCTCCTGACCACCCGCGACCCGCGTGGCGTGCCTTATCGCATCGTCGACGAGTTGCAGTCGCTCTTTCTGGTGCCACAGGCGGCCATCAAGGTGTGGGACTGCGAAACCAGCTACCTCAACGAGCCTTACGCGCAATGGGTGAGCGATGACGTGAAGGCGCTCGCCACGTCACTGACCGAGCCGTATTGCGGCCTCAATTCCGGCTTCGAGGCGACCCAATGGCTGGCCGAGCCGCGTGCCGCCGTGTCGATCGCAATGATCCCGCTGCGGGCCGAGCCCGAGTCGCCAGCCTTCGGCATGTTGATCCTCTCGTCGCCCGATGCGCATCGCTTCAATTCAGACATGGGCACGGAGTTTCTGGAGCGCATCGCCGAGCTGGCGTCGGGCGCGCTGTCGCGACTGCGGCCTTGATCGGCTGGCTGCGACGCGCAACGCGGACCGCACCTTGGGTCGCGCCCGTGGCAGGCATTGCGGCCCTGTTGATGGCGGCGCTGGTGTTCGTCTGCGTCGCCATCGGCATCACGGTCTGGCGCGATGCGCTCGATCGGTTGGCCCACCCGCCTGAACGCACCGCCGACGCGGCGCTTGTGCTGGGCAACCGAGCGTACTTGCGCGGCAAACCCAACCCGTGCCTGACCGGCCGTGTCGACGCCGCTCTGGCGCTGGCTTCAGCGGGCCGTGTGCAGCGCCTGGTGTTCTCGGGCGGCGTCGACAGCGAAGACGGCCGCATCGAAGCCGAGGTCATGCGTGCCCATGCTGTCCAGTCGGGCTATGCCGGGCCGATGCTGCTCGAACCGGCTTCCCAATCGACGCGTGAAAACCTGGCGTTGTCGACTGCGGTGTTACAGGCCGCAGGCGTCAAGAGCGTGATCGTCGTGACGGAGCCCTATCACCTGTGGCGCGCGCAGCGTCTCGCGCATGCCGGGGGATTCGATCGGCTTTTCGACGTCCAGTACGCCGCCGCGCCGACGCGTTGCTGGTTGCGCTGGGGCATGGCGTTCAAGGGTGCGTTGCGCGAGCCGCTGGCCATCATCAACAACGCGGCTCATGGCTATCTCCGCTGATCTCGCCCTGGTCGAAAGATACCTGGAGCATGTGCGCGTGGAGCGCCGGCTGGCGGCGCGCACGGTCGAGCTGTATGCCATTCATCTGACGACGTTGTCGGAGAAGGCGGCCGAAGCCCGGCTGGCGTTCGACAAGGTCCAAACGGCCCACGTTCGCCGCTGGATGGCGCAGTTGCACAGTGCCGGCCATGCGCCGCGTGGCATTGCGCTCATTCTTTCTTGCTGGCGCAGCTTCTTTCGCTGGCTCGGCAACGAAGGGCTGGTTGCGGGCAATCCGGTGCAGGACGTGAAGGCGCCCAAGGCGGCGCGGCCGCTGCCCAAGGCGTTGGCCGTCGACGACGCGGTGCGGCTGGCCGACCTGCACGACACCGAAGCCGACCCGTGGACCGAAGCGCGCGACCGCGCCGTCGTCGAGTTGCTCTATGGCTGCGGCCTGCGCGTGAGCGAACTGACGGGGCTCGATGTTTACGCCAGCGCGACCGCGCGCGGCTGGGTCGACCTCGATGCCATGGAAGCCAGCGTGCTCGGCAAGGGCGGCAAACGGCGCAGCGTGCCGGTCGGCTCGAAGGCCGGCGAAGCGCTACTCGCGTGGTTGGCCGTACGTGCCGATTGCGCCGCGCTCGATGTCGCCGCGCAGCGTGATCCGGCCGATGGCGCGGCCTTGTTCCTCGGCGCCAAGGGCACGCGACTGTCCCCTCATGCGGTGTGGAAGCAGTTGCGCGCGCGCAGCCTCAAAGCCGGCCTTGCAGCGCCCGTGCATCCGCACATGCTGCGCCATTCGTTCGCCAGCCACGTGCTGCAGTCGAGCAGCGATTTGCGTGCGGTGCAAGAGCTGCTGGGCCACGCCAACATCACGACGACGCAGGTCTATACGCGGCTGGACTTTCAGCATCTGGCGAAGACCTACGACGAATTTCATCCGCGTGCCAGGGCGCGCCCGACGCCGGAAAGCGGCTCAAAAAAATAACCGTCGAGCCTTCTTGACAATGCGCGCTGACGCTCATTAGAGTCGGTCCTTCGCTGGCAACAATGCCAGCCGCGGCAGCATCGCCGCACTCATCACCGGCAACACTGCCCTCTGCTTGGCGCTTACGCGCAGCAGGGGGCTTTTTTTTGGATTTTCGAAATGGCCCTCTCGCCTTCGACCGCGCAACAGACCCGCGTGGCATGCCTTCAGTTCGAGCCGCTCGTCGGCGAGAAGCAGCGCAACCTCGACGCCAGCGTGCGCCTGATCGAAGCTGCCGCCGCAGAGGGTGCGCGACTGATGGTGCTGCCGGAGCTGTGCAATTCAGGCTATGTTTTCGAGACACGTGAAGAGGCCTTCTCACTGGCTGAAGCGGTGCCCGGCGGACCGAGCTGCGCGACGTGGATCGCCGTTGCCCAACGGCTCGGCGTCACCCTGGTCGCGGGCATCGCCGAGCGCGACGGCAACGCGCTCTACAACGCGGCAGTGGTGATCGGCCCTGACGGCTACATCGGCACTTTCCGCAAAGTGCACCTCTGGAACGCCGAGAACCTTTTCTTCGAACCGGGAAACCTGGGCTTTCCGGTTTTCAACACGCCGCACGGGCGAATCGGCGTGGCGATCTGCTACGACATCTGGTTCCCCGAGACCTTTCGCATCCAGGCATTGAAGGGCGCCGACATCGTCTGCGTGCCGACCAACTGGGTGCCGATTCCCGGCCAGGCGCCGGGGCGCGAAGCGATGGCCACGATCCTCACGATGGCGGCGGCACACAGCAACTCGATGTTCATCGCCTGTGCTGACCGTGTTGGCACCGAGCGCGGCCAGCTGTTCGAAGGACAGAGCCTGGTCGTCGGTTGCACGGGCTGGCCGGTGGCCGGCCCCGCGAGCCGCGTGGTGGAAGAAATCGTCATCGCCGATGTCGACCTGGGTGAGGCCCGGCGCTCGCGCAACTGGAACGCTTTCAACCAGGTTCTGCGCGACCGACGCACCGACGTTTACAGCGAAATGCTTGGCAGTGGGCAGGCGCCCGGCTGGTACTGAGCGCCCTCGGATTCTTCGTTCCCTTTTCCGTTCATCCATTCATTCAACCCGCAGGAGTCTTCTCATGTTCAAACCGAAAATCCGCATCCTCACCGCCGCTTTGACGCTGGTCGCCTTTCCGTTGCTGGCCGCCGCGCAAGGCGATGCGCCGATCCGCATCGGCGTGCCGGTCGGCCTGTCCGGCGCCAACAGCGTGGTCGCGCCTTCGGTGGTGCAATCGGCAGAGCTGGCCATCGAAGAGATCAACGCTGCGGGCGGCGTGCTGGGCCGCAAGCTCGCACTCGAAGTGGCCGACGATGCGTCGGGCGCGGTCGGTGCGCAGAAGGCTTTCGATTCGCTCGTGTTCCAGAAGAAAGTCGACGTGCTGATCTCGATGGAAACCAGCGCCGCGCGCAATGCCGGCCTGCCCATCGTGGCACGCGGCAAGGTGCCCTACATCTACACATCGTTCTATGAAGGCCGCTCGTGCAGCCCGTGGATGTTCGTCAACGCATGGGTGCCGGAGCAGCAGGTGCCGCCGGTGGTCGACTACTTCATGAAGACCAAGAACGCCAAGACGATCTTCCTGGTCGGCAGCGACTACTCCTTCGGTCGCGGCATGCTCGAGTTCACCAAGAAGTACGCCGAAGGCAAGGGCGCCAAGATCGTCGGCGAGGAATACCTGCCGATGGACGGCAGCGACTGGACCGCCGTCATCAGCAAGATCCGCGCGGCCAAGCCCGACGCGTTGATCACCTCGACCGCGGGCGGCGCCCCCAACGTGACGCTCACAAAGCAGCTGCGCGCGGCCGGCATCAACATTCCGTACGGCAACCTGGCGGTCGACGAAGGCACGGCAAAGAGCATGGGCGCCGATGCCGCAGGCATCTACATCTCGGCGTCCTACGTGACCGGCATCGACAGCCCCGCCAACAAGAAATTCCTCGACGCGCTGACCAAGAAATTCGGTGCCGACCTGAAGACGCCCAACGATCTTTCGGTGCCCGAATACGAAGCTGTCTACGCCTACAAGGCGGCGGTCGAAAAGGCGAAGAGCACCGACGCCGACAAGGTCCTGAAGGCGTTGGGTGAAGTGGCAGTCGAAGGCCCGCGCGGCCGCATCACGATGAACCAGCAGCACCACGCGCCGCTCACGATGTATCTTGCGCAAGTGCAGGCCGATGGCGGTGTGAAGGTGATCGACAGCTTCAAGGATGTCGCGGTCGGCACGCAGTGCCCCAATCTCAAATAAAACGACGGCTGCAACTTCGCTTCAAATGACGTAGATCGCCAATGGACTTGTTGCTGGACATCGTCACGACGGCGGCGATTTTGTACATCGTCTCTGCCGGGCTGTTGCTGATCTTCGGCGTCATGAAGATCATCAACTTCGCGCATGGCGCCTTCCTCACGGTCGGTGCCTATGCCAGCTTGGTGGCCTCACGCATCGGCCTGTCGCCGCTGCTCGGCCTCGCGTTCGCGCTGCTGGTGGGCGCGCTGGTCGGCATGTTCATCGAGCGCGTCGTCGTGAGGCCGCTCTACGCACGGCCGCTCGACGCCATCCTCGCGACCTGGGGCCTGGCGATCGTCATCGGGCAGGTCATTACCCTGGTGTTCGGGCGCGAGGTGCAACTGGTGCCGAGCCCGGTCAACGGCACCTTCGCCTGGTCTGGCGGCGAGTACTCGGCGTACCGCTTGCTGCTGGTCGCCGCCGCCGCCGTGCTCGGCACAGCCCTCGCGCTGATCCTGACGCGGACCCGCATCGGCCTTGTCACGCGTGCGGTGATCATGAACGAGCAGCTGGCGCGCGGTCTCGGTATTCATGCCGGCATGGTGCGCTTTTGCACCTTTGCGGCGGGCGCTGGCATAGGGAGCCTCGCCGGTGCGCTGATCACGCCGCTGTCGAGCGTCGATCCCAACATGGGCGTGCCGTGGCTGGTCAACGCCTTCATGCTGGTCATGGTGTCGGGCGTGTCGATGGGTAGCTTGCTGGTCGCCACGCTGGTCTTCGGCGCGGCGCAGGTGCTGCTCTCGACCTATGTGAGTCCGGTTCTGGGCGGCTTGGCGATCGCTGTGCTCGCAGCCGTCACGCTGCGTATCCGGCCGAAAGGATTTTCCCGTGACTGACCCCGTACTGGGCTCGGTTGCCGTTGCGGTTGCGCCGTTGGCAGACGTTCGATCGGTGCGTTCGATGCGTCGGGTGGTCGCTGTGGCTGCCGCATGCGCTGGCGTGGCGCTGGTCGCGCCGTCGCTGCTAGACACCTACACGCTCAATATCCTGATTCGAGCGATCTTCTTTGCGATGTTGGCGTTGACGGTCGATGTGCTGTGGGGCTACACCGGCTTCCTGACTTTCGGACAGTCGGCTTTTTTTGGGGCTGGCGCGTACGCGGCCGGGCTGGTGTTCACGCACCTCGGCTTCAGCCCCGGCATGGTGTGGGTGGCGCTGGGTCTTGCGGTGTCGGCTGCTGCCGTCCTCGCGCTGATCACGGGCTGGCTGTCGTTCTATCACGGCTCCACAGCGCTATATGCCTCGGTCATTTCGCTGGTGCTGCCCATCGTGGTGACGCAATTGCTGTTCTCTGGCGGCACTTTCACTGGCTCGAGTTCCGGCCTCACCGGCTACACCGTGCCTGACCTGAGTCTGGAGGCCTGGTTTCGCATCGCTGGCTGTGTGCTCGTGCTCCTGACTGCCGGTGCCTGGCTCTTCGTGCGAAGCGATGGCGGGCGCTTGCTGGCAGCGATTCGCGACAACGAAACGCGCTGCTCTTACCTGGGCATCGACACGGCTCGCCTGAAGATCGTGTTGCTGGTCGCCACCGCCGCCATCGCCGGCCTCGCAGGTTTCGGCTATGCAAGTTTCAGCGGCGTGGTCGCGCCGGAGTTGGCCGGCTTCGTGTTCGGCACCGAAGTGATCATCTGGGTCGCGCTCGGCGGGCGCGGCACCTTGATCGGGCCGGTGTTCGGCGCTCTCCTGATCGAGTGGGGCAGCGCCTACCTGAGCGGCAGCCTGCCCTTTATCTGGAAGCTGTTTCTCGGCGTGGCTTTCGTGCTGGTGATCGTGCTGTTGCCGCAGGGCTTGCTGCCTCCTCTGGCGCGCCTGCTGCGCCGGTTGGGCCGGCGAAGCGGCGCCGCTGCAGCGGATATGGCGCAGGCAGCAGGCACCGCCATGCTGGCCGAGTCGCCCGTGCGGCCCGTCATGGACAGCGGGGCACCGGTGATCGAGCTGGCTGGCGTGTCGAAGCATTTCGGCAGCCTGAAGGTGCTGTCGGGCATCGACTTCGTCGCGCACCGCGGCGAACTGGTGAGCCTGATCGGCCCCAACGGCGCCGGCAAGACCACGCTGATGCGCTGCATGAGCGACGGTGCCGAGCGCAGCGCCGGCACCGTGCGAATCGATGGACACGATATCGCGCACGCGCCACCGCACGCCTGCGTGCGCTTCGGCCTCGGGCGCAAGTTCCAGACCGCCAACGTCTTCGAAACGCTGACCGTGGCCGAATGCCTGCGCATGGCGCGCGTGCGCGTCGACAAGCCGTCGCTGTGGCGTCGGAGCACGACGCTGGCCTTGCCGTCGCACGCGCTGGCGGTGCTGAAGGCGACCGAGCTCGACCGCAAACTGCACGTCGAAGCGCGGCACTTGTCGCACGGCGAACAACAGGCCCTGGAGCTCGCGATGGTGCTTGCGCTGGAGCCGCAGGTCGTACTGCTCGACGAGCCCACGGCGGGCCTTTCACTGGAAGAGCGCAGCCGCATCGGCGCGGTCTTCACCGACCTGTGCGTGCGCTTCAACCTGTGCCTGCTGCTGGTCGAGCACGACCTGGACTTCGTGCGCGAGATATCGACACGCATCGTGGTGCTGCACCAAGGGCGGCTGGCGCTGTCCGGAACGGTGCAAGAGGTGGTCGACTCCGAGCTCGTTCAGACGATCTACTCGGGGAGCGCCGGCCATGACTGAGTTGCGCTCCAGCGAGGCCGCGCTGACCCTGAAAGGTGTGAGCGCGGGCTACGGTGAACTGATGGTGCTGCGCGGCCTCGACCTCTCGGTGCCGGCTGGCAGCATCGTCGCTTTGCTGGGCAAGAACGGCATGGGGAAAACGACGCTGCTCAAATCGGCGATGGGTTTTTTGCCCAAGCGCCAAGGCCGCATCTCGATGGCGGGCGTCGACATCACCACCCTGCCGGCGCACCGCATCGCTCGCCTCGACGTGTCATATACGTCGCAAGAGCAGGCCCTCTTCGTCGATCTCAGCATCAAAGACAACCTGCGCCTCGGCCTCGCACGCGACGCGTTGCTGAACGACCGACTCCCGGCGATCTACGAGATCTTTCCTTTCATGCAAGGCCGCATGGCGCAGCGCGCGGGCACGCTGTCGGGGGGTGAACAAAAGATGCTGCTGGTGGCCCGTGCGCTGGTCGCGCGGCCGTCGTTGATGCTGGTCGATGAGATCACCGAAGGGTTGCAACCTTCGGTCATCGACAAGGTGGGCGCGGCGCTGCGGCAAGAGCGCGACCGCAACGGTACCTCCATGCTGCTGGTCGAGCAAAACGTGGGCTTCGCGCTCGCCGTCGCCGACCGGTACGCGGTGCTCAAGCGCGGCGAGATCGTGGTCGAAGGCGACACGCGTGCGCCTGGCGCTGCTGAAATCATTCGCGCGCAGCTGCGCGTCTGATACGGTGCGACGATGACATCGACGATCTGGACTTCCACCACCGCGCTCGCCACCCTGGCCCAAGTGGCCGCGGGCTTGCGGAAAGCGGCCGATGCCATGGAGCAGACGTACAGCGCCATCGCGCAACACGATCCCGCGATAGGCGCTTTCTCGTGCCTCGCCGAAGCCAGACTCGCGATCGACGGGGCAACGCACGCTGTGGGGCCACTCGCCGGACTGCCGGTCGCGGTCAAGGACATCTTCGACACCCGCGACCTGCCGACGGCTTATGGCTCGCCGTTGTATGCCGGTCTCGCGCCGCCGCGTAGCGACGCCGCCATCGTCGGTGTCATTCGCAGCGCCGGCGGTGTCGTCGTCGGCAAGACGACCACCACCGAATTCGCCTACCTCGAGCCGACCGCCACCCGCAATCCGAATGCGCCCGGCCGCACGCCGGGTGGCTCGTCGGCCGGGTCCGCGGCGGCCGTCGCGGCGGGGCTGGTGCCGTGGGCCATCGGCACGCAAACCGGCGGCTCGACGATCCGCCCGGCCTCGTATTGCGGCATCGTCGGTTTCAAGCCGAGCTTTGGCCTGTTGCCGACTGCCGGGCTCAAATGCTTTTCATGGTCGCTCGATACCGTCGGGCTGTTCGCGCGCGATATGGGCGACGTGGCTTGGCTGGCGCAGGCGCTGAGCGGCCGGCCGCTTGCGCTTGCCGCGCTGCCGGCGCCAAGGCGCTGGACCGTCGGCGTGCCCGCAGCGTATCCGTGGGGCGACGTGTCGCCGGGCGCGGCGGCCGCGATGGCGCAAGGCATCGAGGCGTGGCGCCGTGCCGGTGCGACGATTCGCACGGTCGAGCTGCCGCCCATGGCCGAGGCACTTTTCAGCGCACACGCGGCAGTGCAGGGATGGGAAGCCTGGCGCTCGCTCGCCAGCGACCTCGACATGGCGTCGAGCCACCTGCAGGGCATGTCCTTGCAGTTGCGCAGCTACTTGAACGAAGCCCGCCGGGTGGACGACTCGACCTATGCCGCTGCGCAGGCCACAGCACACCTTGCCCGTGCGCGCTTTGCCGATTGGCTGGCGCCCTGCGACTTCCTGCTCACGCCCAGCGCGCCGGACGAAGCACCGGTCGGGTTCGCCAACACCGGGCCATCGACGTACAACCGGGCATGGACCCTGCTCGGATCTCCATGCGTGAGCGTGCCGGGTGCGGTTGGTGTCAACGGCCATCCGATGGGGCTTCAACTGATCGGCGCGCCGGGTGAGGATGGCCCGTTGTTGAGGGCCGCGGCGGCCTTGCAGCGAGCCCTTGCGATGGCTGCCACTGGCACCCCTGATCACTCACCCACCACGACATGACGCCAGCCGACGACTTTCGCAGCGACCCGCGCCAGGATCCACGCCGCGATGCCTCTACGTTGCCGGATACCACTCCGGCAGGCGATCCCTGGCGTGTCGGCGTGCTGTTCTCGCGGTCGGGCGTCACGGCCATTTCCGAGAGCGAACACTTCTACGGCACGGTGCTGGCCATCGAAGAGATCAATCGTGCCGGTGGGGTGCTCGGCAGGCAGATCGAGCCGGTGGCGCTCGACCCCGGCTCCGATCCGACGGAGTACCGCCGTCTGGCGGATCAGTTGCTGCAGGACGAAGGCATCAGCGTGATCTTCGGCTGCCACACCTCGGCAGGGCGCAAGGCGGTGCTGCCGGCCATCGAGCGCCGCAACGGTTTGCTCTGGTACTGCTCGTTGTACGAGGGCTTCGAGTTCTCACCGAATGTGATCTACACCGGCGCGGCGCCCAACCAGAACAGCCTTCAGTTGGCGAGCTTCTTGCTGCGCGAAGGACGCAAGCGCTGGCACCTGGTCGGCTCCGACTACATTTATCCGCGCGAATCGAATCGCATCATGCGCGACGTGGTTGAGCAGCACGGCGGCGAGATCACGGGCGAGGTTTACCTTGACTATCAGGTCGATACCGGGGCTGTGAGCCGGCTGGTCGAATCGATCAAGGCGGCCAAGCCCGATGTCGTCTTTTCGACGCTGGTGGGACGGCCTGGCCGGGAGTTGTACCGGCTCTACCGTGAACTCGGCATGGACCCGCAGCAAACGCCGATTGCCAGCCTCACCATGGCCGAGGGCGAAATCAAGGCGGTCGGCCCTGAGCTGTGCACGGGCCACTTCACTTCGGCCAAGTACTTCGCTTCGCTCGATACGCCCGGCAACGCCCGCTTCGTCGCCGCGTTTCGGGAGCGCTTTGGCGCGGACTTGCCGATCAGCCAGTACACCGAAGGCGCCTACAGCCAGGTGCACCTGTTCGCGCGCGCGCTCGAGGTGACCGGCACGCTCGACACGCAGAAGCTTGTCGCCGCGGCCATGCAGGTGAGTTTCGAGGGGCCGTCGGGCGAGCTGCGCATCGATTCCGACAATCAGCATGCCTGGCTGCGTCCGCGCATCGGACGGGTCCGTGCCGATGGCCAGTTCGACATTGCGTGGGAGGCTGCCTCGGTCATCAAGCCCGACCCGTACATGACGATGTACGGTCTGGCCGACATTGCGGGCGATTGATTCGCCGCACGACAGGGCACGAATGAGTTCCGGCATCAAGCGTCTATTCGATGAGTTGCGCGGCACGTCGGTGGCCGTGATCCATCCGCCTGGCGCCGATTGCAACGTGCTGGTCGACCAGCTGCGCCGGATCGGCTGCAACGTGAAGTCGCTATGGCCATGTCCGCCATCGCCGCCGGCCACCATTGATGTGGTTTTTGTATTTGTCGCGGCCGAGCGCGGCAGCGAACACTTATGGAGCGGAGTCGATTGCGAGGCCGTGGTGATTGCACTGGTCGACTACGAGAATCCGACGGTGCTGAAAGGCATCCTCGACTTGAATGCACAGGCAGTCATCAACAAGCCGTTTCGCCCGACCGGGGTATTGAGCACACTGATTCTTGCCCGCGCGAGCAAGGGCTATCAGGACCGGCTTCTGCTCAAGGTGACGAAGCTGGAAGAAGCGTTGCGCTCGCGGCGCGAGATCGAGCGCGCGGTAAAGCTGCTGGCCGAACGCCAGGGGCTGACCGACATACAGGCCTACGAGCAAATCCGTCGCCAGGCCAGCAACAAGCGCATTTCGGTTGTCGAGGTGTGCGCGGCAGTCAACAGCGCGGGCTCCGTGCTGGACGGACTCTGGCCGCTGGACCGCTGAGGTCGCAGCGAAGGCGTCGAATCTTCCGTTCAAAGGCGATTTCCACGCCGTCGACAATCGGCGTATGAAGATACTTCGCCTCAAGCCCGGTAAAGAGCGCTCTCTCGCACGCCGGCACCCCTGGATCTTTGAATCGGCGATCGCCCGCGGTTCGGCCGATGCAGGCGAAACAGTGCGAGTCGAATCGCATGAAGGCCAGTTTCTGGCATGGGCCGCCTTCAGCCCGATATCGAAAATCCGCGCGCGGGCCTGGAGCTTCGTCGAGACGCAGCGCATCGACGCTGGCTTTCTGGCGTCGCTGTGCAAGAAGGCGGTCGATGCGCGCGCGCTGTTCGACATCCGCAGCGACGGCATGCGGCTGGTGCATGGCGAGGCCGACGGGCTACCGGGACTGATCGTCGACCGTTATGGCGACACGCTGGTGGCGCAGTTTCTGTCGGCCGGCGTCGAGCGCTGGAAAGACGTGCTGGCGGATGCGCTGTTGAAGGCGACCGGGCTCGCACGGCTCTACGAACGTTCCGACGCCAATGGCCGGGAGCGCGAAGGGCTGAAGCCGGTGACGGGCTGGCTGCGCGGGGCGGACGAGGGGGGCGGTTCCGGGGACACGGTCCGCACGATCCGCGAGCACGACTGGAAGCTGTCGCTCGACATCGCGACCGGTCACAAGACGGGCTTCTACCTCGACCAGCGCGACAGCCGCCAGCGCTTTGCCGAACTTGCCCAGCACCGCAAGTTTCGACGCGTGCTCAATTGCTTTTGCTACACGGGTGGTTTCACCATCGCAGCACTGGCGGGGTTGAAGGCTGCCGGTGCGCTCGAAGGCGCCGAGCTGACGTCGATCGATTCGTCGTTGCCCGCCCTGGAAATGGCGCGTGCCAACGTGGCGCTCAACGGTTTCGAAGCTGCAGACACCCGCTTTCTGGATGCCGACGTCAACGCCACGCTGCGCCGCTTCATCGAAGAGGGCCAGACTTTCGATGCGATCGTGCTCGACCCGCCGAAATTCGCGCCCACCATCGCGCACGCCGAGCGCGCCGCACGCGCCTACAAGGACATCAACCGGTTGGCGCTCAAACTGCTGGTTCCGGGCGGCGTGCTGCTGACGTTTTCTTGCTCGGGTGGTATCGGTGCCGACCTGTTCCACAAGATCGTCGCCGGGGCCGGTATCGATGCCGCAGTCGATGGCTACATCAGCGAGCGTCTGGGCGCGGCGCCGGATCACCCGATGACGATCGAGTTTCCGGAAGGCGAGTACTTGAAGGGGCTGGTCGTCGTACGCAAATAGCAGTCGCTGTCGGCACGACGCATGCAGTGGATGTCCTTTCCTTGGCGCCACGCTGTCGTGCTGGCTAAACTTCCGCCTCTCCCGTTTTCAGCCCCCCGCTTTTCCCTTGACCGGAGCAATTCATGGCCCTTATCCCTGCCACCATCCTCACCGGCTTTCTCGGCTCCGGCAAAACCACCCTGCTCAAGCGCATCCTGACCGAGGCGCACGGCCAGAAGATCGCGGTGATCGAGAACGAATTCGGTGAAGAGAACATCGACAGCGACATCCTCGTCACCGAGTCGAAAGAGCAGATCATCCAGATGAGCAACGGCTGCGTCTGCTGCACCATCCGCGAAGACCTGCGCGAAGCCTTGCAACTGCTGGCCTCCAAGAAGCGCCAGGGGCTGCTCGACTTCGACCGCGTGGTGATCGAAACGACCGGTCTGGCCGATCCGGGACCGGTGGCGCAGACTTTCTTTATGGACGACGAGATCGCCGAGAGTTATCTGCTCGACTCGATCCTGACGTTGGTCGATGCCAAGCATGCGCCGCAGCAGCTCAACGACCGGCAGGAAGCGCGCCGCCAGGTGGGCTTTGCCGACCAGATCTTCATCAGCAAGAGCGAACTGGTCTCGGCCGAAGAAACCGAGGCGCTGATCCATCGCTTGAAGCACATGAACCCGCGGGCGCCGCAGCAGAAAGTGCACTTCGGCGAGGTGCCACTGGCTAGCGTGTTCGACCTGCGCGGCTTCAACTTGAACGCCAAGCTCGACATTGACCCGGATTTCCTGAAAGAGGAAGACGACGCGCACGCAGGCCACGATCATGACCACGCACACGGGGAGAGCTGCGATCACCCGTCGCATGCCAACGAAGGTCACGGCCACCATCACCACCATGACGATGACGTCAAAAGCTTCGTCTACCGGGCCGATCGCGCCTTCGATGCTGCGAAGCTGGAAGACTTCCTGGGCGCCATCGTCAATATCTACGGGCCGCGCATGCTGCGCTACAAAGGCGTGCTGAGCATGAAAGGCACGGACCGCAAGGTGATCTTCCAGGGCGTGCACCAGTTGATGGGCAGCGACCTGGGGCCTGAGTGGGGCGCGGACGAAGTGCGCCAGAGCCGGATGGTGTTCATCGGCATCGAACTTCCGCGTGAAATTCTCGAACAGGGCCTTGATCAGTGTCTCGTTTGAGCGGACCTTTGATTTCAGCGCATTGACTTTCGGCTTCTCTATATACAATCGCCCGCCTGTTCCGGCGACGTGCTTTGGCCCTTTGGGGCTGAGGCATGGCTTCAGGCACAGGAGAGAGCGAGTTTTTGGCGTGTTTTCAGAGGTATAACCCCTGAGCCGCCAAGGGCGAGCATCCTGACTACATGGGAGGAGACACCCGTGAAAGCGCGTTCCAGTTCGTCCAAGGAGCCAGCCACCGTGAAGAAACCTGTCGTTCAGGCCAAGTCAGCTTCAAAGCCCGCCGCGTCCAAGCCGGCGGTCTCCAAGCCGGCGGCGTCGGCGACTAAAAAAGCTTCGGCAACGGCTCCCGCGCCAGCCAAAAAAAACGCTGTCTCGGACAAGTCCGCGAAATCCACGATCACGACCACCACCGCGGCGGCGTCTTCTCCTTCCAAATCGGTGGGCCGGCCCGCCGACTCATCTTCTCCTTCGATTCCCATGAAAAAAACGGCTGCTGCCTCCCTTCCCACCACGCCGACCCCGGTGATGCCGATCACCACCATCGCCGCCACGCCCGTGCCGGCGCGCGGTGGCCGGGTGTCGCGGTTGTCGCAACTCACGGTGCCTTCGATGCCGCAATCGATCGCCTCGACGGCTGCCAAGTCGAGCTTCTCGCAGATCGTGTCGACGGCCCTGGTGCCGCCGCCGCCGGTCGCGGTCAAGAAAGACCCGAAGTTGCTGAACAACTGGAAGACCAAGACGGCCGAACAGTTGGTCGATGCCGAAGTCATTGCGATGCCCGACGCGGAGTACATGAACGACAAGCAGATGGCGTTTTTTCGCCTGAAGCTGCAGGAACTCAAACGCGGCATTCTCGAAAACGCGGGTGAAACCACCGAGCATCTGCGCGAAGACACCGTCGTCGTACCCGATCCGGCCGACCGCGCCACCATCGAAGAAGAGCACGCTCTCGAACTGCGCACCCGCGACCGCGAACGCAAGCTGTTGAAGAAAATCGAACAATCGATCCAGCGCATCGACTCCGGCGACTACGGCTACTGCGATGAAACCGGCGAGCCGATCGGTGTCGGCCGGCTGCTGGCCCGCCCGACCGCCACGCTGTCGCTCGAAGCGCAACAGCGCCGCGAACTCAAGCAGAAAATGTTCGGCGACTAAGCCGGCTGACAAAACTCCTTCCCCTTCCCGATTCCCCGTACAAAATCCGCGCGCACTCATGGCCAAGGAAGAACCCGGTCGACTTTTGTCCAAGGTGGCCAAGTTCGTCCGCAATCCGCTGAAGGATTGGTCGGAACTCGACGCGCAGGATTCGGCTGCACCTGACAACGGCTACAGCCGCGAGATGCTGAAGGAGATGATCGAACGGCGGCAGCGCAACGACTTCGTGCGTCGCCGCGAATTCGACATGCTGCGCAAGCTGCGTCGCCGCGACGCCGCCGGCGTACGCGACGACGGCGGCACGCCGTCGCAGTTCAACGTCAGCAGCACCTCCGGTAAGACCGAGGGCCGCGCGCTCACGCTCAAGAAGATCGACGAGATCGAAGAGCAGATGTCGCAGCAATGGTGGAAAAGCCGCGGGCCCGCGGGTGACAGCGCAGCGGCGCTCCCCGTTCCGGGTTCCGGTCCGGAAGTGCCCGCCGACATGGCTGGGGAACATGTGCGTGCGTACGCCGACACAGTTCCCGGTGTCGCGCCGCACGAAAGCGCGCAGGGTGATTCGGCTTCGAGGGGCAGGTCGAGCGACGACGACGCGTTACACGCAGGGCGGCAGGTTTATGAAAGTGGCATCGAGGAAGCGGCCATTCGTTTTGCACAAAGCGATGACGCCGGTGCCGAAGCGATCCTGCTGCAGACCTTGGCGCCCGATAGCGCGCATGCCGAGCACAACGACAGCTGGCTCGCACTGCTCGACCTGTACCGCGCCACCGGCGATTCCGAAAAGTTCGTTGCCGCCAACACGCGCTATGCGCAGCGCTTCAAGCGGCAGGGGCCGGAGTGGGTTTCGCTGCGTTCGCTGGCGCGTGACCTGCAAGTGGCTGCTAGCGTTGCGCAGAATTCCGCCGACGCCGATCGGCCGCTTGGTGTGGCCGACTGGTTCGCTCCGGCAGTGCTGACGCGCCCTTCGCTCGGCGAACTGACGCGTGCACTTGCCGCAGCGAGCGGTCCGAAGTGGACGCTCGACTGGCGTGCCCTTCGCAACATCGACGAGGAAGCAGCTGCACCGTTGAAGGCGCTGCTAGCGCATTGGGCCGATTCCACCGTGCAGATTCAGTTCGTCGGCATGGGCCACTTGACCGCGGTGCTGGAGCAGGCCACGCCGTCGAACGAACGCACGGTCGATGCCATCTGGTGGCAGTTGCGCATGGAAGCGCTGCGCGTGATGCATGCGGCCGACGACTTCGAACTGGTCGCGCTCAATTACTGCATCACCTACGAAGTGTCGCCACCGCCATGGACCGACCCCAAGGGAGAATTCGCGTCAATCGAGGTGGTCACCGAAGCGCCAAAACCACAGAGGCCGGCGGCGCCGTCGCTCACGCTCGCCAGCATGAGCGACGAAGTGCCGGTCGACATCGGCCCGAAGCTGCCCTCGCTCATCGGTGAACTCACGGGTGAGTCGGCGGCGGTCTGGCAACGGCTGGATGCCGAACTGGCCGACGCGGTGGCGCCGACGATTTCGTGCGCGGCGCTGGTTCGCATCGACTTTGCCGCGGCGGGTACGCTTCTGAACTGGGTGACCGCACGCGACGAGCGCGGTCAGCGCGTGCAGTTCGTCGATGCGCACCGGCTCGTCACAGCGTTTTTCGGCGTCATCGGCATCGCTGACCACGCTGCGGTTTCGCCACGCCAGCGCTGATCGGCATTGAGCCCGGTCAGAGTCCGGCGGGACATAACCCCGCTGTGAGAGGGCTTGAAAAATCCCTGCGTCGTCCTATCTTGTTCCGATGGAACAGTTTCACGGCACCACCATCGTCAGCGTGCGCCGCAAGACCCCCGTTGGCGACCAGGTCGCGATCGGTGGTGATGGGCAGGTCACGCTCGGCAATATCGTCATCAAGGGCACGGCGCGCAAGGTGCGGCGGCTCTATCACGGCAAGGTGATTGCTGGGTTCGCCGGCGCCACGGCCGATGCTTTCACGCTCTTCGAGCGCTTCGAGGCCAAGCTCGAAAAGCACCAGGGCAACCTGACACGCGCTGCGGTCGAACTCACCAAGGACTGGCGTACCGACCGCGTGCTGCGCAAGCTCGAAGCCATGCTGGCGGTCGCCGACGCCACCACCTCGCTCATCATCACCGGCAACGGCGACGTGCTCGAACCCGAGAGTGGCGTGATCGCGATCGGTTCCGGCGGCCCCTATGCCCAGTCGGCCGCCAAGGCATTGCTCGACAACACCGATCTCACCGCAGAGCAGATCGTCAAGAAATCGCTGGAGATCGCCGGCGAACTCTGCATTTACACGAACATGAACCATACGATCGAGACGCTCTGAACCGGGCACAGACAGACAAAAGCACGCCATGTCCATGACGCCCCAAGAAATCGTTTCCGAACTCGACAACCACATCGTCGGCCAGCCGCAAGCCAAGCGTGCCGTCGCCATCGCGCTGCGCAATCGCTGGCGCCGGCAGCAGGTCGAGGGCTCGCTGCGCTCTGAAATTACGCCCAAGAACATCCTGATGATCGGCCCGACAGGCGTCGGTAAAACCGAGATCGCGCGCCGGCTCGCACGCCTTGCCGACGCGCCGTTCATCAAGGTCGAAGCCACCAAGTTCACCGAGGTCGGCTATGTAGGCAAAGACGTCGATTCGATCATTCGCGACCTGGCTGAAATTGCCGTGAAGCAGACCCGCGAGAGCGAAAGCGCGAAGGTGCGCACGCGCGCCGAAGACGCAGCCGAAGACCGCATTCTGGACGTGCTGTTGCCGCCCGCGCGCACCGCCGAAGGCGCGGTGCCCGATACCGCCAACACCACGCGCCAGGCCTTTCGCAAGAAGCTGCGCGAGCACGCGCTCGACGACAAGGACATCGAACTGGACTTGGCCGAAACCCGCGCGCCGCTCGAAATCATGGGCCCGGCCGGCATGGAAGAAATGACCGAGCAGCTCAAGGGCATGTTCGGCCAGATGGGCCAGACCAAACGCAAGACGCGCAAGCTGAAGATCGCGGAAGCGATGCGCCTGCTGATCGACGAAGAGGCCGCCAAGCTGGTCAACGAAGACGACATTCGGGCGCAGGCGATCACCAACGCCGAGCAGAACGGCATCGTCTTCATCGACGAGATCGACAAGGTGGCCACGCGCAGCGAAGCACAGGGCACCGACGTGTCGCGCCAAGGCGTGCAGCGCGACCTGCTGCCGCTGGTTGAAGGCACTGCGGTGAGCACCAAGTACGGCGTGATTCGCACCGATCACATCCTGTTCATCGCGAGCGGCGCTTTCCATCTGAGCAAGCCGAGCGATCTGATTCCGGAGTTGCAGGGGCGCTTTCCGATCCGCGTCGAACTGCAATCGTTGTCGATCGCCGATTTCGAAAGCATCCTGACGCAGACGCGTGCCTCGCTGGTCAAGCAATACCAGGCGCTGCTGGCGACCGAGGGCGTCACGCTCGAGTTCACGCCGGATGGCATCCAGCGGTTGGCGAGCATCGCCTTCGAAGTCAACGAGCGCACCGAGAACATCGGCGCGCGTCGCTTGTCGACGGTGATGGAGCGTCTGCTCGACGAGGTGAGCTTCGGCGCGACCCAACTCGAAGGCCAGTCGATTCACATCGACGCCGCTTACGTCGACACCCGACTTGCGGCACTAAGTCACGACGAAGACCTTTCGCGGTTCATTCTTTGAAGTAGGGCGCCGCAACGGCGCTTCACGCATCACATGCAGTGCGTGAGCTAAGTGCTTCATTTGCAACGATTTTCATTACTTCGACTGTTCAAAAGTACAGCTAAGTCGTTGATTCCATTACAAAATTCTCCGCAAGGGCCTTCTTGCGCGGGTGTTCCTTCCTGATAAAGTGGCGAAAAGTGCATATAAGTGGGAAAAAGTGTCACCTGACATCCGTACTGGATGTCGGAGACGTCTCACAACCAAGGTTTCGTTCTCGTGTTTCAAGGCGCTTCATCGCTCAGTCTGGATGCCAAAGGGAGGCTCGCGGTGCCGACCCGGCATCGTGACGTTCTGAGCGCGACGGCGGCCGGCCACCTCACCATCACCAAGCACCCGCACGGTTGCCTCATGGTGTTTCCCCGCCCGGAGTGGGAAAAATTTCGTGACCGCATCGCGGCGCTGCCGATGTCGGCGCAGTGGTGGAAGCGCGTCTTTCTCGGCAACGCGATGGATGTCGAAATGGACGGCACCGGCCGCGTGCTGGTGTCGCCCGAACTGCGCACCGCCACCGGCATCACGCGCGATGCACTGTTGCTCGGCATGGGCAACCACTTCGAGCTGTGGGACAAGGCGACGTACGACGCCAAGGAAGCCGAGGCCACGCAGGGCGACATGCCCGACGTGTTCCAGGACTTTTCGTTCTGAGGCCGGCAGTGGAGCAGCCATGGACCCACACCACAGTCCTGTTGAAAGAAGCGTCCGATGCGCTTTTTGCCGACACGACATCGCTTGCGCGCGGCACCTACGTCGACGCGACGTTCGGGCGCGGTGGACATGCCCGGGCCATCCTGGCCCGGCTGGCGCCGGAAGGCAGGCTGATCGCATTCGACAAAGATGCGGAAGCGGTGGCCGAAGCAGCGCGCATCACCGATGCGCGTTTTTCTATCCGTCACCAGGGTTTCAAAGACCTGCGCGAGCTGCCTGCGGGCAGTGTCGCAGGCCTGCTGCTGGACCTCGGCGTGAGTTCGCCGCAGATCGACAACCCGGCACGCGGTTTCTCATTTCGGTTCGACGGTCCGCTCGACATGCGCATGGACACCACGCGCGGCGAGAGCGTGTCCGACTGGCTGGCAACGGCCGACACTCAGCAGATTGCAGAGGTGATTCGTGACTATGGCGAAGAACGGTTTGCTGTTCAGATTGCAAAGGCGATTGATGCTCGCCGACAAGAACGGGGCCCAATTTCAACCACCACCGAGCTGGCCGACCTCGTGGCTGGCGCGGTCAAAACCCGCGAGCAGGGCCAGAACCCTGCAACGCGCACATTTCAGGCTCTTCGGATTTTCATCAACGCCGAGCTTGAAGAGCTGCAACAGGCGTTAGAGGCGAGCCTCACCGTGCTGCAACCCCAGGGGCGCCTCGCTGTGATCAGTTTCCATTCGCTGGAAGATCGCATCGTGAAGCAGTTCATCGCTAAACACTCGCGCGAGGTGTACGACCGCCGTGCTCCGTTTGCCGTGCCGCAGCCTATGAAATTGCACGTGCTCGATCGCATCAAGCCGTCCGCGATCGAGGTGGCTGGCAACAAGCGTTCGCGCAGCGCCATCCTCCGCGTGGCCGAACGCACGGCGGTGACCTGACATGGCGCGGCTCAACTTTTTGCTGCTGCTCGCCGTGCTCGCCTCGGCGCTGTACCTGGTGCACACGCAGTACCTGTCGCGCCAGCTCTTCACCGAGTTCGACCGGGTGCAGAACGAAGCGCGTCGCCTCGAGCTCGACAACGAGCGCCTGCAGGTAGAAAAGCGCGCGCAGGCCACGCCGTTGCGCGTCGAAAAGCTGGCCAAGGAGCAGCTGAAGATGCGTACCACCACGCCGGCCATCACGCAGTACGTGCGGCCCGACGGTTCGGTCATTCCTGCTGTGGTGCAAGCGCCGCCGCCGGTGCCGTCGTCCGCACCTTCCGCGACCACCGGCAAGAAGGAGCACTGATGCGCCGCAACAGCCGCAGCGTGCAATACGCATCGAGCCCCTTGCTGGCAAGCAAGACGCCGGTGTGGCGCAGCAAGTTCATCGTGGCCGGCATCGCTTTCGGCTTCGTCGTGCTGGCCGGCCGCGCTGCTTACGTACAGGTGTTCGACAACGCCTTTTTTCAGCGCCAGGGCGAGGTGCGATTCACCCGCACGCTCGAGCTGCCTGCGAGTCGCGGCCGCATCCTCGATCGCAACGGCTTGATCCTGGCATCGAGCGTCGAGGCGCCGAGCATCTGGGCGATTCCAGAAGACATCGAGCGCGACGATCCGGACGTCAAGGCCAAGTTGAAGCTGGCCGCGAAGCTGCTCGAGATGCCGCAGAAGGATTTCGACAAGAAGCTCGAAGACGAAGACAAGCAGTTCGTCTGGATCAAGCGGCAGGTCGATATGCCGATCGCCAAGCAGATCGCTGCGCTCAACATCAAGGGCCTGTACCAGCGCAAGGAATACAAGCGCCAGTACCCCGAAGGCGAAGCCGCCGCGCACGTCGTCGGCTTCACCAATGTCGAGGACAACGGGCAGGAAGGCATCGAGCTCGAGTTCGACAAGCAACTCGCCGGCAAGGCGGGTTCGCGCCGCGTCATCAAGGACCGGCTTGGTCGTATCGTCGAAGGCGTCGGTGAGACCGTGCCACCGCTCGATGGCCGCGACATCCAGCTCAGCGTCGACAGCAAGGTGCAGTTCTTCGCCTACCAGAAGCTGCGCGACGCGGTGATCGCACGCAAGGCGAAGGCCGGCAGCGTGGTGGTGCTCGACTCTGTGACCGGCGAGGTGCTGGCGCTCGCGAATTACCCGAGCTACGTGCCCGACAAGCGCCAAAACCTGACCGGCGAGCAGTTGCGCAACCGCGCCATGACCGACACCTTCGAGCCCGGCTCGACGATGAAGCCGATCACCATCGGCATGGCGCTCGAAGCCGGCCGTGTGACGCCCAAGACCATCATCGAAACCGCGCCAGGCCGGTTCCAGATCGGCGGCTTCACCATCAGCGACACGCACAACTACGGCACGTTGACGGTCGAAGGCGTGATCCAGAAGTCGAGCAACGTGGGCGCGCTGAAGATCGCGCAGAAGATGCAGCCGCATGAAATGTGGGACACGTACACCGCGCTCGGCTACGGCCAGAAGCCGGTGATCCAGTTTCCCGGCGCGGTGACGGGCAGGTTGCGCCCGTGGAAGAGCTGGAAGCCGGTCGAGCAAGCCACCATGGCTTATGGCTACGGCCTGTCGGCATCGCTCTTTCAGATGGCGCACTCGTACACCTCGTTCGCGCACGACGGCATGGTCATCCCGACCACGATGCTGAAGTCCGACCAGCCCGCCGTCGGCGTGCGTGTGTTCTCCGCCGAGAACGCGCGCGCCGTGCGCCGCATGCTGCAGATGGCCGCTGCGCCCGGCGGCACTGGCCCGCTCGCGCAGACGGTCGGCTACTCGGTCGGAGGCAAGTCGGGCACCGCCCACAAGCAGGTCGGCAAGGGCTATGCGAGCAACAAGTACCGCGCATGGTTCACCGGCATGGCACCGATCGAGAAGACTCGGATCATCGTCGGCGTGATGATCGACGAGCCCAGCGACGGCGTGTATTTCGGCGGCTTGGCCGCTGCGCCGGTGTTCAGCGAAGTGGTGCAGCAGACGCTGCGCATGATGAACGTGCCGCCCGATCTCGCAGTCAAGCCGCTGGTCACGACCAATGGCGTGGACGAGAGCTTCTGATGCCGATGACGATGCTCACCAACCCGGCCGAAGCGGCAACATGGCTCAAGTCGCGCGTGCGCGGCGTGCTGCATGCCGACAGCCGGCCGGTCGGCACGGGCGACGGCTTCATCGCCTGGCCCGGTGCGGCAACCGATGGCCGCAAGCATGTGGCGGCAGCGCTGGCGCAGGGCGCTGCGGCCTGCCTGGTCGAGCAGAAGGGCGTCGAGGCTTTCGGATTCGAAGACGATGCCATTGCCAGTGAAGCCATTGCCAGCTACGCAGGCCTGAAGGCGGCGACCGGCCCGATCGCCGCCGCCTACTACGAGGCGCCATCGCGCGCGCTCGACATCCTGGCCGTGACCGGCACCAACGGCAAGACATCCACCGCGTGGTGGCTGGCGGAGGCGCTGATGCAGGCGCGCAAGGCGCCGTGCGGTGTCGTCGGCACACTCGGCATCGGCGTGCCACCGGATCTGAACTACACCGGCCTGACGACGCCCGACCCTGTCGTGTTGCAGCGTGAACTGCGCGCCTTAGTCGATCGCGGTTTTGGCGCCTGCGCTATCGAGGCGTCGTCCATCGGCATCGCCGAGCGACGTCTGGACGGCACGCGCATCGCCGTCGCCGTGTTCACCAATTTCACGCAGGACCACCTCGACTACCACGGCGACATGGACGCCTACTGGCAGGCCAAGGTCGAGCTATTTCGCTGGCCTGGCCTGCGCGCGGCGGTGGTCAATCTCGACGACGTGCACGGCGCGAGCCTGGTGGGCAATCTCGTCGAGGCCGGTGTCGGTTCGCTCGATGTGTGGACCGTGTCGGCTGCCGGCGCCCCCGCTCGATTGATGGCAAAAGACATCGGCTACGACGCGGCGGGATTGCAGTTTTCTGTGATCGAGCAGGGTGCGCCGAGCCAGCGGCTCGCGACCCAACTGATCGGCCAATACAACGTCGACAACTTGCTCGGCGTACTCGGCACCTTGCGCGCCCTGGGCGTGGGCCTGGCCGATGCTGTCGATGCCTGCCGCCACTTGAGCAGCGTGCCTGGCCGCATGGAGCGCATCAGCGTGCCGGGTCATCCGCTCGCGGTGATCGACTACGCACACACGCCCGACGCGCTCGACAAGGCGCTGGCCGGCCTGCGGCCGCTGGCACAGCAACGCGGCGGCGCGCTGTGGTGCGTATTCGGCTGCGGGGGCGATCGCGACGCGATGAAGCGGCCGCTGATGGCCGCCGTGGCCGAGACGCGCGCCGACCGGCTGGTCGTGACAAGCGACAACCCGCGCAGCGAAAAGCCAGGCTCGATCATCAGTCAGATCCTGCTCGGGCTGGCCAATCCTGATGCCGCACAAGTCGAGGTGGACCGTGCCGCCGCCATTGCCGAAACGCTGGCGCAGGCGAAGCCCGAAGACGTCGTGCTGATCGCCGGTCGTGGTCATGAAGCGTGGCAGGAAATCGCCGGTGAACGCATCGCGTTTTCGGACCGCACGCATGCGGTCGACGCGCTCACGCGACGAGGTGCCGCATGAGCGCCGCGCCGATGCACTCGCCGATGCACTCGTCGATGATGACGTTGGGTCAGGTTCAGCAATGGCTGCCTGGGTCGAAGCTGATCGGTGACGCCGCCACGCCGATTCAGCGTGTGCACACCGACACCCGCACGCTGGGTGTCGGCGACTTGTTCGTCGCACTCAAGGGCGAGCGCTTCGACGCCAATGACTTCCTGGCCGATGCCAAGGCAGCCGGCGCGGTCGCAGCCATCGCGCACGGTGGGCTAGAAGCCGCAGGCCTCTCGGGATTCGAAGTGCCCGACTCGCTCGCCGCACTCGGCGAGCTTGCCTCCGGCTGGCGCTCGCAGTTCGAGCTGCCGCTGGTAGCGGTGACCGGTAGCAACGGCAAGACCACCGTCACCCAGATGATCGCGGCGATCCTGTTCGCGGCCTGCGACGATCGTGCGCTGGCCACCGCTGGCAACTTCAACAACGAGATCGGCGTGCCGCTCACGCTGCTGCGCTTGCGTGGTTGCCACACGCGTGCGGTCGTCGAACTCGGCATGAACCATCCGGGCGAGATCGCGCGCCTGGCCGCGATGGCGCGTCCGACCATCGCACTGGTCAACAACGCCCAGCGCGAGCACCAGGAATTCATGGCGACGGTGGAAGCCGTGGCGCAAGAAAACGGTGCCGTATTGACCGCGCTGCCGGCCAACGGTACGGCCGTGTTTCCGTTTGGCGATGTCTTCACCGCGCTCTGGAGCGACCTGGCGCGAGCGGGTGCTTCGCGCCGCTGCCTGACATTTGGCGAGCACGAGGGTGCCGACATCGCGCTGCTTGCCGCCGACTGGCAAGACGGTGCCTGGCGCCTCGCGGCGCGCACGCCGATCGGGCCGCTGCAATGTACGCTGCGCATCGCCGGTCGGCACAACGTCATCAATGCCCTGGCGGCTATCGCCTGTTCGCTGGCGAGTGGCGTTTCGCTGGAAAAGATCGTCGAAGGGCTCGATGCGTTCGAGCCAGTGAAGGGGCGTTCGCGTGCCAGCGCGCTGCGGCTCGCGAATCAACAGGTGATTACGCTGATCGACGACACCTACAACGCCAACCCCGACTCGGTGCGCGCAGCTATCGAGGTGCTCTCGGCATTGCCGGGACCGCGCCTTCTGGTGATGGGCGACATGGGCGAGGTCGGCAATCAGGGTGCGGGCTTTCATGCCGAGGTCGGCGCCTGGGCGCGTCAGCGCGGCATCGAAACATTCTTTGCACTCGGGCAGGACTCGCGGCACAGCATCGACGCCTTCGATGCGCGGACCGACGTCACGCGCCGCCTGGTCGGCGAGCATTTCAGCGACATCGCAGCGCTCAACGCCGCAGTGCTCGCCGCGCTGCCGAACGTGGCCAGCGTACTCGTCAAGGGCTCGCGCTTCATGCGCATGGAGCGCGTAGTGCAGGCCATAGAGGCAACGACCAAAACAACGAGCAACAACGAGGAGGCCGGACATGACGCATGAACCGCGCACGCACGCACCATGCTGATGAGCCTGGCCCAATGGCTGCAAACGCTGTCGCCCGAGTTCGGGTTTTTGCGCGTGTTCCAGTACCTGACGTTTCGGGCGCTAATGGCCGCGACCACTGCGTTGCTGATCGGCCTGGCGGTGGGCCCGTATGCCATTCGGCGCCTGACCGCACTCAAGATCGGGCAGCCGATTCGCGGCTACGGCATGGACTCGCATTTGACCAAGAGCGGCACGCCGACGATGGGCGGGGTGCTGGTGCTTTTCTCGATCGCCTTCGCGACGCTGCTGTGGTTCGACCTGTCGAACCGATTCGTCTGGATCGTGCTCTGGGTAACGCTGGGTTTCGGCGCCATCGGCTGGGTCGACGACTGGCGCAAGGTGGTGCGCAAAGACCCCGAAGGCATGCGCTCGCGCGAGAAGTATTTCTGGCAGTCGGTGGTCGGTCTGGTGGCCGGCTTCTATCTGCTCTTCAGCATTTCGGAAAGCTCCAATTGGCGCGTGGTCGAGTTGTTCTACGCATGGGTGCGCTCGGGGTTCGACTTGAGCTTTCCGCCCAAGATCAATCTGCTGGTGCCGTTCTTCAAAGAGGTGAGCTACCCACTCGGCGGCATCGGCTTCGTCATCCTCACCTACCTCGTGATCGTGGGCTCCAGCAACGCGGTCAACCTGACCGACGGGCTCGACGGGCTGGCGATCATGCCGGTCGTCATGGTGGGCTCGGCGCTCGGCGTGTTCGCGTACGTCACGGGCAGCTCGGTGTACTCGCGCTACCTGCTGTTTCCGCACATCCCGGGCTCGGGCGAATTGCTGGTGTTCTGCTCGGCGATGGCAGGCGCGGGGCTCGCTTTCCTGTGGTTCAACACACACCCCGCGCAGGTCTTCATGGGCGACGTCGGCGCACTGGCTTTGGGCGGCGCGCTCGGCACCATCGCGGTCATCGTGCGGCAGGAAATCGTCTTCTTCGTGATGGGCGGCATCTTCGTGGTCGAAGCGCTCTCGGTCATGGCGCAGGTCACGTACTTCAAGTACACCAAGAAGCGCTATGGCGCCGGGCGGCGCGTGCTCAAGATGGCGCCGCTGCACCACCACTTCGAAAAAAGCGGCTGGAAAGAGACGCAGGTCGTCGTGCGTTTCTGGATCATCACGATGCTGCTGTGCCTCGTCGGCCTGTCGACACTGAAGTTGCGCTAGACAAGAACCGATGAAGCACCTTCAAGATCTTCACGTGCTCGTTCTGGGCCTCGGTGCGTCCGGCCTGGCGATAGCGCGCTGGTGCGCGCGCCACGGCGCGCATGTGACCGTTGCCGACACGCGTGAAGCGCCGCCGCAACTTGCGACGCTGCAGCAAGATGTGCCTGGCGCGACCTTCGTCGGCGGCGCGTTCACTGCAGCGCTGGTGGAGGGCACGCCGGTGCGTGCGGTGTATCGCTCGCCGGGGCTGTCGCCGGAAGCGATCGCGCCGGTCGCCGATGCGGCGCGCGCGATAGGCCTGCCGGTCGCCGGTGAACTCGACCTGTTCGCGCAGGCGCTCGCCGATCTGCGCATCGCGCCGGACGCGCCTGAAGTGCCTGTCGAGGAAGCCGTTGCGGAGCCGACGCCGGTCGAACCGGAAGCCGAAGCCGGCGAACAGACGGACGACGACGTAGAGGCCGATCTCGAAGTTGCCGTCGCGTTGGCCGAAGACGATGAAGAAGCTGCCGTAGCGCCGTTGCCCGTCATCGTTCCGCCTGAAGCGCTCAAAGGCTACACACCCGCCGTTCTTGCTGTCACCGGCACCAACGGCAAGACGACCGTCACTGCGCTCACAGGTCAACTGGTCGAGCGCGCCGGCAAGACGGTCGCGGTTGCCGGCAACATCGGCCCGACACTGCTCGACACGCTGGCTGCGCACATGGATGCCGACACGCTGCCGCAGGTGTGGGTGCTCGAACTTTCCAGTTTCCAGCTCGACGGCGTGCAGGGCTTCGAGCCAACGGCTGCCGTCGTGCTTAACGTCACGCAAGACCACCTCGACTGGCACGGCGACATGGTGGCCTATGCGGCTGCCAAGGCGCGCGTTTTCGGCGCACGTGGCCCGATGATCCTGAATCGCGACGACGCCACGGTGATGGCGATGTTGCCGCCGCCCGTTCGGGCCAAGCTGCAGCGCCCGCAGGTGCGCGCGCATGTGACCTTCGGCGGCACCATGCCACTGCGTCCGGGCGACTACGGCATCGAGCAGATCAACGGCATGGGTTGGCTGGTGCGTGCACTCGAAGCCGACGAAACGCAAAAGCGCAAACGTGGTGCGGCGGTCGAAGAAGAGATCTTCATGCAGCGCCTGATGCCAGCCAACGCGCTGCGCATTCGCGGCCAGCACAACGCGCTCAACGCGCTCGCCGCACTGGCGCTCGCCACCGCGGCCGGCTGCCAGCTTGCGCCGATGCTCTACGGCCTGCGCGAGTACCGCGGCGAGCCGCACCGCGTCGAGTCGATCGCCACCGTGGACGAAGTCGAGTACTTCGACGACAGCAAGGGCACCAATGTCGGCGCGACCGTGGCCGCGCTCAACGGCCTGGGTGCCGAACGCAAGCTGGTCGTGATCCTCGGGGGCGAGGGCAAGGGGCAGGACTTTTCGCCGCTCGCCGAACCGGTGCGCAACTTTGCGCGTGCCGTGGTGCTGATCGGGCACGACGCGCCACTCATCACCGAGGCACTCGCGTCTACCAACGTGCCCTTGGTCCAGGCCGCATCGATGGACGAAGCTGTGCAGCTCGCAGCCCGTAGCGCGCGGCCGAGCGATGCGGTGCTGCTGTCGCCGGCGTGCGCCAGCTTCGACATGTTCCGCGACTACGGCCACCGTGCGGCGGTGTTCCGCGACGCGGTGCAGGCGCTGGCCGATATGCCGCGCGAAACTTCGGGAGCGCCGGCATGAACACCAGTTCCGCGACGTTGCACACTTCCGATGCCGCACCGGGCCGTTTCGGCGGCTGGTTCGGCCGCGCAAAACGCAGCATCGATGCGTTGCCGATCCATCTGCCGGTGCATCTCGGCAGCGCCGGCACCACGCAAACCAAAGCCGCGCCGATGCGCGTGCTCGGCTTCGACCAAGCGCTGGTCTGGGTCACGATTGCCCTGCTCGCATGGGGCATGGTGATGGTCTATTCGGCGTCCATCGCGCTGCCCGACAACCCGCGCTTCATCCGCCAGGGTTACGGCCCCTACTTCTTTTTGACGCGCCACATCGCCTCGCTGATCGTCGCCTTCATCGCCGCATTGCTGACCTTCCAGATACCGATGAAGACCTGGGAGCGCGTTGCGCCCTGGCTGTTCGTCGTCTCGCTGCTGCTGCTGGTGGCGGTACTCATTCCGCACGTCGGCATCAGCGTCAACGGCGCGCGCCGCTGGTTGCCGCTGGGCTTCATGCGCTTCCAGCCGTCGGAGCTCGCCAAAGTCGCGATGGTCTTGTATGCCGCCAGCTACATGGTGCGCAAGATGGAGATCAAGGAGCGCTTCTTTCGCGCCGTGTTGCCGATGGGCGTTGCAGTCGTGGTGGTCGGCATGCTGCTGCTGGCCGAGCCCGACATGGGCGCCTTCATGGTGATCGCCGTCATCGCGATGGGCATCCTGTTTCTGGGTGGCGTCAACGCACGCATGTTCTTCGTGATCGCCATGCTGGTGGTGGTGGCCTTTGCCTCGATCGTGGCGTCGAGTTCATGGCGCCGCGAGCGCATCTTCGCGTACCTCGATCCGTGGAGCGAGCACAACGCGCTCGGCAAGGGCTACCAGCTGTCGCATTCGCTGATCGCTATCGGCCGCGGCGAGATCTGGGGCGTCGGTCTGGGCGGCAGCGTCGAAAAACTGCACTGGTTGCCGGAAGCGCACACCGACTTCTTGCTGGCTGTCATCGGCGAAGAGTTCGGCCTGGTCGGCGTGCTGCTCGCCATCGGCCTCTTCTTGTGGCTGACGCGCCGGGTCATGCACATCGGCCGCCAGGCCATCGCGCTCGACCGCGTGTTCTCCGGTCTGGTCGCGCAGGGCATCGGCATCTGGATCGGCTTTCAGACTTTCATCAATATGGGAGTGAACCTGGGCGCATTGCCTACCAAGGGCCTCACGCTGCCGTTGATGAGCTTCGGTGGTTCGGCCATCCTGTTCAACCTGATCGCGCTGGGCATCGTGCTGCGCATCGACTACGAGAACCGCGTGCTGATGCGCGGTGGTCGCGTATGAGCGCAGTCATCCATCGCACCGCGCTGGTGATGGCCGGCGGCACCGGAGGACACATCTTTCCGGGACTGGCCGTGGCCGAAGCCTTGCGCACGCGCGGCTGGAACGTGCATTGGCTCGGCGCGCCGGGCAGCATGGAAGAAAAGCTCGTGCCACCGCGCGGCTTCGTTTTCGAGCCGGTGCAGTTTGGTGGTGTCCGCGGCAAAGGTCCGCTCACCTTGCTGCTGTTACCCATGCGCCTGTTGCGCGCCTTGCTGCAAAGTATCGCGGTGCTGCGCCGCGTGCGGCCCGACGTGGTGGTCGGCCTCGGTGGCTACATTACTTTCCCGGGCGGCCTGATGAGCGTGCTGCTCGGCAAGCCGCTGGTGCTGCACGAACAGAACTCGGTGGCTGGCCTCGTCAACAAGGTGCTGGCGAGCGTTGCCAACCGCGTTTTCACCGCGTTCCCCAATGTGTTGAAGAACGCGACGTGGATCGGCAATCCGCTGCGCGAGGCCTTCGTGCAGCAACCGGCGCCGGCCCTGCGCTTTGCCGGCCGCAGCGGGCCGCTCAAGCTGCTGGTGGTCGGCGGCAGCTTGGGCGCCAAGGCGCTCAACACCATCGTGCCGAAAGCGCTCGCAATGATCGCGCCGGCCGTTCGGCCGACCGTCGTACATCAGAGCGGCGCCAAACAGATAGACGAGCTGCGTGCCAACTACGCGGCCGCCGGCGTGCAGGGCGAACTCACACCCTTCATCGAAGACACCGCTCGTGCCTATGCCGACGCCGACCTCATCGTCGCGCGAGCCGGTGCCAGCACCGTGACTGAAATCGCGGCCGTCGGCGCAGCAGCGCTGTTCGTGCCTTTTCCTTCGGCGGTGGACGACCACCAGACCACCAACGCGCACTTTCTAGTCGACGCGGGCGGCGGCTGGATCGTTCAACAATCTGAACTGACCCCTGAATTGCTGGCCGACTTGCTACAAAAAACCGAACGCGCAACGCTGCTGGACAAAGCTTCCAGGGCGAAGACGATGCAGAAGACCGAGGCTGTCGAAGCAGTCGTGCGCGCCTGTGAAGAACTCGCCGCGAAGCGGGCGGAGAAGAAGTCGTTGAAGAAGGAGGCTCGCCCATGAAGCACGCCATTCGTCACATCCATTTCGTCGGCGTCGGCGGTGTCGGCATGAGCGGCATTGCAGAGATATTGCTGAACCTCGGCTACCGCATTTCGGGCTCCGACCTGTCCGACAGCGCCACGCTCAAGCGGCTGGCGAGCCTCGGCATCACGACCTTCGTCGGGCACGACGCGTCGAACATCGCCGGCGCCGATGCGGTGGTCACCTCGACCGCCGTGCAGGCCGACAACGCCGAAGTGCTGGCCGCGCGCGAGAAGCGCATTCCCATCGTGCCGCGTGCTTTGATGCTGGCCGAGCTGATGCGCCTGAAGCAGGGCATCGCCATCGCCGGCACGCATGGCAAGACGACAACGACGAGCCTGGTCGCGAGCGTGCTCGCCGCCGCGGGGCTCGACCCGACCTTCGTCATCGGCGGTCGCTTGAACAGCGCGGGCGCCAACGCCAAGCTCGGCAGCGGCGACTACATCGTGGTCGAGGCAGACGAGTCGGACGCTTCGTTTTTAAACTTGCTGCCGATCATGGCGGTGGTCACGAACATCGACGCCGACCACATGGAGACATACGGGCACGATTTCGCGAAGCTGAAAAAAGCCTTTGTCGACTTCCTGCACAAGATGCCGTTCTACGGCGTTGCCATCCTTTGCACCGACGACGAGGCGGTGCGCACCATCGTGACCGAGGTGTCGTGCCCGGTGACAAGCTACGGCTTCAACGAAGACGCGCAAGTGCGCGGTGTGAACGTGCGTGCCGTCGGCGGCCAGATGCACTTCACCGCGCAGCGCCGCAACGGCATCACGCTGCCGGACCTGGACATCGTGCTGAACCTGCCGGGCGAGCACAACGTGCTGAACGCGTTGTCTGTCATCGCGGTCGCGGTCGAGCTCAACGTGCCAGACGAAGCGGTGCAGCGCGGCCTGGCCGACTTCAAGGGCGTGGGCCGCCGCTTCCAGAGCTACGGCGATGTGCCGGTGCAGGCCGTGCAAGGCACGCACGCCACCGGCAGCTTCACCGTCATCGACGACTACGGGCACCACCCGGTCGAGATGGCCGCGACCATCGCCGCGGCGCGCGGTGCCTTCCCCGGCCGCCGCTTGATGCTGGCGTTTCAGCCGCATCGCTACACCCGCACGCGCGATTGCTTCGAAGACTTCGTCAAGGTCATCGGACAAGCCGATGCGGTGCTGCTGGGCGAGGTCTATGCCGCGGGCGAGCAGCCGATCGTCGCCGCAGACGGCCGCTCGATGGCGCGCGCACTGCGCGTCGCCGGCAAGGTCGAGCCGGTGTTCGTCGACGACATCCTCGCGATGCCGCGAGCCATTCTGGACAATGCGCGCGAAGGCGATGTCGTGATCTGCATGGGAGCTGGATCGATCGGTGCGGTGCCGGGCAAGGTTGTCGAACTCGGCGGTGGCGCAGCGGGTGCCGTGCCGGCCAAAGACGAGCGCTTCACGCGCGAAGGACGGGCGCTATGAACCTCTTTCACGAACCGGCTGCTTTCGGCAAGGTCGCCGTGCTCTTCGGCGGTACCTCGGCCGAGCGCGAAATCTCGAACTTGTCTGGCGCCGGCGTGCTGCAGGCGCTGCAATCGCGCGGGGTCGATGCGCACGCGTTCGATCCGTCGGTGCGTGAGCTGGTCGCGCTCAAGCACGAAGGCTTCACGCGCTGCTTCATCGCGCTGCACGGTCGCCATGGAGAAGATGGCACGGTGCAGGGCGCGCTGGAACTGCTCGGCATTCCGTACACGGGCTCGGGCGTGATGGCTTCGAGCGTGGCGATGGACAAGGTCATGACCAAGCGCATCTGGCAAGCAGATGGCCTGCCGACGCCCAAGTACGTGCGCCTGGCGTTCGATCAGCAAAGCCGCGAGCAGATTCTCGCCGTGCCCGATGTGTTGGGCCTGCCGCTCATCGTCAAGCCGCCACGCGAAGGCTCGTCCATCGGCGTGACCAAGGTCAGGGGTTATTCGGAAATGCAGGACGCGGTGTCGTTGTCCGCGAAGTACGACACCGATGTGCTGTGCGAGGAATTCATCGAAGGCGAGGAAGTGACCTGCGCCTTGCTCGGCCACGGCCTCGATGCGGAAGCGTTGCCGGTGGTGCGCATCGCCGCACCCGAAGGCGCCTACGACTACCAGAACAAGTACTTCACCGACGACGTCAAGTACCACTGCCCGAGCGGCCTGCCCGAAGCCGAAGAGCGCCACGTTCAGCAGATCGCGCTGGCGGCTTACCGCACGCTCGGGTGCCGCGGCTGGGGCCGTGCCGACGTGATGATCCGCGCCAGCGACCGCAAGGCGTTTCTGCTCGAGATGAATACGTCTCCCGGCATGACCACGCATTCGCTGGTGCCGATGTCGGCGCGCGCCGCAGGCATCGACTACCCCGACTTGTGCCTGCGCATCCTGGCGTCGGCTTCGCTCGATTCGAAGGGAGTGCATTGATGGCAGATGCGCTTCCCGTGCCGTTCGACGTCAAGATCATGAACATCACCGCGACGCTCATGTTCGCGCTGGTGGCCGTCATGTTGCTGGCGGCGGGCGCGTGGTGGGTGCTGCGTCAGCCGTTCTTCCCGATCGCGGCGATCAAGGTCGACGGCGAGGTGACGCACAACAACGCCATCACGCTGCGCACCAATGTCGCGCCGCAACTGGCGGGCAACTTCTTCACCGTCGATCTGGCCAAGGCCCGGACGGCATTCGAGTCGGTGCCATGGGTCCGCAAGGCAGTGGTGCGGCGCGAGTTCCCCGACAAGCTGCGTGCCACGTTGACCGAACAAGTGCCGGTCGCGCACTGGGGCGAAGAAGCCGATTCGAAACTGGTCAACGGCTTCGGCGAGGTGTTCGAAGCCAACGTCGCCGAGGTCGACGATTCTCTGCCGCGTCTGCAAGGGCCCGGCGACAAGGCCGGCCCTGTCCTCGGCATGTACCGCGTACTCGAGCCGCTGTTCGCGCCCTACGACCTGGTCATCGACGAGCTCGCGCTGTCGAGTCGTGGCAGCTGGGAAGCCACGCTCGACACCGGCGCCGTGATCGAACTCGGCCGCGGCCAGAGCGAGGAAGTGGCGGCACGGACCCAGCGCTTCTTGAAGACCGTGACGCAGGTCGCGGGCCAGTACGGCCGCTCGCTCTCTTCTGTCGAGAGTGCCGACCTGCGACACAACGATGCTTACGCGCTGCGCTTGCGCGGCGTCACCACGGGCGCGCCCGAACCGAAGCCTGCTGCAGCGGCCAAGCCAACGGCCAAACCTGCAGCCAAGCCTTCGGTCAAGCCGGCCCCCAAGAAGAATTAAAGAACACCGAGGACATCTTCCATGCCCAAAGAATACAAAGACCTCGTCGTCGGACTCGACATCGGCACTGCCAAGGTGATGGTGGTGGTGGCCGAAGTGCTGCCGGGGGGCGAACTCAAGCTGGCCGGGCTCGGTGTCGCGCCCAGCAATGGCCTGAAGCGCGGCGTGGTCGTCAACATCGACGCCACGGTGCAGAGCATCCAGCAGGCGCTGAAAGAGGCCGAGCTGATGGCCGACTGCAAGATCACCCGGGTCTATACCGGCATCACCGGCAGTCACATCCGCGGCATCAACTCCAGCGGCATGGTGGCGGTCAAGGACAAGGAAGTAACGCCCGCCGATGTGGCCCGCGTGGTCGAGACGGCACGTGCCATCAACATCTCGAGCGACCAGCGTTTGCTGCTGGTCGAGCCGCAGGAATTCGTGATCGACGGCCAGGATGTGAAGGAGCCGATCGGCATGAGCGGCATGCGGCTCGAAGCCAAGGTGCACATCGTGACCGGTGCCCAGAGTGCGGCCGAGAACATCATCAAGTGCGTGCGCCGCTGTGGCCTGGAAGTCGACCAGCTCATGCTGAATCCACTGGCGTCGAGCCAGGCGGTACTGACCGAAGACGAGCGCGAACTGGGCGTGTGCCTGGTCGACATCGGCGCCGGGACGACCGACGTCGCGATCTTCACCAACGGCGCGATCCGTCACACCGCGGTGATCCCGATCGCCGGTGACCTGATCACCAGCGACATCGCGATGGCGCTGCGCACGCCGACCAAGGACGCCGAAGACATCAAGGTCGAGAACGGATACGCCAAGCAATTGCTGGCCGACCCCGACACGCAGGTCGAGGTGCCGGGTCTCGGCGACCGCGGCCCGCGCATGTTGAGCAAGCAGGCGCTGGCCGGCGTGATCGAGCCGCGCATCGAAGAGATCTTCCAGCTGGTGCAGCAGGTGATCCGTGAATCCGGCTACGAAGAAGTGCTGTCGTCGGGCATCGTGCTCACGGGCGGCAGCGCGGTCATGCCCGGCATGGTCGAACTCGGCGAAGACATCTTTTTGAAGCCAGTCCGGCGCGGCATTCCGAAGTACTCGAGTGCGCTGTCCGACATGGTCGCTCAGCCGCGCGCCGCAACCGTCATGGGCCTGCTCGAAGAAGCCCGATTCGCACGCATGCGGGGCTTCAAGGTGGCGCAAAAGAACGGCTCGGTAAAAACTGCTTTCGGGCGTTTCAAAGACTTCATCGTGGGGAACTTCTGACCATGAAGATCCACACACTCTGGCTGGCACGGGCCGGGCCTCCACGTCATTTCAACGAGCGATGGCGACGCACCGGGCCGCCATCCTGACGACATCCGGTGACTCGCTACCTCTCAGAAAAATTCATCCCTAAACAACGGCAACTGCAAATTCACGGAGTTAAAAAATGGCCATCGAAATGATCGAAGTCGAAGAATTCAACCAGGGCACGCAGATCAAGGTGATCGGTGTCGGCGGCGGCGGCGGCAACGCGGTCGCGCACATGATGGAGCGCGGCGTTCAGGGTGTGCAGTTCGTCTGCGCCAACACCGACGCGCAGGCGCTTACACGCAGCAACGCGCACAAGATCATCCAGCTCGGCACCAGCGGCCTCGGCGCCGGCAGCAAGCCCGACCGGGGCCGCGAAGCCGCCGAAGCCGCGGTGGACGACATCCGCGCGGCCATCGACGGCGCGCACATGCTCTTCATTACCGCCGGCATGGGCGGCGGCACGGGCACGGGCGCTGCGCCCGTGATCGCGCGCATCGCCAAGGAGATGGGCATCTTGACCGTTGGCGTGGTCACCAAGCCCTTCGACTGGGAAGGCGGTCGCCGCATGACCAACGCCGATGCCGGCCTGGCCGAGCTCGAAGCCAATGTCGATTCGTTGATCGTCGTGCTGAACGAAAAGCTGCTCGATGTGCTGGGCGACGACATCACGCAGGACGAAGCTTTCGCGCACGCCAACGACGTGCTGAAGAACGCCGTCGGCGGCATCTCTGAAATCATCAACGAGTACGGCGGCGTCAACGTCGACTTCGAAGACGTGCGCACCGTGATGGGCGAGCCGGGCAAGGCCATGATGGGCACCGCTGCGGCGGCCGGCCCCGACCGTGCGCGCATCGCAGCCGAGCAGGCCGTTGCTTGCCCGTTGCTCGAAGGCATCGACCTGTCGGGCGCCAAGGGCGTGCTGGTTCTGGTGACGGCATCCAAGGGCTCGCTCAAGCTGAACGAATCGAAGCTCGCGATGAACACCATTCGCGCCTACGCCTCGCCTGATGCGCACGTGATCTACGGCGCGGCGTACGACGAAACGCTGGGCGACGAAATGCGCGTGACCGTGGTCGCCACCGGCCTGTCGCGGCAAGACGCGCGCCGTCAGGCGCCGACGCTGGAAGTCATCCGCACCGGCATGGGCACGGGCACCGATGGTCCTTTCAACGTGCCGACGCTGGGCGGCATGGGCCAGACCGGCGCGCACGGCAAGCCCAACTACGAAGGCATGGCAGTGCCGAGCGTGTGGCGCACCAACCGCACCATGGCCGCGGCCAAGGTCGATGCGTTGTCTTCGGGCGGCATGGACGACTTCGAAATCCCCGCTTTCCTCCGCCGCCAGGCGGATTGATGACGGCAAAAGCGGCGTGAGTTCAACGTGACTTCCGCGTGACTATTGCGGACATAGCCAGGCGCACGGCGCGCCTGGCGTCTGGCGCTTCTAAAATTGTCGTCGTGTTGCAACAACGAACGCTCAAGACCATCAGCCGCGCCGTCGGCGTGGGGCTGCACAGCGGACAACGCGTCGAGTTGACGCTGCGGCCGGCGCCGGTCGATACGGGCATCGTCTTCAGACGCACCGATTTGCCAGAGCCCGTAGAGATTCGCATGACGGCCGAAGCGGTGACCGACACGCGGCTGGCCTCGACCATTTCGACTGGGGGCGCCAAGGTGCAAACGGTCGAGCACCTGATGTCGGCCTGTGCCGGGCTGGGCATCGACAATCTTTACATCGACATCACGGCCGACGAGGTACCGATCCTCGACGGTTCGGCGTCGTCCTTCGTTTTTTTGCTGCAAAGCGCAGGCATCGAACTGCAGAAGGCGGCGCGCAAGTTCATTCGCGTCACGCGCAAGGTCGAAGTGCGCGAGGGCGAGGGCGCCAACGAAAAGTGGGCGTCGCTCGAACCCTTTCATGGCTACAAGCTCGCCTTCCAGATCGACTTCGATCACCGGGTCGTGAACCTGATGGGTCAGCGCTTCGAGTTCGACCTGGGCAGCGGTTCTTACAGCCGAGACATCGCACGGGCCCGCACCTTCGGCTTCACCAAAGAGGTCGAGTACATGCGCAGCAAGGGCCTGGCGCTCGGCGGCGGTCTCGACAACGCCATCGTGATGGACGACACCAAGGTACTGAACGCGGGCGGTCTCCGCTACGACGACGAACTGGTCAAGCACAAGATCCTCGACGCGATGGGCGACCTTTACATCGTCGGTCATCCGCTGCTGGCGTCTTACACGGCGTTTCGTTCAGGCCATGCCATGAACAACAAGCTGCTGCGCGAACTCATCTCCCACAAGGACGCGTGGGAGATCGTGACGTTCGACGACGTGAAGAAGGCCCCGGCCGGCTTCGCGGAAGTCGAACGCGCCTGGTAGGCGACGGGTCGCGACCGGTTTTTCGAGCGCCACGATCGATGTTGCTTTTTCGCTGGGCTATCCTGCTTTTCCTGCTGATGGCGGGCGTGTCTTTTGCGTTCTACGCGGGCACCGGCCAGGTCAAATACCGCCGCTTCGGCTGGATCGTTTTGAAGTGGACATTGCTCGCTGCGTTCGGCTTCTTCGCCGTGCTGATCGCTGAACGCGTAGCCTGAGCGGCCAACGCGCCATCGCCCTCACTTGATCGTTGCGGTGTCCGCGAGATAGCGGCGGCGCCAGGGTTTGAGCACCAGCAGCGCCAGCAGGGCGGCGATGATGTCGAGCGTGATCGCGGTAGCGAACACCGGATGCCAGCTGCCGGTCTTCTCGTGCATCAGCGATGCCATCGGGCCGCCGAGGATCGAGCCGATGCCTTGCGAGATGTAAAGCCAACCGTAGTTGGCGGTGGCGTGCTGCGTGCCGAAGGTATCGGTCAGCGTCGATGGAAAGAGCGAAAAGATCTCGCCCCAGCCGAAGAACACCACGCCCGACAGCAGCACGAACAGCACTGCGTTCTCTCGCGTCAGAAGCCAGAGTGTCATGGCCACGGCTTCCAACGCAAAAGCGAAGAACATGGTGTTCTCACGGCCAACGCGATCGGAAATCCAACCGAAGAAGGGGCGGGTGAGGCCATTGGTGAGGCGGTCGATGGTGAGCGCCAGCGGCAGCGCCGCCAGGCCGAATACCAGCACGCTGGCCACGCCGAAATCGCGCGAGAAGCTGGCCATCTGCGAGGTGACCATCAGGCCCGAAGTCGACATCATGGTCATCATGCAGAACATCAGCCAGAACAACGGATTGCGCAGCATCTGACGCGGCGCGAGGTCGGTGCCCGTGGTCTGCTGGGCGTGCAGAGGTGCAGCACGCTTCAATGCAGGGTCGGGCGAGCGCAGCGCCTGTGAGGCGATCACGCCGACGAGCGCGAACACCAGTCCGAACTGCCAGAGCGTGCTTTCCAGGCCTTTGCCGGCCAGCGCCGAGGCAATCGGAAAGGTCGTCAGGATCGCGCCCATACCGTAGCCCGCAGCCACCATGCCAACCGCGAAGCCGCGGCGGTCCGGGAACCAGCGCACCATCTGGCCGACCACGCCGATATAGACGATGCCGGTGCCCAGGCCGCCGATCAGACCGTAAGTGAGGTAGAGCATGCCGATGCTGGAGGCCTGCGAGGCCAGCATCCAGCTGAGGCCCGACAGCAGCGTGCCGATAGAGATCAGTCGGCGCGCGCCGAAGCGCTCGATCAGCCGACCCTGGAACGGGGCGAAGAAGGTCTGCAACACGATCAACATGGAGAAGGTGATCTGCAGTTGCGACAAGGGCACGCCGAGCTTGGTCGACAGCGGCTTGGTAAAGAGCGTCCAGACGTATTGCGGACTGGAGATCGCCATCATGCAGATCAAACCGATCAGCAACTGGAACCAGCGGTTGTGCAGGAGTCCCGTCGTACTGGCCGGCGCCGAGGTATTGGCGAAAGTGGTCATGGTCTTTCTATCGGGGGAGGGAGGAGGAGAAAAGCGTTCCCATGCGGCCACGCTACCGTCGCTGCGCGGGTGGAGTGGGCCGCCGGGTCGAGCGAAAAGCTGCAGCCGCGGCTCTGCCGGTTGACGCCGCTCCGTGCATCAAGCGTGTGGGGTGCCGCAGCCGTGCCACGGCTGCTCCGGGTAGAAGGAAGGTGCATTGCGATTGCGTCGCTCGGGTATTGCGTCTGATTTATGAACGCATAAATCTCGAGCAGACGCAGTGCACGATTCATGCCTATTTACGACATGAGAATTCCCGATAAAAGAACGAGGCGCGGGGCAACGCCGCACCAGCTCCGTGCGTCAGCCGAAGCGCTTGCGTCGCGCCCGCGCGTTCGACACCGCGACCAGGATCAGGCCCAGCACCACGAAGCACACCAGCAGCCCTAGCGCATTGAGCAGCGCCTGGCCATAGCCGATGGCCAGCACGTCGATGAACGGATACGGATACGACTGCAGCACCTCGCCTCGCAACAGCGCGTAAGCGAGGTAGCCGACCGGGTACAGGCACCACACCAGCGGCGCCCACCACGGCAGACGACGGCCCGGAAGCACCAGCAGCCAGTGTAGGAAGAACAGGATCGGCATCACGTAGTGCAGCAGCATGTCTGCGATCCACTGCATGCCTTGCGGCGCCCAGACGTGGCGCAGCAGCAGGTGGTAGACGATGCCGACGACCAGGATGCTGGCGACGGCGCAGCCCTGGACCATGGGCCTCGCCGCGAAGCGTCCGAGGGTGGAGTCGGGCGCCACGAGTGGCAGCAGCAGTGCCAGCGCGACGAAGAGATTGGTCAGCACCGTGAAGTAACCGAGGTAGATCACGATGCCCATCAGCGCCGGCTTGCCACTCGCGGCGGTCATGCCGACCGACAGGTTCAGTTGCAACAGCAGGGCGAACCACGCGATGATGCAAAGAGCGAAGCTGGACTGGCGTGCGGTGGGCGTCATGGGTGCGTTGTGTTCGAAGGCCGTGGATCGGCGGTTTGTCTGCTGCTCATCGGCTGCGGCCGGCGCGATATTGGCCGCTGGGCGGTTGCGAACCCGTCGCTTCGGCCAGCCGCGCCAGCGAGCGCCCAACGTGGGCGTGCGTGATCGCGATGCCGAGTGCATCGGCCGCATCGCTGCCGGGCAAACCCGGCAAGTTGAGCAAGCGCTTGACCATTTCTTGCACCTGCGTCTTGGCTGCATTGCCATGGCCAGCCACGGCCTGCTTCATCTGCAGCGCGGTGTACTCGGCCACGCTGAGGTTGCAGGTGACCAGCGCCGTGAGGCAGGCACCGCGTGCCTGGCCCAGCAACAGCGTCGACTGCGGATTGACGTTGACGAACACGATCTCGACCGCCGATGCATCGGGCTGGTAGCGCGCCGCGACTTCGCCGATGCCGTCGAACAGCACCTTGAGACGCGCCGGCAGGTTGGTTCGCTCCAGATGTTTCGTGCTGATGGTGCCGCTCGCGACGTAGCTCAGCGTCTGGCCGGCGACATCGACCACGCCGAAGCCGGTGGTCTGCAGGCCGGGGTCGATGCCGAGGATGCGCATGAAAAAACAGTGTCGGGTGCTGCGGCTAGACGCCGAAGTACCAGCGCACCGAATGAAAGAACACAGGCGCCGCGAAGCACAGTGCATCGACGCGGTCGAGCAGCCCGTTGGCGCCGGTCACGCCCATGCCCTTCGGACCCCAGTTGGGAATGCCGCGATCGCGCTTGAGCGCCTTCATGACGAGGTGCCCCATCGACCCGGCGACGCAGGCGATCAACGACATCGCCAGCGCCTGGCCGTAGCCGAACGGCGTGATGAAAGACATCAGCGCGCCAACCACGCTGGCGATCGCCATGCCGACCGCCCAGCTGACCCAGTTGAAGCTCTGGCTCACGTTGGGCGCGAACGGTTCGCGCTGCAGCCAGCGCCACATCTTGGGGCCTGCATCGAGCGGCGAGTAGGCGAAGCGGCGCGCGATCAAGTGCTGCACCACCATGCAGGTCTGCACCACGAACACCAGGAAGAACACGAGAAACGCGCTCTTGCCTTCGAAGCCCGGGAACGACAGCAACAGCAATGCCGGCACGTGGCTCATGCCGTAGACACAGACCGTGATGCCCCACTGCAGCTTGGCGTTGCGTTCGAGAAACTGGTGAGGGTCGTTCGACAGCGCGCTCACCACCGGAATGGCAAGGAACACGTAGACCGGGATGAACACGGTGAAGAGGTCGAAGCGCGCCGTCGCGACCAGAATGAACTGGATCGGCAGCACCACGAAAAACGCCAGGATCAAACTGCGATGGTCGCCGCGCCGCGTCGGCGACAGTGTGATGAACTCTCGCAGCGCCAGGAACGAGATCAGCGCGAAGAGCAGCGTGGCGACGCCTTCCCCAAGCGCCCAGCCGACCCAGAACACGACCACCATGAACCAGGTGGTGCTGAGCAGTTGCTGAAAGACCTTGAGCTCGCGTCGCCACGATTCGCTGTGCATCGCGTTGCGCCGTTCGCGCAGGCTGATCAAAAAGGTGACGGTGCTGACGATGGCTAGCACGCCGAACACCAGGAGGAAGAGGGCAGCGACCTGGTGGGCCGGCGAAAGGTCGCGCAAGAAATGGTTCATCTCGATGGCTGGATCGATGCGGGAGTCAAACGCTGCGCAGCGCGACGACGGCCTCACGCGCGCGATCGAGAAACGGGCGGCGCTCCTCGCCTTCTTCGAGCCGGATGGGCGCGCCGAAGGTGACCGAGCACAGGATCGGCACCGGCACCACTTCGCCCTTGGGCATGACGCGCTGGATGTTGTCGATCCAGGCCGGCACCAACACCACCTCGGGGAACAACTGCGCCAGCGTGAAGAGGCCCGACTTGAACTTTTGCGGTTCGCCGGTATGGCCGCGCGTGCCTTCGGGGAAGATGATGATCGAGTCGCCGCTGGTGAGGGCTTCGATCAGCGGAGCAAGCGGGTCGGCGGCTCCCGGTGCGGGCGAGGCTATCGCATCGGATGCAGTTGCAGTTGCAGTTGCTGCCGATGAAGCCGACGCGTCGGGCTCTGTCGACGGCAATGCAATCAGAGGCAGTTGAACCGCCTTGACTGCGAACGCCGCCGGTGCCGGTGGCGGCACCTGGATCATGAACGGCTCTATCGGGTCCATCGAGGGTTCGATGCGCGCGGTCGGTATGAGGGTTGGAACGGCAGGCTTGGTGGATGCCGATGCGGCCGGCGCAGAAGGCACTAACGGTGCTCCGCCGCGCTCCACGTACACCGCGTTGAACACCTCGGTCGTGATCCAGCGCTTGAACGGTGTGTTGGCCCAATAGTCGCGCGCCGCAATGGGCCGCGTGATACTGCGCAGCTCTTCGGGCAGGGCCGCCCAGATCATCACGAGGTCGGCATGGCTTTGGTGGTTGGCAAAGTAGATGCGCTGTTCGGCCTTGGGCGGGCATCCGTACCAGCGTGCCTGTGCCCCGGTCAATAACCGCACCACTCCCAACAACAACCAACCCGTCAACTTCGCCAGCATGGGCGCGATGATAAGGGGGCGGTACCGTTCAGGGCACGTCGGCCGACGGCATGCGCGCGACGATCGTCGCAGCGCGGCCGCTGATGTAGGCCGAGCCGGGTCGACGCTCGAAGAACTTCGGGCTCGGCAGCATCACCGCCAGCCGTGCGGCCTCGGTGGCGCTGAGGCGCGACGCGGACTTGCTGAAGTAGCGCTGCGATGCCGCTTCAGCGCCGAACACGCCTTCGCCCCATTCGACGCTGTTCAGGTACAGCTCCAGGATGCGCTGCTTGCTCAAGAGCGTTTCCAGCACCGTCGCGAGCATCAGCTCCTGACCCTTGCGCAGGAGGGTGCGTTCGCCCGACAGAAAGAGGTTCTTGGCAAGCTGCTGAGTGATGGTCGAGCCACCGCGCAGCTTGGCCGTTTGCGGCGACTTGCCGCGCGCGATGGCGGCGGCGGCGCGCCGTGCCGCAATCTCTTCAGCCTTGGCGTTGCGCTGGCGGGCTCGTTCGATGGCTTCCCATTCGACGCCCTGGTGGTAGATGAACTCACCGTCTTCGCTGGCAATGACCGCGCGCTTGAGCGTGTCGGAAATCTGCGCGTACGGCACCCAGCGTTGCTGCCAGGCGCGGTCGCCGGCGCGGCTTCCGCTCGCGTCCCCGTTGCTGCGTCCGCGTGTCGCAATCTGCCAGGCTTCGGAGCGCTGGAAAGCTGTCGACTGTGGATCGATCACGGCCATCAACGCGATGCGCGCGACAAAAAACAACTGCAGCGCGATGGCCGCGACGATGAGGCACATGAGCCAGGTGAAGAAAGCGCGCATTGGTTGAGCTGCTCACCCAACCAGCGCACGCAATTCAGCGAGCACTTGCGCTGCCGGCGGCCGCACGCCACGCCATATCTCGAAGGCCTCGGCCGCCTGTTCGACCAGCATGCCGAGGCCGTCTCGCGGCACCGCACCGTGTGCGCGCGCCCATGCCATGAAGCCGGCGGCCGAGGGCCCGTACATCATGTCGACGGCCAAGGTGCCGCGCTTCAATACGCTGGCCGCAACGGGCACCTCGCCACCCGCCAGGCTAGACGCCGTGGCGTTGACGACGACGTCGAAAGCGCCCTCGATGGTGTGCAGCGCTTGCGCTTCGAGGCTCGCGTGATGCTGGAGCGCCAACACTGCATGCCGCTGGACCAGCACGATGGCTTTGGCCAGCGTGCGGTTGGCGACGACGACGCGGCGCGCACCGGCTTCGAGGATCGGGCCGAGCACGCCGGCCGAGCCGCCACCGGCGCCGATCAGCAGCACGTCGCAACCTGCGAGCGCCACGTCGGCGTTGCGTTGAATGTCGTTCACCAGGCCGATGCCGTCGGTGTTGTCGCCATGCATGCCATCCTTGCGAAAGCTCAACACATTGACCGCTTGCGCCAACGTGGCGCGCGGCGTCACATGCTGCGCGAGTCGCGCCGAGTCGAACTTGAACGGCACGGTGATGTTGCAGCCACGTGCTGTGCCGGAAGTGTCGGCACGAAACGCCGACACCGCTGCATCGAAACCGTCCATCGGCACCAGCCGGCGCTCATAGCGCAAGGCCTGGCCAGTGAGTTCCGCAAAGCGCGCATGAATCCACGGCGAGCGGCTGTGCTCGATCGGGTTGCCCATCACGCAGTACAGGTCCATGGTGGTTTCGGGCGGCCTGGCTCGATGCGATTACTTGGACGACAGCTCGGTCGTCTCGTCGCGCGTGAACTTGAAGCGCGACGGCAACGCGATCTGGTCGGTCTGCTTGCGCATCGCGTCGGTAAAGCGGCCGAAGTTGCCGATGCTTCGCACGATGGCCTGCGCACGCCGATCGAGCAACGCGTTGCCCGAGCTCTCGACGATCTCGGTGCTCACGATGCTTCCGTCGAAGTTGACGGTAACCAGCATCGTCAGCTGGCCGTACATCTTCTTGCCGGCCGCTTCGGGGAAGTTCTCGGTGCCGCGCTGCTCGATTTGGCGTCGCAGTGCGTCGACGTACGCGGCGTACGCGGCCTCTCGGGTGGCCGGGCTGATGTAGCGCTTCTTGGGTCGCGCGTTTTCTTCGTTGACCCGGCGCTCGATCTCGGCCAGCAGGTTGACCAACTGCTTGCGCTTCTCTTCGCGCGCCGCGGCCTCGCTCGGGTTGCCGCTGTGGCGCGGATCGGGCAGCGGCATGGCAGCCAGCTGCTGCTTGATCTGGGTGAGCAGCATCATCTGCTGCGCCTGCATGGCCTCGACGTCGCGCTGCGCATCTTCGGTGGCGTCGCCGATGGCGCGGAACTCGCTCGGCGGCAACGGGCTGGTGGCACGCCCTTTTTCGAGGTCGCCGCCGCCAGCCAGCGACGCTTGCGCAATCGCCGTGGCTTTGTCGGGCTTCTCGTTGCTGCGCGCATTGACCAAAATCACTTCGAGAGGCGTCTCGCTGAAGACGCGATTGAAGGCTTCAGGGTCGACAAACCGCACGGTGAGCAGTACAGCGTGCGCCAGGACCGAAAGCCCCAGCGCGATCTGCAGCGTGCTCAGGTCCTTGAGGTTCATTTCGCTGCGCTCATGCTCATGCGGGTGCGTTCTCCGCTGCCTTTTCTGGTGCTGCCTCGCCGTCGCTCATGTCGACCGCGATGGCGATCGGGCCGGCTACTTCGTCGTCCTCTTCGCCCGATTCTTCTTCCATGTCAGCCGCCACCACATCGAGCCGCTCGAGCACGGTGCCGTTCACGTCGAGGGCGATCTCGTCGATCTCGCCGAGCTTGACGCGCAGGTGCGCACCGCGTTCCTGCTGGCCGGCCACCGGAAAGACCAGCGGCAGCGAATCGGCCCGAACCAGGGCGCCGTTCTGGATGTCCTTGACGACGGTCACGGTCAGCTCGGTGATGCCTTGCTGCTGCAGATACTTGAGCGTCCAGAAGCGCTCCATGCCGCCCTGGTAGCCGTTGTAGGTCGCATAGGCGGCGTCGAAGCCCGACAGGATCGAGAACAGGTCGGCGTCCTTCGGCTTGAAGGGCGCAGCCAGCGCGGCTGTCTTGCCGTGGCGTGCGGCCGCGATGATCTGCCACTGGTTCACCAGGTCGGTGTAGCGGCGCAGTGGCGAGGTGCTCCATGCATAGCTCTTCACGCCCAGGCCGGCGTGCGGCAGCGAGCGCGTGCCCATCCGCACCTTGATGCCCGGCGCCATGCTGGCCTGGCTGCGGTACAGGCCCGGCACGCCGAGTTCGCCCAGCCAGGCGCCCCAGGTGCTGTTGGCCAGGATCATCGCTTCCGACACGATCAGGTCGAGCGGCGCGCCGCGTTGCCGCGTAGTGATCGTCACCTGCTCGCTGCCTTGCGGCTCGCCATCGTTTCCGATCAGACGGAAGTTGTAGTCGGGCCGGTTGAAGTTCTCGGGCTTGCCACGAACCACTTCGCGCTGCGCTTTCAGGTGCTTCGCCAGGCGGAACAGTACCGACAACGGACCGCGTAAACGTGCAGCAGCCTCTGGGGTGTCCGGGCTGACGGACGACGCGTCTTCGAGCCACGGCTGCGTGACCACCGTGTCGAGTTGATCGTGCCGCAGGTTGGCGACGATCGGCACGCGTTCCAGCTTGGTCTCGGTGCTTCGCAATTCCAGCGTGGCTTCGTCGAAGGTGGCGTAGAGCGACACGGCCGGCCGGTTGCTGCCTTCGAGCAGCGTGTACGCATCGACCACCGCATCGGGCAGCATCGTGATCTTGTAGCCCGGCATGTACACCGTCGACATGCGGTTGCGCGCCACCAGGTCGATGGCTCCGCCCGGCACCAGCGCCAGGCCGGGGGCGGCGATGTGCACGCCGACAACGAGGGTGCCACTGCCGATGCCCTGCACTGAGAGCGCATCGTCGATTTCGGTCGTCTGCGAATCGTCGATCGAAAAGGCTTCGACCGTGGCCACCGGCAAGTCGTCGACGATGGCCGGTGCCTGCAGCGCCGGGAAGCCCGTGCCTTTGGGGAAGTTCTCGAAGAGGAACCGGCGCCAGTGAAACTGGTATGGCGAATCGATGGCGCCCGCGCGTTCCAGCAGGTCGAGCGGCGCCAGTTGCGCGGCACGCGAAGCGTCGACCACGGCTTTGTACTCGGACGCGTTCTTGTCGGGCTTGAAGAGGATCTTGTAGAGCTGCTCGCGCACAGGCTGCGGGCATTCGCCGGCCACCAGCTGCGCCGCCCATTCGGCGATCTGCGCTAGCACCAGCTTCTTCTTTTCGATGCCGGCCAGGGCGGCCTGAACGATGTCGGCTGGCGCTTTCTTGAAGCGGCCCTTGCCGGCGCGGCGGAAGTAGTGCGGTGCATCGAACAGCGCGAACAGCGCGGCACCCTGCTGCGCCAGCGTCGGCTTGTCGCTGAAGTAGTCGGACGCCAGGTCGGGAAAACCGAACTCGCCTTCGGACGCGAATTCCCAGGCCAGGTCGAGGTCCATGGTGGCGGCCAGCGTGCGAGCCTCGGCGATCAGCTCGGCCGGCGACGGTTTCTCGAAGCGCAGCACGATGGCCGCGCTCTTGACCTTGAGTCGCTTGCCGGTGTCGAGCTCGACCTGCGCCGACGCTTCGGCCTCCGACAGCACGCGGCCGCTGAGGTACTTGCCGGCTTCTTCAAACAATACAAACATGGCGCAATTATCAACGCCGTCCGGGGCCGCCTGGCACCGGATATGCGCTGCGCCCCGGCCTAGATTGGATCGACGAAGCGCATGACTTCGTCCAGGTGGGCCCCGGCGAAATTCGACAGCGCGTGGTCGCTGCCTTCGATCAGCTCGATGCGGCTGCCGGGATAACGCGCGGACATTTCGCGCCAGTCGAGCACTTCATCGCCTTTGGCGACGATCGCCAGCGCGCGTTCCGGCCGGATCAGCATGCCGACTTCGAGCGCGCGCAGTTCGTCGATGTAGTCGGGCTTGAAATAGAAGTGCTCGGACGGATCGTGCCAGCCGGTCTGCTCGCCGATATAGCGGGAGAGGTCGCGCGCTGGATGCACCGCCGGGTTCAGCAGAACGACTTTGCAATCGGTCATGCCCGCGACGTAGGTCGCGTAGAAGCCGCCGAGCGACGAACCGATGACGGCCATGGATTCGCGCGGCCAGTCAGCGATGCTTTTCATGACCACGTCCATCGCATCGTGCGGCGACGGCGGCAATTGCGGCGCCCAAAAGTGCATTTTGGGATGGCCTTCTGCCACTCGTTGCGCCACCAGCCGTGCCTTGGCCGACTGCGGCGAGGAGCGGAAGCCGTGGAGGTAGAGAAGATGGGTCGTCGGCATCAGGCGCATGAGGTGATTCGCAGGTCGATTCTGTCAATAAAAAAGCCCCGCAAGTGCGGGGCTTGGGGCTCCAAGCGGTTCGCTTATTGAAGCTTGTAAAGAGCAAGCTTCTTGCTCACCTCGACTTGCCGTGAATTGCGGGCCCACAGCTCGAGCAGGTTGAACGAGCTGCCGTTCGCATACTGGCTGGTGAGCGTGGGGTCGCAATGCTGGTCCGCGCTGCCTTGGCTGGAGCAATAGATGATGGCCTTGCGTTGCGTGCTGGAGAGGCTCGTGCTGTCGTTGAAAGACGCACTGCCGGGGCCGGCGACGCGCCCGATCACGCTGAACGATGTGGGTGCCAGCGCACCCGCTGGCAGCATCCAGGCGTCGAGGTTCCCTTCGCTGCTGAAGTCGATGATGTTCGGGTCGCCCACGCTCGGGACGCCAAACGTGTAGCGACCCGCGGCGCTCGTTCCGGCGATCAGCTCCGCCTTTTGAACAGGCGTCGCCTGGACGAACGCGAGCTGCCGGATTTCGCCGATGGTTTGCGCACGCGATACGGTGCGGTAGGTCTGGATCACGGATGGACCGCTGGTCGGGAAGAACTCCAGCTGCCAGACGCTCTGGTTCTGTATCGCGCTGATTTGTGCTTCGGTGTAGCTGGGCGATACGAAGTAAATCCCTGTCTCTGCGGCGCTTACGGAAGCGGAATTGGCCTTGTTCTGGAACTCGCCACCCAGACGGACGATGCTGCTCGAGATGACCTGGCCCGCCGTGTTCGTGCCGTCCTTGCTCAATGCCAGGAAAGAAAGCCCCGACTGCGGATAGAACACGATCTTCGTCGCGCTGAACGGCGAAGTGACCGCGACCTTGTTGAAGATCGACGAACCGGAAACGGTCTTGTTGTCGATGGAGACGTTGTATCCCGTGGTGTACGAACTGAAGTTGGGCGAATTGACCAGTTCGCGGTCTTCAGAATAAGGACGCACCGAGGCGCGATAGGCGTAGTTGTTGCCGACCAGTTTGAGCGTGCCATCGATGTTGCGCGCAATGATCGTGTCGTTGTCCGTGCCGCCGAAGCGGTCGACCGTACGGTAGCTCAGCACGAAGTCCCCGCTGCTGCGCACGAACTCGAAATTGCCCCGATCGAACGTCACTCCGGTGGCGCCCTGGCGAAAGATCCCGGTGAACGAGCCGTTGTTGCCGGCGTCCCTGCCGACGCGGTACCCGTTGTTATAGAACGTGGACGGGTCGTCGCCGAGGAACAGCGTTTTGCAGGCCGACGCGATCACGTTGACATCCGTCCCGGTGGCGTTGGTCGTGTCGTTGACCGTGCCGCCGCCCTGCGCGAAGGCACCGGAGCCGCCGACACGTTGCGTGAGCGGCAGGGCGTAGCAGGAGGTCATGCGACCAAACAGCGCGGCGACAACTGCCGGCGGCGGCGTGCTGGCGACGGCAGCTGCAGCGATAGGTGGCAAGGTCGGCGTGACCGCCGTGTCGGCGGTGTTGAAAGCGATCGAAATCGGTGCTGCACCGTCGGACGTCGGAATCGTCTTGACGGTGATCTCGATGTTGGCGGAGCTGCCGTTGGGCAGCACGCTGACCGATATGGTGTCGAGCAACTTGTCCTGGCCGGTGCCGTCGGCGGTGAAGCCACCCGCCATGACGTCAATGGCGCTCTGGCCCAATGCATCGAGCAGTGGCTTGAGCGCGGCCACGAGTTCGGCGACCTGCGTCTGAATCGTGGCGGCGGTCACGCTGGACGGATCGGTCTGGATCGCGCCCGCGAGGCTGGCCGGATTGCCGTCCGGCGACAGCTGCGCAACAACAATGGTGGTGAGCGGCGTGACGTTCGCAATGCCACCGGCGGCGCTCGGCGTGGTGCTGTAGAAACTTTTGTCGTCGCGGCTGGCTTTGATGACCAGCGGTGCCACGGTGGTAGCGGGCAGGGTGCAACGGAAGGCGCCGGCGGCATCCGTCGTGGTGCTGCAAACCGTGGTGCCGGTCTGGTCGGTCACGGTCACGGCGGCGCCGGCAAAGGCCGCGCCGGTGGCGGCGACCCCGTCTAGCTTGGCGAGCGATGCCTGCGTGCTCGGCTCTACGACTGCGGCCGGTGCAGGCGTGGCGGCTGCGGTTGTCGTAGACCCGGTCGCCGGAATTGCAAAGCCTCCGCCACTGCTGCCACCGCCGCCGCAGGCAGTCAGTGTGAGGAGCACGGCAGCTGTCAGGCCGGCCTTGGTTTTCGGGGTGTGGGGTTGCATGGAGTCTCCGAATGTACGAGTGATTAACGAAGCGTTACAGGGGTGCGGCGCCAGTCTGGTGTGCTGCGCCTTGGTTGCCCATCCCATGAATCGGGTAGTAGGGCGATGCGACTCACTCTTTCCGGGCTTTATGCTCGGAACATGACAAGAGAGGAAAGCGGGCGGGGCACGGAACCCAGTTGGACCGTCTACGTGGTGGAAGACGATGCGCGCGCCCGCGGTTTTTTCGAGAACAGCGTGCGTCGCAGCGAGCACCTGCGATTGCTCGGTTCAGCAGGCACGGTCGCCGAAGCCGTTGCATGGATGCAACGGACCTCGGAGCCTCCTGACGTGGTGCTGGTTGACCTCGGGTTGCCGGATGGAAGCGGGCTCGAAGTGATCCGTATCGCGGTGGCGCTGTTCGCCGCGTGCGATCCGCTGGTCGTTTCAGTATTCGGCGACGAAGACAACGTGTTGTCGAGCATCGAGGCCGGTGCGGTCGGCTACATCCACAAGGACGCTGCGCCTGAAGACATTGCGCAGACCATCGTGGAGATGAAGGCCGGCGCATCGCCCATTTCCCCAATGATCGCCCGGCGCGTGCTGGAAAAATACCGCCTGCTGCATTCGGGGATGCCGGTGAAAGGCTTGCGCGATGGAGTGCCCGTCCTGGCCGAGGCCGTTGTGCGCCAACTGCTGTCGAGCCGCGAGCAGGAGGTGCTGACGCTCGTCGCGCGGGGGTTTTCATATGCCGAGATTGCGCGACTGAAGGTGCTGAGCGTGCACACGGTGCAAACGCACATCAAGAACCTGTACGGCAAGCTCGCGGTGCACTCCAAGAACGAGGCGGTGTTCGAAGCGACCCGGCTTGGACTCCTGCCGCATCCGCGCTGAACCAGTGAAGCGCGGCGCGTGGTTCTTCGCCGTGCGACGGATCGCCTTGCTGGCTGTCATGTGCGCAGCGTGCGCCTCGGCGATGGCTTCTGCCGCGTCCGCAGACGAAGTGGACCCCATCGAACTGCGCGCCGGCCGGGTGGCGACGAGTGTCGATGGCGTGACCCAGGAAGGTGCCGTCACGCTCCCCTACAACTGGGATCGACAACACGGGGGCAAAGCTGGATTCGCCTCTTTCGAGCTGCCCTTCAAGCTCGATGACGAACCCGAAACACCCTGGGGAATTTTTATTCCGCGCACCGGGAACGTCTTCGACGTGTGGCTCAACGGCGCCTTGTTGCAGGTGTACGGTGACGTCGATCGCGGCAATGGCGCCGACTATGCCAAGGCACCCGTCTACCTGCCCGTGCCGGGTCGGTTGCTGCATGCTGGAGACAACTTGCTGCAGGTGCGCATTCGTGCCGACAGCGGGCGGCGTGGCGGCTTGTCGCCGGTCACGCTCGGCCCGGCTGCGGAGCTGCGGACCCAACTTTTCGAGGCCGCCTATGCGTGGCGCTTTACCGGCTCGGTGCTGCTCACTGCATTCAGTCTCATCCTCGGCGGCATCGCTCTGTCGCTCTGGCTGACGCAGGTCGACACCAGTGCTGGCGCGCGCGAACGCCGCGAGGGTATCTATCTTTGGGCGGCGCTGGCCGAGTTCTGCTGGGCCCTCCGGGTGGCCGACGGCGTGATCGCCGAACCTCCGTTGTCCTGGGGACCGTGGGGCGTGCTGATGGCGATGTGCTACGCCGGCTGGATTGCTTCGGCCATGATGTTCTGCTATCACGTGGCCGGCTGGGACACGCGTCCGGGCATGCGCTGGATTCGCTGGCCGATGGTGGTCATCGTGTTCGGCACGCTGGTGTCGTCTTGCCTGTCCATGGCCGTCGACGAGCCGCAGTGGCTGACCCGGTGGTTGGCCATCGAGATCGGGATACTGGTGGTCTTCGTCGGGGGCTTCGCCGTCGCCGCCGTGCGCAAGCCCGACGTCGGGCGGCTGCTAGTGATGGCCGCCGCGGTGGTTTCGATCGCCTTCGGCACGCGCGACTGGTTGGTGATCCGGATCAGCGATTCCTATGGTGGTACGACCTGGGTTCGCTATTCGTCGGTGTTCTTCGGCATCGCGCTGCTGCTGATCGTGCTGCGACGATTTCGGGCCGCGAGCGCCCAGGCGCGCGGCTGGGTGACGACGCTGGCGGCGCGCGTGGCCGAGCGGGAACAGGAACTCGAGTCGACGTACGGCAAGCTAGAAAAGGTGGCGCGGGAACAGGCGCGCACCCACGAGCGCGAGCGCATCTTGCGGGACATGCATGACGGCGTCGGCTCGCACATCAGCGCCGCGATCCGTCAGCTGCAGTCGGGGCAGGCGAGCGATGCCGACGTACTGCGCACCCTGCGCGATTCGCTCGACCAGCTCAAGTTGTCGATCGACTCGATCCATCTGCCGCCCGGCGATGTCGGCGCGCTGCTGGCAGGCATGCGCTACCGCATGACGCCACGCTTCACTGCATCGGGCATCGCGCTCGAATGGGCGGTCGACGACGTGACGCCGGTGGCCGCGCTCGATGGGCAGGCGATGCGGCAGGTTCAGCTTTTGTTGTTCGAGGCGATCTCCAATGTGCTGCAGCATTCGGGCGCCAGCGTGTTGCGACTCGAAGCGGCGATGCACGGCGCCGTACTCCGCTTGCGGGTGATCGACAACGGCTGTGGCTTCGACGCACTGCAGGTGCCGCGGTCGCTCGGCCAGCGCGCAGGGGCCCTCGGTGTGGTGCTGTCGCTGGAAAGCCGACCGGGGCGCACTGTCGTCTCGCTTGAATTCATCGGTTAGGGGCCGGTGGTGCCCGGCAGGCGCGGATAATCCGCGGCCATGTCAGCCGTGTTCAACCAGCCCTCGTTCGCGCGCCGCATCGCGCCTATTTTTCAAGGCTTCGACGGTTTTCTGGCCTTTGCCGTGTTTTTGCTCGCGTGCGCTGGACTGCTGACGATGTATTCGTCGGGCTACGACCATGGGTCCCGCTTCATGGACCACGGTCGCAACATGATCCTGGCCGGCTTCATCATGTTCGTGGTGGCGCAAATTCCGCCGCAACGGCTCATGAGCTGCGCGGTGCCGCTCTACACCCTGGGCGTTGCGCTGCTCATTGCGGTGGCGGTATTCGGGCTGACCAAGAAGGGCGCCAAGCGCTGGCTCAATGTCGGCTTCGTGATACAGCCGAGCGAGATTCTGAAGATCGCCATGCCGTTGATGCTGGCCTGGTGGTTCCAGCGGCGCGAAGGTCAGTTGCGACCGCTCGATTTCGCGGTGGCGACCATCCTCCTGGTGGTGCCTGTCGGCCTTATCGTGAAGCAACCCGACCTGGGCACCGCGTTGCTGGTGCTGTCGGCCGGGCTGTCGGTGATTTTCTTCGCGGGCCTGTCCTGGAAATTGATATTGCCGCCGTTCCTCATCGGGCTCGTCGCCGTGGCCCTGATCGTCGGCTACGAGTCGACGCTGTGCGCCGACGGCTTCGACTGGCGCGTGCTGCACGACTACCAGAAGCAGCGTATCTGCACGCTGCTCGATCCGGGCAAAGACCCGCTCGGCAAAGGCTTTCACATCATCCAGGGAATGATCGCGATCGGCGCAGGTGGCGTCGGCGGCAAGGGTTTTATGCAGGGCACTCAGACGCACCTGGAGTTCATCCCCGAGCGCACCACCGACTTCATCTTTGCCGCGTACTCTGAGGAATTCGGGCTGGCCGGCAACCTGTTTTTGATCGCATCCTTCATCTTCCTGATTTTCCGCGGCCTCGCGATTGCATCGGACGCACCCACCCTGTTTTCGCGATTGCTTGCAGGCGCCATCACGCTCATCTTTTTCACTTACGCCTTCGTCAACATGGGCATGGTCAGCGGCATCCTGCCCGTCGTCGGCGTCCCGCTCCCTTTCATCAGCTATGGCGGCACCGCCATGGTCACGCTTGGCCTCGGCCTGGGCATCCTGATGTCGATTTCGCGCGCCAAACGCTTGATGCAGACCTGACCGCGCCGTAGGGCGGCGGTCTGTGGGTGAGATGCCGTGAAACCGGCTCTGCCGCGCGACTGGCATCGCCTTCGGTAGGGCGCGAGGCAAGTACTCCGCGGTAGAGGGAGGGCGAAGCGACACGAAGTGCGCACCGCCCCTGGGGGCGAGCAATAATGTCCGATGATCTCTCGCGAACCCACCATCGAGCGCCTTGCCACGGCGCAATCGTTGCTTCTCACGCCCTTCGGTCTCGACGAATCGCACCTGACCAAAGCGCTCGGCGAAATCACCTCTTACGGTGTCGACGACGCCGATCTCTACTTTCAGTACACCCGCAGCGAAGGTTGGAGCCTGGAAGAAGGCATCGTCAAGACCGGCAGCTTCAGCATCGACCAGGGCGTCGGCGTGCGAGCAGTCAGCGGTGAAAAAACCGCGTTCGCGTACTCGGACGACATTTCAGAAGCGTCGCTGCTCGACGCGGCGCGCACCGTGCGTTCGATCTCAGCCTCGGGCCGTACGGGTCGCGCCAAGACGCCTTCCCGCAAGGTCGCATCGAGCCGCTCGCTCTACGCTGGCGTCGACCCGATCTCCACGCTCGACAGCGCGACGAAGGTGGCCTTGCTCGGCAAAGTCGAAAAGCTGGCGCGCTCGCGCGATCCGCGCATTGCGCAGGTCATGGCCGGACTCGCAAGCGAATACGACGTAGTGCTTGTGGCACGCGCCGACGGCACGCTGGCGGCCGATGTTCGCCCACTGGTGCGTCTCTCTGTGACTGTGATCGCGGAGCAGAACGGCCGCCGCGAAATCGGCTCCGGCGGCGGTGGCGGGCGCTTCGGGCTCGCTTACTTCGACGACGAACACATCGCCGAATATGTCGACCAAGCCGTCAAGGCGGCGCTCACCAATCTCGAAGCTCGGCCCGCACCGGCCGGTGAAATGACCGTCGTGCTCGGCCCGGGCTGGCCCGGCATCCTGCTGCACGAGGCCATTGGCCACGGGCTCGAAGGCGACTTCAACCGCAAGGGATCGAGCGCGTTCTCGGGCCGCATCGGCGAGCGCGTGGCGGCCAAGGGTGTGACCGTGCTCGACGACGGCACCATCGCCGATCGCCGCGGCTCGCTCAATGTCGACGACGAAGGCAACGCCAGCCAGCGCAACGTGCTGATCGAAGACGGCATCCTGAAGGGTTACATCCAGGATTCGATGAACGCGCGCCTGATGAAGGTCAAGCCCACCGGCAACGGCCGCCGCGAAAGCTACGCGCATGTGCCGATGCCGCGCATGACCAACACCTACATGCTTGGCGGCGACAAGGACCCGAAGGAGATCGTTGCCAGCATCAAGAAGGGTCTGTACGCCACCAACTTCGGCGGCGGCCAGGTCGACATCACTAGCGGCAAGTTCGTCTTTTCGGCGAGCGAGGCTTACTGGGTCGAGAACGGCAAGATCCAGTACCCGGTGAAGGGCGCGACCATCGTGGGCAACGGCCCTGACGCACTCACACGCGTCACGATGATCGGCGATGACATGGCGCTGGACTCGGGTGTCGGCACCTGCGGCAAGGAAGGCCAGAGCGTGCCGGTCGGCGTCGGCCAGCCGACGTTGCGCATCGATGGGCTCACGGTCGGTGGCACGGCCTGACGCGCCAGCGTCGCGTCGTTCTGAAAAACCCTGTGCTACATTGCGGCTCCATGTCTTTGCGCGCCGTATTCTATTTTTCGTACTTTTGGTTCCGGATCTCCGGCGGCCCAGAGGCGAGCGCGTAAAGCAAACGTACACCCCTCCAAGACCGCCGGCGCTCACGCCCCGGCGGTTTTTTTGTGCCCCTCGTTTTTCAATCAAGACTTCAGATCAGGAGCCCACGATGACCCTTCCTACCGCCCGACCCAGCGACAGCTGGTATGCGACCGTCGAAAAGACCAGCAAGACCGACGACGAACGCATCAAGGACATCAACGTGCTGCCCCCTCCAGAACATCTGATCCGCTTTTTCCCGATCAGCGGCACCGCGACCGAAACGCTCATTGCCGACACGCGGCGCAACATTCACAACATCATGGCTGGCAAGGACGACCGGCTGCTGGTGGTCATGGGTCCGTGTTCCATTCACGATCCGGTCGCAGCGCTCGAGTACGCCAAGCGGCTGCAGGCGCAGCGTCTGAAGTACGCCGGAACGCTGGAGATCGTGATGCGCGTCTACTTCGAAAAGCCGCGCACCACGGTCGGCTGGAAAGGGCTCATCAACGACCCGTACCTCGACGAGAGCTTTCGGATCGACGAAGGCCTGCGGATCGCGCGGCAGTTGCTGATCGACATCAACCGGCTCGGTCTGCCTGCGGGCAGCGAGTTTCTCGACGTGATCTCGCCGCAATACATCGGCGATCTGATCGCCTGGGGCGCGATCGGCGCACGCACGACGGAGAGCCAGGTGCATCGCGAGCTGGCATCGGGCTTGTCGGCACCGATCGGTTTCAAGAACGGAACGGACGGCAACATTCGTATTGCGACGGACGCCATTCAGGCGGCGGCGCGCGGCCATCACTTTTTGTCGGTGCACAAAAACGGCCAGGTCGCGATCGTGCAGACCAACGGCAATCGCGATTGCCATGTGATCTTGCGTGGCGGCAAGGCGCCTAACTACGACGCCGCCAGCGTGACGGCGGCCTGCGCCGACCTCATGGCGGCCGGCCTGCCGCCCACCTTGATGGTCGATTGCAGCCATGCCAACAGTTCCAAGCAGCACCAGAAACAAATCGACGTCGCCGCCGACATCGCGGGCCAGGTGTCGGGCGGTTCCAGCCAGGTGTTCGGTCTGATGATCGAAAGCCATCTGCAGCCCGGCGCCCAGAAGTTCACGCCCGGCAAGGACGAGTTGGCCGGGCTCGAATACGGCAAAAGCATCACCGATGCCTGCATCGGCTGGGATGATTCGGTTGGCGTACTCGAGACGCTGTCGCAGGCGGTCAAGTCGCGTCGCGGCTGATCGGACTCTCAAGATCGATCCGACCTCGACCGGATCAAGCTAGATCAGGTCGGCGAGGTCGGGCCAATGGTGGCGCATGGCCGCGGCTTCGTCGCCGTCTCCGGCCATGAACGAGAAATCGGCGAAGTCGAAGCCCGGCGCGACCGTGCAGGCGACCAGCGTGTAGTCCCCCGCCGCGTGGCTCACGATGGGCCGCGCCGCCTGCCACTGACCAGCTGGCACCACATGCTGCGGGCGGGTGCCGTGGACATCGATGGCGCCCAAACGCACGTGCGCAGGCGCGGTTCGCAAGTTGGCGTCGCAAGTCCACAGTGCCAGCGGCACGCCTTCCAGGAACACCCAGACTTCGTCGGACAGCACGCGGTGCCAACGCGAATGCTGATGGGCCTCGAGCATGAAATAAATGGCCGTCAGCGCGCTGCGCGGCGGGCGGCCATCGACCGGTGTCGACACTGCGCCGGAGCGAAACGTCTCGCGATACCAGCCGCCTTCCGGGTGTGGCTGCAACTGCAGCGCTTCAATCAGCTGCTGCGCGCGGGTCAGCGTCATGCAGCGGCCCGCAGCGCGGCCAGTAATTTGTCGTGCACGCCGCCGAATCCGCCATTGCTCATGCAGACGATGTGATCGCCGGGTCGTACGGCGGAGACGATTTGTGCCACCAAGGGATCGATCGAGCCGACCACGCGAGCTCGGTTGCCGAGCGGCGCGAGTGCTGCGGCCGCATCCCAGTCGAGTCCGGCGGTGTGGCAGAAAGCAAGATCGGCGGCTTCGAGACTCCACGGCAGCTGCGACGACATGGTCCCCAGCTTCATGGTGTTGCTGCGTGGCTCGAAGGCCGCGACGATGCGCTCACCGGTCTTGCCATGAATGTCCAGCTGACGACGCAGGCCGTCGAGAGTGGTTCGAATGGCGGTGGGATGGTGCGCGAAGTCGTCGTAGACATGGATGTCGCCACCCGCGCGCGCGACCACGCCGCGCAATTCCATGCGGCGCCGCACGTTATGGAAGGTCCCGAGCGCGGCCGCGGCGTCGGTCGGCGGTACGCCGACATGCTCGGCGGCGGCGATGGCGGCCAGCGCATTCATCTGGTTGTGCAGCCCCGACAGTTCCCATTCGACGCGCCCGACGACTTCGCCATGGCGGCGCACGTCGAAAGCGCTGTGCTCGCCGTCGGCCTGCCACTCGGCCCGCACGCCCGCGCTGCGCACGGTGCCGATCGCACCGCCGAAGCGTGCGACCTCGCTCCAGCAGCCTTGCGCCAGCACGCGCTGCAGGCTGTCTTCGGTTGCATTCACCACCACGCGGCCAGTGCTCGGCACCGTCCGAACGAGGTGATGAAACTGCCTCTCGATCGCCGCGAGGTCATCGAAGATGTCGGCGTGGTCGAACTCCAGGTTGTTCAAGATGGCGGTGCGCGGTCGGTAATGAACGAACTTGCTGCGTTTATCGAAAAACGCGGTGTCGTATTCATCGGCTTCGATGACAAAGGGCAAGTTCGAGCCCAGGCGTGCCGACACACCGAAATCGAGCGGCACACCGCCCACGAGAAAGCCCGGCGCCCTGCCTGCGCGATCGAGAATCCACGCCAGCATCGACGTGGTCGTGGTCTTGCCGTGCGTGCCCGCCACCGCCAGCACATGGCGGCCCTGCAGCACGTTTTCAGCGAGCCATTGCGGGCCGCTCGTATAGGGCAAACCGGCGTCGAGGATTGCTTCCATCAACGGAAACTTCGGCGTGCCGTCGGCCAGTCGAGCCCGTGAAACGACGTTGCCGACCACGAACATGTCGGGCGCCAGCGCCAGTTGGTCGGCCGAAAATCCTTCGATGAGATCGATGTCGAGCGCCCGCAACTGGTCGCTCATTGGCGGATAGACGCCGGCGTCGCAGCCCGTCACGCGGTGACCGGCTTCGCGCGCCAAGGCGGCCACACCGCCCATGAAGGTGCCGCAGATGCCGAGAATGTGAATGTGCATCGACTGATTTTATGGACGGCGCTCGCAGCGCATCTGCGGGGCTTCTTCGGGGCTTCTTCAAATGACACTCTCCGGGCAAAATGATTCGATGGACATGTCCAAGCGCGAAATCGCAGCGACCGCGGCCCGCCTCGTCGTCGAGGAGGGGCTGGAGTACGGGCCGGCCAAACGTCGTGCCTTGCGCGAGATGGGTTTGCCGAACCGGACTTCGCTGCCCAACAACGACGAGGTCGAGGTCGAGGTCCGTGACTACATCCAGCTCTTTTGCGCCGATACGCAGCCCAAAGAGCTCCATGCGTTGCGCATGCTGGCACTGGAATGGATGGAGCGCATGTCGGCTTTCCGTCCGCACATAGGTGGTGCGGTGTGGCACGGTACGGCAACGCGCCTTTCGGATATTTATGTCCAGCTTTTCTGCGACGATTCCAAGTCGGCCGAGATCGCGCTGATCGACCATCACGTCGACTACCAGCCCCGCACGGTTACCGGCTTTCACGGCGAGCAAGTCGAGGCGCTCAGCGTGCACGCGTCGAGCCTTGCACTTGGCGAAGACATCGGCGTGCACCTGCTGGTCTACGATCTCGACGACTTGCGCGGCGCACTGAAGCCGGATGCGCAGGGGCGTACGCCGCGTGGCGACGTGACGGCATTGCGGCGCCTCATTGAAAAGGATTCGGGATGAACACGGATTTGAGCCGGCGACGCTGGCTCTACGGTGGCGTGGCGGTAGTGGCTGCCGGCGCGGGTGTCGGTGGCGCATGGGTGAAACATGATGCCAGTGCGGCCAGCGCTGCAGGGAGCGTCGACGAGGGCGACCCGGCCTTTTGGTCTCGCAGCTTCACGCGGCCTGAAGGCGGAGAACTCAAACTGGCCGACCTTCGGGGCAAGCCACTGCTGGTCAATTTCTGGGCGACCTGGTGTCCGCCCTGCGTCGAGGAGCTGCCGATGGTCGATCGTTTCTTTCGCGATCATGCGACATCAGGGTGGCAAGTGATCGGATTGGCAATCGATCAGCCAAGTTCAGTGCGCAAGTTTCTGGAAAAGACGCCGGTGAGCTTTCCGGTCGGATTGGCTGGTCTTGAAGGCACCGAACTGGTCAAGCTGTTGGGCAACACGGGCGGTGGGTTGCCCTTCACCTTGGTGGTGCAGGCCGATGGAAAAGTCGCCGCGCGGAAAATGGGAAAGCTCGAGCCCGCTGACCTGGAGGCATGGCGGCGTGCATATGTTCACGGTTAGAATGCGGCCGGCCGACGGCGAGCCCGACGCGCTGACGTCGCGAATCGCTGGAATAGACTGACGTAGCTGCCAGTAGTCGGTAATAAGTTGCTATTACACGCACTACACCGATTCCAGGCGAGTTGATTTCCCGAATGACCGGCCCCGCCGGCAATGGAGCCCCATGGACCTGCGCAAACTGAAGACACTGATCGATCTGGTGTCTGAATCCAACATTTCCGAACTAGAGATCACCGAAGCAGAAGGCAAGGTTCGCATCGTCAAAGGCGGTGAACCCGCACCGGTTCAATACGTGCAGGCCATGGCAGCACCGTCCGCAGCAGTTGCTCATGCGCCTGCTGCACCAGCGATTCCTGCGGCGCCAGCGGAAGCAGCGCCAGTTGGCCACGCGATCAAATCTCCGATGGTCGGCACCTTCTACCGCTCGTCCAGCCCGGGTGCCGCCGCTTTCGTGGAAATCGGCAGCAAAGTGAATGAAGGCGACACCGTCTGCATCATCGAGGCCATGAAGATCCTGAATGAGATCGAAGCCGACAAGTCGGGCACTGTCACGCAGATCCTTGGGGAAAACGGCCAGGCAGTCGAGTACGGACAGTCGCTGTTCATCATCGAGTGACCATGTTCAAGAAGATTCTGGTCGCCAACCGCGGCGAGATCGCGCTGCGTATTCAGCGCGCCTGCAGCGAGATGGGCATCAAGGCCGTCATGGTCTATTCCGAAGCCGATCGCGAGGCCAAGTACGTCAAGCTGGCGCAGGAAGCGGTGTGCATCGGCCCGGCGGCATCGGCGCTGAGCTATCTCAATATGCCGGCCATCATTTCGGCGGCCGAAGTCACCGACGCCGAGGCGATTCATCCGGGCTACGGCTTTTTGAGCGAGAACGCGAACTTTGCCGAACGCGTCGAGCAGAGCGGGTTTCAGTTCATCGGCCCAACGCCAGAAAACATCCGGACCATGGGTGACAAGGTCATGGCCAAGCAGTCCATGATCAAGGCGGGGGTGCCTTGCGTGCCCGGCTCGGAAGGCGAACTGTCGGACGACGCGGCCACGAACAAGCGCATTGCGCGTGCGGTGGGCTATCCGGTCATCATCAAGGCTTCGGGCGGTGGCGGCGGGCGCGGTATGCGCGTGGTGCACACCGAAGCGGCACTGATCAACGCCATTCAGATGACCAAGGCCGAGGCGGGTGCTGCTTTCAGCAATCCGGCGGTCTACATGGAGAAATTTCTCCAGAATCCGCGGCACGTCGAGATCCAGATCCTGGCCGACAAGTATAAAAACGCGGTCTATCTCGGTGAGCGTGATTGTTCGATGCAGCGGCGCCACCAAAAGGTGATTGAAGAGTCGCCGGCACCGGGCATTCCTCGCAAGCTCATCGAGAAGATCGGTGAACGTTGCGCAGCGGCCTGCAAGAAGATCGGCTATCGCGGCGCCGGCACCTTCGAGTTTCTATATGAAAACGGCGAGTTCTATTTCATTGAAATGAACACGCGGGTGCAGGTCGAGCATCCGGTAACCGAGTTCACTACCGGCATCGACATCGTCAAGACGCAAATCATGGTGGCCGCAGGCGAAAAGCTTCCGTTTACCCAGCGTCAGATCCAGATGCGCGGCCATGCTATTGAGTGCCGCATCAACGCCGAGGACGCGTGGAAGTTCACGCCTTCGCCAGGCCGCATCACGATGTGGCACCCGCCCGGTGGCCCCGGCGTGCGGGTCGATTCGCACGTCTACACGAACTACTTCGTGCCGCCGAACTACGACTCGATGATCGGCAAGATCATCACGTTCGGCGACACGCGCGAGCAGGCCATGGCGCGCATGCGCACGGCCCTCAACGAGACGGTGGTCGAGGGCATCAACACCAACATTCCGCTGCACCGCGAATTGATGGTCGACGCCAAGTTCATGGCGGGCGGCACCAACATCCACTACCTCGAAGAGTGGCTCGCGGCGCATAAGCGCTGAGCCGGCCGGTGACGTCCATGTTCGAGCTGCGTTTGCTGGTCCCTGAAAGTGGTGTCGAGTCGGTCAGCGATGCGCTCGACGTGCTCGATGCGCTCAGCGTGTCTGTTGAAGATGCAGACGCGGCGACCGATGCCGAACAGGCGTTGTTCGGCGAACCCGGCATGCCGCCGCCGAAAGAAGGATGGCAGCGCTCCCGCGTGATGGCGCTGTTCCATACCGAGGCGTTGGCGCACGAGGCGGTCGCAGTGCTCACACCGCAGGATTTCTTTGGCGGTTGCGAGGTGCTGGGTATCGGCGCAGTACCGGACCAGGATTGGGTGCGCCTTACGCAATCGCAGTTCGCCCCGGTCGAGATCACGCCCGACTTCTGGATCGTACCGACTTGGCACGAGCCTCCGGCGCAAGCCAGCAAAGTGATCCGGCTCGACCCGGGCCTGGCTTTCGGCACCGGCACGCACCCGACCACGCGTATGTGTCTGCGCTGGATCGCGACCCGCGGTGGCCTCGAGGGCCAGCGCGTCCTCGACTACGGCTGCGGTTCTGGCATCCTCGCCATCGGCGCGGCCAAGTACGGCGCGACAGACATCGATGCCGTCGACATCGACGAGGCGGCCGTGACTTCGACCCGGCTCAATGCCGAAGCCAACGGCGTCCAGTTGAAGACCGGATTGCCCGACGCTGTCGATGGTCGCTATCAGACCGTGCTCGCCAACATCCTCGCCACGCCCCTCAAGGTGCTGGCGCCGCTGCTGTGCGGGCGAATTGCGCCGGGTGGCGCGCTGGTGCTCGCAGGCATCCTGGAGCGGCAGGCAGACGAGCTGAAGGCGGCCTACGCGCCTTACGTCGAACTCACGGTCAGCGACAGCGAAGACGGCTGGATCCTGATGACGGCGCGCACCTGAGCTTCCGGTGCGCGGGGTGCGACCCTACAATTCGCGCGACATGAGCCTCGTCACCCGTTGCCCCTCCTGCGCGACCACCTTCAAGGTGGTGAAGGATCAATTGCGGATCTCCGACGGATGGGTGCGCTGCGGTCGTTGCAGCCATGTGTTCGATGCGTCGCTCGATCTGCAAGAGTTGCCTGAGCCTGCAGCTTCTGTGCCCGTTGTGCCTGCAGTGCCAGACTCGGCGGCGTCCGTGCCATCGCCGCCGCCGCTTTCAGACGATGCGGATTTCTTCGATGACGAGCCTCTGCCGGAGCCCGTCGCATCGGCGCCCGCGCCGCTCGAGATGCCCGAACCCGACTTCGACGACGACGACGTAGATGAAGTCGAGGCAGATGAAGCAGAGGAAGGACATGAGTCCGACCCGTCGCGCGAACTGGACCCTTCCGGCGAAGCCCCGGAAGAAGATCGCCAGCCGTATGTCGTGGCGTATAGCTCGGAGACCGTGTTCGAGGGTCGGCCTATGCCCATGCCGATGCCCGCCTACGAACTCAACCTCTCCAAGCCGGCCCGGAGCGCAGAGCCGGCGGCCTTCAAGCCCTCATTGCATGCCGGTGCCATCGTGCTGCCGCGCACGTTGCCCGGCCTGCCGTCGATCGGGTTGGTGGCGGACGAACCGTGGCCGCAAGTGGTCACGCCGCAGTTCGACAACAACGGCGACGAACCGACGATTAAATCTTCCTTGATCGTGCCGTCGCATCTCATGGAGCAAGCGGACAACGCGAGCCAGGTGCAGTTTCAGAAGGCGTTGCGACGCGCGCGCGACAAGGCCGCCAAGATCGCGCGTTCGCGCGAAAAGAATGCTGCCGCGCAGGACTCCAACCCGATGCCGCTGGTTCAGTCCGAAAGCGATGCGATGCCGCTGGTCGTCATGTCGGCGACCGCAGAGAGTGCACCGGTGACCGGCTCCGAAGGCGTCACCTTGCCCGGCCTTCTTCGTGCCGCCTCGGCACCGGCTTTCTGGCGTGGCGTCAAAGGACGCGCATTGCTTGTCGCAGGCATCGTGCTGGGCGTGCTGTTGCTGACGGTGCAGGTCTTGCACCAGGAGCGCGACGCCATCGTTGCGAGACAGCCCGGCATGCGGCCGCTGATGAGCGGTGTGTGTGCCATCACCGGTTGCCAACTGTCGGCACTGCGTCAGATCGGCGATATCACGATCGATGGCGCTGCATTTGCCCGTGAGAAGGTCGGCGACGGCTATCGGCTCAGCTTCACCTTGCGCAACGCCGCGTCGGTGCCGCTCGCGATGCCGGCCATCGAACTCTCGCTGCTCGACACGCAGGAGCAGGCGGTGATCCGGCGAGTGTTGCTGCCAGCCGACTTCGGCGCCCCGGCAGAGCTGGCCGCGCGTGGCGAACGCGTGGCGTCGATGCCGCTGGCGCTCGACGCTGCCCAAGCTGCGAGTCTGCCGCCGGTGGCTGGTTACCGTCTGGTGGCTTTTTATCCCTGAAGCGGCCGAGCGGCGCCGACTTCTTTTCTCCTTTTTTCCTTCCTAACAACGGTTTACCCATGGCAGCAGTGATTTGCGGTTCCCTTGCGTTCGACACCATCATGACGTTCGAAGGTCGGTTCGCCGACCAGATCCTTCCTGATCAGTTGCACATCCTCAACGTGTCGTTCCTGGTGCCGGCGCTCCGGCGTGACTTCGGCGGCTGTGCGGGCAACATCGCCTACAGCCTCAACGCACTGGGTGGCACGGCATTGCCGATGGCTACGGTGGGCAGTGACGGCGCCGACTACGTCGCCCGATTCAAGGGGTTGGGCATCGGCACGGAGTTCGTTCGCGAACTCTCCGACACCTACACCGCGCAATGCTTCATCACGACCGACATGGCCAACAACCAGATCACGGCCTTTCATCCTGGCGCAATGCAGCAAGCCCATCTCAACAAGATCGCGGCACGCGATGACATCCGTATCGGCATCATCTCGCCCGATGGACGTGACGCGATGCTGCAGCATGCAGAGCAGTTCAAACAAGCCGGCATTCCCTTCGTGTTCGATCCGGGCCAGGGGTTGCCGATGTTCAACGGAGATGAGCTGGCACGGTTCATCGAGCAGGCCGACTGGGTCACCGTGAACGACTACGAAGGCAAGATGCTGAGCGACCGCACCGGCTGGAGTGAGGCAGACATCTCGCGTCGCGCGCGCGGGCTGGTGGTCACGCTTGGCGCCGAGGGTTGCGATGTATGGGTCGACGGGCAGAAGATGCATGTTCCGGCCGTCAAGCCTGAGGCAGTTGTCGACCCCACGGGTTGCGGCGACGCGTGGCGCGGTGCGTTGTTGTTCGGGCTGGAACAAGGGTGGGATCTCACCCGGTGTGCAGCGCTGGGCAACCAGATCGGTGCGCTCAAGATCGCGCAACGCGGGCCGCAGAACTACCAGATCGACTTGAAGGCGCTCGGCCTCTGAAAGCGTATTCGTCAGCGCTCCTTCGCTGAGCGAAAAAAAAAGCCCGACACCGTGAGGTGCCGGGCTTTTTGCCTTAAGGCCGCTGACCGACTCAGGGCTTGCTGGCCGTCGGAAACGGCCATGCAGCCTGAGGGTTCAGCGTCGTCTGCGCGGCGGGCGCAGGAGCGGGCGCTACTGCTGCCTTTGCAGGAGCCTTGGCGACTGCCTTCTTGGCGGGCGCAGGTTTCGCAGCAGGGGCAGGCTTGGCAGCGGGCTTTTTCGCTGCTTTCTTGGCAGCGGTCTTTTTAGCCGCGGCCTTTTTCGCAGGAGCCTTCTTGGCAGGGGCCTTCTTCGCAGCTGCCTTTTTCGCAGGAGCCTTCTTGGCGGCAGCCTTCTTAGCCGGGGCCTTCTTAGCAGCGACTTTTTTGGCCGGAGCCTTCTTGGCTGCTACTTTTTTAGCCGGGGCCTTCTTTGCTGGAGCCTTCTTGGCAGCGACCTTTTTGGCCGGAGCCTTCTTGGCTGCTACCTTCTTCGCGGCTACCTTCTTGGCGGGAGCCTTCTTAGCAGCCACGACCTTCTTTGCCGGAGCCTTCTTTGCAGCGGCTTTCTTAGCCGGCGCTTTCTTTGCAGTTGCCATTTCTATTTCTCCTTGATCAAGTTGAAAAATCAACCTCTTGAAGCACTTCGCGTCCGCTTGTGAACGTGAAGCGATTCATGGTGTTGGATCAAGCCCAGCACCATGAACACCTGCGCTTTCGTCCGTGCCGCGCTCTATGGCGTGATCGGCGGCGAAAGCAATTCTTGAACTCATTTATTCTTATCGAAAAAATTCAATCCCACGACAGCGCACCACCCGATTGGTATTCGATGACGCGGGTCTCGAAGAAATTTCGCTCTTTCTTCAGGTCAATCATTTCGCTCATCCAGGGGAACGGATTTTCTTCGTTCGGGAAGAGCGTCTCGAGGCCGATCTGCTGTGCACGCCGGTTGGCGATGTAGCGCAGGTAGCCCTTGAACATGGAGGCGTTCATGCCGAGCACACCACGCGGCATGGTGTCTTCGGCGTACTTGTATTCGAGCTCGACGGCCGTCATGAAGAGAGCCTTGATCTCGGCCTTGAACTCGCTGTTCCAGAGGCTGGGGTTCTCGAGCTTGAGCTGGTTGATCAGGTCGATGCCGAAGTTGCAGTGCATCGACTCGTCGCGCAGGATGTACTGGTACTGCTCGGCGGCGCCGGTCATCTTGTTCTGGCGACCCAGCGCCAGAATCTGCGTAAAGCCGACGTAGAAGAACAAACCCTCCATCAGGCATGCGAACACGATGAGCGACTTGAGCAGGGTCTGGTCGGTCTCGTGCGTGCCGGTCTTGAAAAGCGGATCGCTGATGGCTTCGATGAACGGGATCAGGAACTGGTCCTTCTCGCGGATCGAAGGCACTTCGTTGTAGGCGTTGAAGATCTCGCTCTCGTCCAGACCGAGCGACTCGACGATGTACTGGTACGCGTGCGTGTGGATCGCTTCTTCGAAGGCTTGGCGCAGCAAGAACTGGCGGCACTCCGGCGCGGTGATATGCCGATACGTGCCCAGCACGATGTTGTTGGCGGCGAGCGAGTCGGCGGTCACGAAGAAGCCGAGGTTGCGCTTCACGATGCGGCGCTCGTCTTCGGTCAGGCCGTTCGGGTCTTTCCACAACGCGATGTCTCGCGTCATGTTCACTTCCTGAGGCATCCAGTGATTGGCGCAAGAGGCCAGGTACTTTTCCCACGCCCATTTGTACTTGAAGGGCACGAGCTGGTTGACGTCGGTTTGACCGTTGATGATTCGTTTGTCGTCGGCCCGCACGCGGCGTGCGACCGGAGCGGCGGCTGACGCGACAAATGACGCAGCGACCGACGATGTTGCAGCAGAGATGGCCGGTGCAATTTTCGGCGTCGGCGCCTCCATCGAGCGTGCATTCAATGCGCCGCTTTTCGGTGAGTGCTGCAATCCTTGTTGCATGTCCTTTGGCAAGGAGGGCTTGACTTCTTCGTCCCAGGTCAACATAGAAAAATCCAATACTCAAATTATCAGAGCAACGATGTAAGTTGGAAAGTGCTCGTTCACATCGCGCTCCATTTATCTCGTCGTTATGTTGCTCACATGCATCGCGTTGTGATGTCAGGCGATGCCGCGAACATCAAACGCGCTTCATTGACATGCTTCGCACGTCGGATCGTCCACACCGCAAAACGCGATGTCGGTTTGCGGCATCGAACTCAACTGCAATTGCGCAGCGAGTGCAGCAGCATCGAGTGCGCTCAAGCCTGATGCACCCGACATGCTCGATGACATGTTCGACGATGCTTCGCTGCTCGTGCTGCCCGACGACACAGCATTGAGACGACCGGATTGCACCGTCGATTTTTCAGCGTGCGTCGCGCTCTGGGTGCGGAGGTAGTAGGTCGTCTTCAGGCCACGCAACCATGCGAGCTTGTACGTGTCGTCGAGCTTCTTGCCCGATGCACCGGCCATGTAGATGTTGAGCGACTGCGCCTGGTCGATCCACTTCTGGCGCCTCGAGGCGGCTTCGACCAGCCACGTCGTTTCGACTTCGAAGGCGGTGGCGTAGAGCGCCTTGATGTCTTGCGGCACGCGATCGATCGGACGCAGCGAGCCATCGAAGTGCTTCAGGTCCATGACCATCACGTCGTCCCACAAACCGAGACGCTTCAGGTCGCGCACCAGATAGTGATTGATGACGGTGAACTCGCCCGACAGGTTCGACTTGACCGACAGGTTGCCGAAGCAAGGCTCGATCGATGCGTCGACGCCGATGATGTTCGAGATGGTCGCGGTCGGAGCGATGGCCGTGCAGTTCGAATTGCGCATGCCGTCGGTCTTGATCTTCTGACGCAACGCGTCCCAGTCGAGCGTGGTCGAGCGGTCGACTTCGACGTAGCCGCCACGTGCTTTTTCGAGCAGGTCGAGCGTGTCGATCGGCAGCACGCCCTTGTCCCACAGCGAGCCCTTGTAGCTCGAGTACTTGCCGCGCTCCTTGGCGAGATCGGTCGATGCCCAGTACGCGTGGTAGCAGATGGCTTCCATCGACACGTCTGCAAATTCGACGGCTTCTTGCGAAGCGTACGGAATCCGCAACTCATACAGCGCATCCTGGAAGCCCATCACGCCCAGGCCGACCGGACGATGGCGCAAATTGGAGTCACGCGCCTTCTTGACGGCGTAGTAATTGATGTCGATCACGTTGTCGAGCATGCGCATCGCGGTCGAGATCGTGCGCTTCAGCTTCTCATGGTCGACCTTGCCGTCTTTCAGATGCTGCAGCAGGTTCACCGAACCCAGATTGCAGACAGCGGTCTCGGTGTCGCTGGTGTTGAGCGTGATCTCTGTGCAGAGGTTCGAGGAGTGCACGACGCCCGCGTGCTGCTGCGGCGAGCGCACGTTGCACGCGTCCTTGAAGGTGATCCACGGGTGTCCGGTTTCGAACAGCATCGTGAGCATCTTTCGCCACAAGTCGGCGGCCGGCAGCGTGCGGCTCGGCTTGATGTCGCCGCGGGCTGCCCGTTCTTCGTAAGCGACGTAGGCGCGCTCGAAGTCGGCGCCGAAGAGGTCGTGCAGGTCGGGCACGTTGTTGGGCGAGAACAGCGTCCAGGTGCCCTTTTCCATCACGCGGCGCATGAAGAGGTCGGGGATCCAGTTGGCGGTGTTCATGTCGTGCGTGCGGCGGCGATCGTCGCCGGTGTTCTTGCGCAGTTCCAGGAACTCCTCGATGTCGAGGTGCCAGGTTTCGAGGTATGTGCAGACAGCGCCCTTGCGCTTGCCGCCCTGGTTCACCGCGACAGCGGTGTCGTTGACCACCTTCAGGAAAGGCACGACGCCTTGCGATTCGCCATTGGTGCCCTTGATGTGGCTGCCGAGTGCACGAACGCGGGTCCAATCGTTGCCCAAGCCGCCGGCGAACTTCGACAGCAGCGCGTTTTCCTTGATCGATTCGTAGATGCCGTCGAGGTCGTCGGGCACTGTCGTCAGATAGCAGCTCGACAGTTGCGAGCGCAGCGTGCCGGCGTTGAACAGCGTCGGCGTGCTCGACATGAAGTCGAAAGACGACAGCACTTCGTAGAACTCGATGGCGCGCGCTTCGCGGTCGATTTCGCCGAGCGACAGACCCATCGCAACGCGCATGAAGAACGCCTGCGGCAGTTCGATGCGGTCTTTGCGGATGTGCAGGAAGTAGCGGTCGTACAGCGTTTGCAGGCCGAGGTAGTCGAACTGCAGGTCGCGCTCAGCCTTGAGCGCGGCGCCCAGGCGGGGCAAGTCGTACTGCAGCAGCTTCTCGTCGAGCAGTTCGTTGTCGACGCCCTTCTTAATGAACTGCGGAAAGTAGTCGACGTAGGCTTGCGAGCGCTCGACCGGCATCACTTCGCGGCCGAGAATTTCTTTGAAGATCGTATGCAGCAGCAGGCGCGCGGTGGCGAACGTGTAGTCCGGGTCTTTTTCGATCAGCGTGCGGGCTGCCAGGATCGATGCCTTGTAAACCTCGTCGAGCGGCACGCCGTCGTAGAGGTTCCGCATCGTCTCGGCCTGGATCGGTGCCGCAGTGATGCTGTCGCCCAGACCTTCGCAGGCGGACTCGATCAGGCCCTTGAGCTCGTTCAGGTCGAGCGCGACACGCTCGCCACGGTCGAGCACATGGATGATCGGCGCGACCGGCGCGTCTTGCGCACCTTGCTTGGCGCGCTCTTGCGTGCGGCGTTCGCGGTACAGCACATAGGCACGCGCGATTTCATGATGACCGCCGCGCATCAGGCCGAGTTCGACCGAGTCCTGCACGTCTTCGATGTGGAAGGTGCCGCCGCCCGGACGCGAGCGCACCATGGCGCGCACGACCGCTTGCGTAAGGCCGTCGACGGTTTCGCGCACGCTGGCAGACGCCGCGCCTTGCGTGCCGTGCACGGCGAGAAAGGCCTTCATCATCGCGATGGCGATCTTGTTCGGTTCGAACGGGACCACCGCGCCGTTGCGGCGAATGATCTGGTAGTGCGCGAGCGCATTGCCGGCGGGCGATCCGGCGGTGTCGCGAGCGCTGCTGGTGGCGTTGGGGCTGCCGTTGGTAGATAGCGCGTTGCGTGATGCGGACGGTGTGTTCTGAGCTGTTTGCATTCGATCCTCGGTTGGCAATTCTTGTTGGGGACGCGGACATCGGTGGTCGGCGTTCGATTCCGGAGCCATTCAGGCATTTGTTCCAGACGGCACACTATATCTAGGGTCTGAGGGGCCTACAACCACTAGATGTAGTGTTTTCGACGAACTTCAATGTTTGTGAAAAACTGCACATCTTGTCGCTTTGCGGTGTGCGTGGCGTCGTAGATGCCGGGCGTGCGGCGTGGTTGCTGCCCTACGTTATTCCAACCCAGCAACCATGCGGTTTTCGACCGCTTTTGCATCTGCGAACCGCATGGTTGCTGCGATGCGAAAGAGCGCCGCGCGCCATGTTTGCAGTGCGATATCAAGGTCCGATGGCGACCTCGGGAAACATATCTTTTTTCCAACCCGTTGCGTCGCGCAGACGCCGCCATGCGAAGCCTGGCCCCGGGTCTTGTTTGCGTCCGGGTGCAATGTGTTCATGGCCGGCGACGAAGGCGATCGGATAGTGCTGTGCGATGGCGGGGCAGAGGCCGGCAAGCGCCTCGTATTGCGCGTCTTCGAAGAGCGCACCTTCGAGCCCTTCGAGCTCGATGCCGATCGAATCGTCGTTGCAGTTGGTGCGGCCGCGCCATGCCGATGGACCTGCGTGCCAGGCACGGTCGTCGCAGCTGACGAACTGCCAGAGTTCGCCGTCGCGCCGCACATAAAAATGCGACGACACCTCGACGCCGCGGATGCTCTTGAAGTACGGGTGTGCGTCCCAGTCGAGGCGATTGGTGAAGAGCTGCTGCACCTCGTCGCCGCCGTATTGCGCAGGTGGCAGGCTGATCGAATGCAGCACGATCAGATCGATCTGCGCGCCGACAGGGCGTGGGCCGAAGTTCGGCGAATGCAGTTGCCTGGCAAAGCGGTACCAGCCTGTGTTCCACATCGCTGCGCCGTTCGCAATTCCATCCCCCGCACCATCCACGCCAACCCCCTCATTCATCGATGGCGACGCCATGTCCATCGTCGCCGTTCGGTGTCGCAATGCCGAGTCGTGCAATGCGATAGCGGATCTGCCGCAGGCTCAAGCCAAGTCGCGCCGCCGCTGCGGTGCGATTGAACCCGCTTTCATGCAGCGCGCGCACGAGGATCTCACGCTCCTGTTGATCGAGATAGGTCTGCAGGTCGGACGGCACCGCGGGCGGCGGCGCCTTCGCTTCATGCGGCATCGATGTCGTGCTGTTCGAGCCGATGGGGGCGTCGTGCAGATCAGCGGTGCTCGCCACGCGCGCACCACCTGCTGCATCGTTCGCCACATCGGCCGTGCCCGAAGCCGCAGAACTCGTCATCGAAGCCAGGCTCGCCAGTCCCGAATCAGACCCCATCAGATCCAGATGCAGCTCATCGCCATCGTTCAACGCGACGGCGCGATGCAACAGGTTTTCAAGCTCGCGCACGTTGCCGTTCAGCGGATGCAGCGCGAGCCGGCGCAGCACGTCGGCCGACAGCGTCGGCACCGGCATGCCGGCTTCGTGTGCGATGCGTTCGAGCAGCGCGGTGCACAGCGCCGGCAGATCTTCGCGCCGCTCGCGCAGCGCAGGCACCGCGATCTCGATCACGTTGAGCCGATAGAAAAGGTCTTGCCTAAATCGGCTCGCCAGCACCTCGGCGTGCAGATCCTTGTGCGTCGCGCTGACGATGCGCACATCGACCGCGTCTTCCTGCGTCGAGCCGATCGGCCGCACGTTGCGCTCCTGGATGGCGCGCAGCAACTTCGACTGCATGGCGATCGGCAGGTCGCCGATCTCGTCCAGAAACAAGGTGCCGCCACGCGCCGCCTGAAAGTAGCCATCACGGTCTTGCGACGAGCCGGTGTACGAGCCCTTGCGCGCGCCGAAGAACTCTGCCTCGAGCAGGTTCTCCGGAATGGCGCCGCAATTGACTGCGACGAAGGGCCCGTCGCTGCGCTGGCTGCACGCATGCACGGCGCGCGCGACCAGTTCCTTGCCAGTGCCCGACTCGCCGCGCACCAGCACCGGCGCCATGCCGCGCGCGACCTTGGCGATGCGCGACTTGACGATCCGCATCGGTTCCGAATCGCCGACCAGCCGGGCCAGCGCGGCCAACCCGCTCGCAGCCACGACCGCCGATTTGCTTGCACCCGTATCGATGCTGGCTGCCGTTCGCACCACCTTCACCGGCGACGCATGTTGCTGGACGGCAGAGGCCACGACGGCTCGAAATTGCTTCAGATCGACCGGCTTGGTGAGGTAGTCGAAGGCGCCGGCTTTCAAGGCCTCGACGGCGTTTTCGGCGGAGCCGTAGGCCGTCATGACGACGCATCGCTCGCTGCGCTGGTCGTTCTGGATGCGCTGCAGGATTTCCATGCCGAGCCCATCGGGCAACCGCATGTCGGTGATCACCGCATCGAAGCGCTCGGTCGCCAGATGCTGCATCGCCTCGGCCACGCTGCCGGCCGCGTCGACCTTGTAACCCTCGCGCAGCAGCGTCAGTTCGTAGAGCGTGCGCAGGTCGGGTTCGTCGTCGACCACGAGGATGTGCGCGGGTTGCGCGCTTTGCGCATGCGACGCGGACGCTGTCGGCGATGGGGTGGGGTTGCTCACCCGCCTATTGTGTCAGCCGCGTTTCGGCCGGTGCAAACGAAACGAAGAAATCGTTGCCTTCCGGCCCGTTCGCGGCAAGCGCGCGACGCTCGTAGCCGATCGTCGCGCCGTGCCGCTCGCACAGCTCTCTGCAAATGAACAGCCCGAGACCGCTCGAGCGACTCTCCGACGAAAAGAACGGTTCGAACAGATGCCTCTGCACCGCCGTCTCCAGCGGCGCGCCGTCGCTCCACACTTGCAGATGCGCCCGGTCGCGGCCATCGGCCAGCGTGCTGACCTGGATCGAGCCATCGCGCTCGCCGGCGTAACGCGCAGCGTTGTCGAGCAGGTTTACCAGAATGCGCCGGAGGTGTTCGGCGTCGAAGCGCACGTCGCGGCCGCCGGTTCCCAGCATCACCAGCACGCCGTTGCGCTTCGACTGGCGAACCCATTCTTCGGTAAGCATGCGCACCGTGCTGTCGAGCTCGACCATGTCGCCGAGCGGTTCGATGCGTTGCTGGCGCGCGCGTGCGACATCGAGCACGTCGTCGACGATGCGTGCGAGGCGCTGCGCGTTGTGCTGCACCATGCTGGTCAACTTGCGGTGGGCCGGGTCGACCAAGTCTTCCGCCAGCAGTCCGCTGGCTTGCGTGATGGCTGCCAGCGGATTGCGGATTTCGTGCGCGACGGCAGCCGACATACGGCCCATCGCGGCCAGTTTTTCGGTGCGGATGCGGGCTTCGAGTTCGCGCAGGTCTTGCAGGAACATCACGCACAGGCTGTCGAAGCCGCGCTCGCTGGGCGGCGTCAGGCGTGTGCGCACGCGCACCTCGCGCGGCGCGCCTTGTACTTGCGCTACCGGTACCTCGTGCGATTGCGGAGCGCGCCGCAAAAATGTCTGAGCTGCCAGTGCCGCCAGCGGTTGCCACGCCGGATGGGTGTCGAGGGGAAAGGGCAGCGCCATGCCGGCCAGCCCTTGCCCAAGGATCTCGTCGGCCGCCGGATTGGCCGCATGCACGCGGCCGAAGCTGTCGATCACCAGCACGCCTTCGGTCAGCGTTTCGATGACCAGGTCGTTGACCTGCGCGTGCATCTGCGCCGAACTGCGATTGCGCACCGCCAGTGCCTCTTCGCGCGCCAGCCGGCGCGAGAGTTCGTGCGCCAGCAGCGCCACCACGAACAGGCCGGTGCCGGTGAGCGCCGCCTGCACGAAGCGAGTGGACGAATCGGACGGTTGCTGCAGCCAGTTCCAGGCCGCGTCTGCCAGCAGGAGCAAGGTCACTGCGGCGGTGGTCCCGAGGCCGACCGATACCGTGCCCAGCACCGCACCCATCAACACGGGCAGCGCGAACAGCGGTGTGTAGTTGATGCTGCCGATCTGCAGCAACTGCAGCAGCGTGAAGGTCGCGAGATCGATGCCGACGGTCGCGAACCAGGTCGGGCCCATCCCGCGAATCGGCGGCTGGAATCGGGCGTAGCGTGAGCCCAGTAGCGTTGCAACGAGGTACGCGATCGATACCGCGATGGCGGCGCGATGCACCGGCTGGCCGATCGTCAGCGTGATGACCTGCAGCACCAGCAGCACGGCCGCGACGAAGTAGCGTGCGGTCATGAAGCCACGCCACAAGCGCAGCAACGCAGAGCTTTCTCGCGTGGCAATTTCGAGGCCGCCCCAGTCTGTTCCCGGTTCGCCACGGGACCAGAGGAGGGGCGCCATGTCGCTCAACGCGTGCTTTCGGCGGCCCGTCGGTGCGCGACGCTGCAGTAGACGCCGTCGGGTCCGGCGATGGCGTCCGTGGCAGGCAGGTGCAGCCCGCACTGCGCGCAGCGGAGCATGGCCTGCGGCGCGCCGACGGTCGGCGGCGCTTTCGGTGGGACAGGCCGGGTCTTGCGCGCGGCCTCGCGTTCTTCTTCGCGCTGGCCCTTCCGAAAGAGCCAGATCGCGATGAACAGAACGATAAAAACCAGCAGGTACTTCATGGCACGCGTCCCAAGACCACTTCGAGTACGAATCGCGAACCTACATAGGCCAGCACCAGCAGTGCCGCGCCCGCATAGAGCACCCGACGTGCCTTGCGCCCGCGCCAGCCGAAGCGCGCGCGGCCCGTCAACAGCACGGCGAAACAGAACCAAGCCAAGATGGAGAACACCGTTTTGTGGTCCCACTTCCAGGCACGGCCGTACAAGGTTTCGCTGAAGAGCAAGCCGGCCAGCAGCGTCGCCGAGAGCAGTACGAAGCCCGCGGTAACGAAGCGGAAGGTCAGTCGTTCCAGCGTCAGCAAAGGCACGCCGGCTTGTGCATCGGCGGCCAGCCGAATCTGTTTTTCTGCGCGGCTGATGAGCCATGCATGCACGACCGCGGCGCCGAACAGTCCATACGACGCGATGCCGAGCGCCAGATGCAATGGGAGCCACGGCGAAGCGGAAACGTGGAGCGGCACGCCGGGGAACAGCACAGCCAGCAAGACAGCGCCGGCACCGAGCACCGCCAGCACCCGGCGCACCGTGAGCTGCGGATACATGCGGCTCTCGATGGCGTAGACCGTCAACACGAGCCAGGCGGTGACGGAAATGGCGGGCGCGAACCCGAAGAGCGGGATGCCGCCGACCAGACTCCATGCCAATGTGAGCCCGTGCAACAGCCAGGCCAGGCCGAGCAACCAGCGCGTGCCCTGTCGCCCGAGCCGCGATGCGCCCGCGGCGGTCACGGCATAGGCTGCGGCAGCGGCGATGCCCAGTGCCACGCCGAGCGGGGAGGGGCTCGCTAAAATCATGGGCTGAGTTTAGCTGCGCCCCTGCAGCGGCTCGCGCTTCACGGCATCTCCAAGGCATCCCCTCATGGCCACCGCCCTCACAGAAAAATTCTCCCGCCTCGTCAAGCAGATGAGCGGGCAGGCCCGCATCACCGAAGCCAACGTGCAGGACATGCTGCGCGAAGTGCGGATGGCGTTGCTCGAAGCCGACGTCGCGTTGCCGGTGGTGCGTGACTTCGTCGCCCGCGTCAAAGAGAAAGCGCTCGGCCAGGAAGTACTGGGCTCGCTCAAGCCGGGGCAGGCGCTGGTCGGCATCGTCAACCGCGAGCTCACCGCGACCATCGGCCAGGGCGTGTCGGACATCAACCTGGTGGCGCAACCGCCAGCGGTGATCCTGATGGCCGGCCTGCAGGGCGCGGGCAAGACCACCACCGTCGCCAAGCTGGCCAAGCACCTGATCGAAAAGCGCAAGAAGAAAGTGCTGACCGTGTCGGGCGACGTGTACCGGCCGGCCGCCATCGAGCAGCTCAAGATGGTCACCGCCCAGGCTGGCGCCGAATGGTTTCCAAGCACGCCCGACCAGAAGCCGCTCGACATCGCGCGTGCCGCGCTCGACCACGCCAAGCGTCATTTCTTCGATGTGCTGCTGGTCGACACGGCGGGCCGCCTGGCCATCGACGAAGCCCTGATGGCCGAGATCAAAGAACTGCACGCCGCGCTGAATCCGATCGAAACGCTGTTCGTCGTCGACGCTATGCAGGGGCAGGACGCGATCAACACGGCCAAGGCCTTCAAGGACGCGTTGCCGCTGACCGGCATCATCCTGACCAAGACCGACGGCGATTCGCGCGGTGGCGCGGCGCTGTCGGTGCGGCAAGTGACGGGCGTGCCTATCAAGTTCGCCGGCACCAGCGAGAAGATCGACGGGCTCGAGGTGTTCGACGCCGAGCGTTACGCCGGCCGCATTCTCGGCATGGGCGACATCGTGGCGCTGGTCGAGCAGGTGACTGCCGGTGTCGACGTGGCGGCGGCGCAAAAGCTGGCGGCCAAGGTCAAGAGCGGCGCCGGTTTCGACCTCGACGACTTTTTGAGCCAACTGCAGCAGATGAAGCAGATGGGTGGCCTGTCGAGCATCATGGACAAGCTGCCGCAGCAGATGGCCGCCAAGGCGACCGAAGCCGACATGACGCGCGCCGAGCGCGACATCCGCCGCAAGGAGGGCATCATCCAGAGCATGACGCCGCTGGAACGCCGCAAGCCGGAATTGTTGAAAGCCACGCGCAAGCGGCGCATCGCGGCTGGCGCCGGGGTTCAGGTGCAGGAAGTGAACCGCCTGCTCAATGAGTTCGAGCAGATGCAGACCATGATGAAGAAGATGAAGGGCGGGGGCCTCATGAAGATGATGAAGAAGATGGGCGGCATGAAAGGCATGCCAGGGATGGGCGGACCCGGCGGTGGCGGCGGCATGCCGCGCTTCTGAACAAGGTCGAAAAATCGCCGCAGCGCCGCAGCGCCACACGACAGGCAACAAAAAAGCCCGCATCGAGCGGGCTTTTTTGCGGGTACGCGATGAACGCGCCAGGCAAGGGTCTTAGACCGCAGCGAGCGCCGGGCGGGCCAAGCGCACTGCGTGCATCCAGGCACGGCGCAGAACGGCGGGCGAACGTGATTCTTCCGGGATCAGCAACCAGCCGCGTTCGCGGAGCGAGGTACCAAGTGCGATCTGGCTGGTCAACACGGTGAGCGGGATCGCGAGCAGCAGCGGCAGGCCGACCGGCATCAGCCAGATCAATGCGCTCGGGTCGATCATCGCGATGCCGACTGCCAGGGCAGCGATCACCAGCGTCATTGGCGCGAGTTGCGAAGCAGCGGTCTTCCACGGCACGGCATTGGCTTCACGCGGGGGTGACTTCCAGTCGAGCTTGATGCCTGTGAGGGCCACGATGACGAAGAGCGAATGGGCCAGCATGCGCACCGGAGCTTGCACGATCGCGAGGGCACTCTCGAGCACTGTACTCTTCAGCAGGCCCCGAACGCCACCGTACTGACGTTGCTCACCGCGCATCAGCACAGCGGCGATGCCCAGGATGCGAGGCAGGAACAACAGACACAGCGTCCATACCCACAGGCCAACGAGTTCGGAGGGCAGCACGTTCCAGGTTGCGACCAAGCTGGAGCCCGAGAGCCAAAGAGCCGTACCCAGCGTCAGGAAAGCCAGCCACAGGGGCGCCGAGGCATACGCCATCGTGCCGGTCACGAACATCGCGCGGTGCACCGAGTGGATGCCGGGCTCTGCCATCAGACGGGCGTTTTGCAGGTTGCCTTGGCACCAGCGGCGATCGCGTTGCAGTTCCGCCAGCAGATCTGGCGGTTGTTGTTCGTAGCTACCGACCAAGTCGGCGACGAGCCACACGTTGTAGCCGGCGCGGCGCATCAGCGCAGCTTCGACGAAGTCGTGCGACATGATGCCGCCGGACATCCCGCCGGTACCCTTGATCGGGGCCAGCGCGCAATGCTTCATGAAAGGCTCGACGCGGATGATGGCGTTGTGGCCCCAGTAGTGCGATTCGCCCAGTTGCCAGAACTGCATGCCCAGCGTGAACAGGCGGCCCGTCACGCGGGAAGCGAATTGTTGAGCGCGGGCATGCAGCGTGACGTGGCCGATGGCCTGCGTCGCGGTCTGGATGATGCCGGCGGTCGGGTTGGCTTCCATCAGCTTGACCATGGAGGTCAAGCAGTCGCCGCTCATCACGGAGTCGGCGTCGAGCACCACCATGTAGCGATAGTCCTTGCCCCAGCGACGGCAGAAGTCAGCAACGTTGCCGGCCTTGCGGTGTGTGCGGCGGGTGCGCAGGCGGTAGTACACCTCCACTTGAGGCTGGTTCGGGCTGGTTGCCAATGCGGCGCGGAGGTCCTCCCAGGCAGCGCGCTCGGCGGCAGCGGTCTCAGGTGTGTAGCTGTCCGACAGCACGAACACGTCGAACTGCTTGGCATGGCCGGTGGCCGCAACCGATTCGCAAGTGGCGCGAAGGCCGGCGAACACCGTTGACACGTCTTCGTTGCAGATCGGCATGATGATTGCCGTGCGGGCTTCGGGGTTCATCGAATGACCCGCCACCTGCTTGACCGACAAGGAATGCTTGTCGCCCTTGACGGAAACATAGAAGCCCATGAGCGCGGTCACGAAACCGGTCACGACCCAGCCGGACAGCAAGCCATACAGGCCGATCTGGCCGTACTCGAGCCAGACGTTGTCGTAGTCGGGCTGGATTCGGGCGAACAGCGTCGAAGCGATCACCGTGCTGATCAGCGTCAGCAGCATGAACGCCAGGCGCCGTTGCCTGGCCGCACGCTGCCAGGGTTGCGTCACTTCGGCTTGCTTGTGTTCTTCCGCAGCTTTGCCGACGCCACCAGCGCCGAGCTTGACCAGCGCAGCGGTGCCGAGGCTGTTCCAGAAACCGCGCCAGGGGCGAGGCGTCATGGAGCCGCGGTTAACCGGTGGTGCAGTCACTGCGTTTGGATGGCGCTCTTCGCGCAGCTCGCTGCGTTGCGTCGCCACCACTTGGTCAGCATCAGCAGCATTCAAAACGTTGCTGTCGGCCAGCACGCGCAATTGGGAGAAATCGTTCGGCTTCATGGATACCTCAAGAGCGTTGCTTGTCGAGGGAAGCGATGTCGCCAATTGCCGGAAAGCGTTTGAACACGCAATCCGGAGCGACACCGTGGGCGGCACTGAAAGCGCCGAGTTGCTGGCTCGCGGCACGGGGCCGTGAGAGGGAAAACTGTGTTTGACGGACGCCGTCGCGCTGCTGGCGCAGTGCGAAAGAGGGGCTGTTTTGTGCTGTCATGCATCTACAAGGGCAAACCCTGTGCCAGCATGGAAAATTCGTTGTGCACCAACGACTTGCGGCAGATGAGAGCTCTTTTTGGGTTGTTCAAGCCTGCCGCATGCTCGAAAACCCTCGTTTTTGTCGCCGAATCCCGACAGACCGGCAGACCGGCTAAAAAATTCCCAACAAAATCAACGCTTAAGCCAAGTCGCTAGTTTGCGACAGGATCGCCGGGCGTTGGCGACGCATCTGCCTTGAAGTGTCCCGGCGTCAGTTCGTGCTTCTGCAGCAATCGATAGAACTCGGTCCGATTCCGATCAGCCAAACGGGCCGCGTCGGCCACGTTGCCATCGGTCAGTTTGAGCAAACCAACCAGGTAATCCCGCTCGAAGCGCTGCTTGGCTTCGGCATAGGTCTGAACCTCGACGCTTGGGACGCGGAGCGCCCGCTGGACCAGCGACAGTGGAATCAGCGGCGAACTCGACAGCGCGCAGACCTGTTCGACCACGTTGAACAACTGACGCACATTGCCGGGCCAAGAAGCCGTCGTGAGCGCCTTCAGCGCTTCCGGCGCGAAACCGGAGAGCCGCTTGCCGTATTTGACCGACAGGCGCTGCAAGAAGTGATTCGCCAGCAGCGGAATGTCTTCGCGGCGGGCACTCAGCGGCGGCAACGTCAACGTCACCACGTTCAGGCGGTAATAAAGGTCTTCCCGAAACTGATGCGCGGCCATCGCCGCATCGAGGTCGCGGTGCGTCGCCGAGATGATGCGCACATCGACGTCGATCGACTGGCTGGCACCGAGCGGACGCACCGCGCGCTCCTGCAGCACACGGAGCAGCTTGACCTGCAAGGCAGGCGGCATGTCGCCGATTTCATCGAGCAGTAGCGTGCCGCCGTCGGCTTGTTGAAAAAGGCCCTTGTGATTGGCCACCGCGTCGGTGAATGCGCCCTTCATGTGGCCGAACAACTCGCTCTCGAGCAACGCCTCGGGAATGGCACCGCAATTGACCGCGACGAAAGGCTTGGAAGCGCGCGCACTGGCCCGGTGGATAGCCCGGGCCAGCAGTTCCTTCCCGGCGCCGCTGTCGCCGCGCAGCAGCACGCTGGCGTCCGACTGGGCGATCATCCGCGCCTCGGCCAGCACCTCGGACATCCGGTTGCTGCGGCTGACGATTTCAGCGCGCCAGCTTTCATCGCCACCACCCTTGCTGGTCGGCGTGACTGGAGAGCCGAGCGCCAGCGCCTGCGAAATTTTCTCGAGCAGTTCGCGGCTGTCGTAGGGCTTGGTCAGGTAAGTGAACACGCCGCGCGCCGTGGCCTCGACTGCATCGGGGATGGTCCCATGTGCGGTCAGCAGGATCACCGGCAGCGTCGGATGGCGCTTGCGAATCTCGTCGAACAGCGCCAGGCCGTCGCGCCCCGGCAAGCGCACGTCGCTCAGCACCAGTTGCGGATGTTCGATCTCGAGCTGCGTCAGTGCCGACTCGGCCGACGTCACCGCCGTCACTTGGTAGTTGGACGAGGCCAGCCGCATCGACAGGAGGCGCAGCATGTCCGGGTCGTCGTCGACCACCAGCAGCTTGGCGCCGGTCGGCTTGGCGGGGGGCGCTTCGGTCATGGCGTCAGTCAGTCAAGGCGCAGGCTTTGCGCCGTTGCCGGAGTTGGCGGCGGGTGCGGCACCGCCGGCCGGCGTGCCCGAGCCGGTCGGCGCATTGGCGGCAGGGCGCGCAAAGCTGCGTTCGATGGCGCGCAGCGCCTCGATGCGATCGTTGAGCTGGTCGATGCGGCGCTGGGCGTCGCGCAACTGTGCAACCTGGCGATCGCGGTCGTCTTCGACACGGCGCTGTTCGTTATAGCGCGATGCCAAAGCGCGGGCCAGCGGTTGAAGCGGTTTTGCGTCCGATGCGTTGCTGGTCGAAACCCGTTGCAGCAAACCCATGGCGCGGGCGAGATCGGCCGGCACGCGCGTCTGCGCAAGCACCAATGCAACCTGCATCTGCGTCGTGGGCGAATCGCCCGGATCGCCGACGCGCTGCAGTTCGGTCGACAGCTCGCCCCCACTCATCCCGCGCACTTTTTCGCTGTACTGAAGCATCGCCGCGACCGGTCCTTGCGTGATGAGCGTGAAGATCGAGGCCGGCTGCGTGGCGGGCGGCGTGGGTTCCACCTCGACCGGCTGCACCGCCGGCGGTGACGGCGGCACCGCGGCATGCGCCGGAGGGCTGACGCTGGCTTCGGCAGCAGGCTGCCTCGGCGCGACAGTACAGCCTGCCAGCCAAAACGGCGTGACCAGCGTCACGGACACCATCAAAGCGGTGGATGACCAGCGGACGATCGAAAAAGACATGGTCTTGAAACGGCGCGTGAGAACGTGCAAAACGGAATGCAAGGTGTGAAGTTCGGGCGTGAAGGTACGGGTGAATACCGGCGTGGCGTCAGACGGTCAGCGGCAGCTCGATGCGAAAGCGGGCGCCGGGGCCATCGGGCAGCAGCGAGACACGACCACCGTGAGCTGCAATGTACTCCTGCACGATCGAAAGTCCGATGCCCGTTCCCTTCACCGCATGCTCAGGTTGACGCTCGCCCCGGAAGAACGGCTCGAACACGCGGTCGCGATCAGCCGGCGCAATGCCGGGGCCGGCGTCGCCTATGTCGATCCGCGCTAATTCCGGCGTGCTCGACACCTCGATGGCGATGGTGCCGCCGCGGCTCGAAAACCGAATGGCGTTCGACAGCAGGTTGGCGATGGCGGTGCCCAGTTTGACCGGGTCGACCGTGATCATGAGCGGCTCGCCGCTCGCCCGCACAGTGAGGCCCTGGCCTTGCCACTGCAGGCGCTGCGAATCGATCTGCTCTTCGATCAGTGGCAAAAGCGCGGTCCGCTCGCGCCGCAGTTCGCGAGCTTCGAACGCGGCTGCGTTGAAGCGGAGCAGGGCTTCGATCTGCCCCTGCAACGCCACTGTGTTTTGTTGCAGGATTTGCGCGACTTCACGCTGCGCTGGATTGAGCGCGCCGGTCACGCCGTCTTCCAGTAACGACACGCCTTCGCGCAGCGCGGCGAGTGGTGTCTTGAGTTCATGCGAGACGTGCCGCAGGAAGCGTGCCTTGTCGGCGTCTAGTTCGGTCAGCCGCAAGCGCAACCATTCGAGTTGCTGCGATACGCGGCGCACGTCGGCCGGCCCGCGAATGTCGATCGGCACGTCGAGCCGGTTTTCGCCGAGCCCGACGATGGCGCGTTCGAGCCGCTTGAACGGTCGCGCCAGCCACACGCCGAACGCCAGCGCCAGCGTCACCGCCAGCACGCTCGCGGCGATGACCTGGCGCATCAGCCGCTTGCGGGCGTTCTCGATGCGCGTCGCCAGCGCGCTGTTTTGCGTTTCGATCAGCAATTGCGCCTGCTGCGCGATGTTGGTGTTGAGCGCATCGAGATCGCGAAACTGCACCGCCATCGAGCTTTCGCGCGTGAGGGCGCTGTCGGGGCTGCCGTTCATGAGGTCGTTGATGACATTGAGCTGCTGACGCCAGGCGTCGGCGGCGGGCACGCCAAGGTCGTTTTGCACCAGCTTGTCGAGCGCGCCATTCGCGTCGTGCTCGGCATCGGTAAAGCGGCGCCGCAGCACCGCGTCGTTGAGCACCAGCGACTGGCGGCCGGCGCGCTCCATCGCGGCGCTGCGCTCGGCCAGGGACTGGGCGGCGCCCGACAGCGTGACGGCGCGCGCCGCCGCGTCGCGGCTCTGCGTCATCAACAGGTCGTACTGGAATACCGAGCGCACCGCCACACCCACCAGCAGGGCGGTGATCAGCAAAAACGCAAAGAGCAGCAGTTGCTGGAACGAGCCGCGCGCCGAAGGCAATTTCGCCATCAGGCGGCGAGCACTGCGTGAGCCTCAGGGGCCGGCATTGCGGCCCCTGATTCACGCGTTGCCACGTCGCCACGCAGCGTGTAGGCCAGCGACCGCGTGATGGTCAGGTCGAGCATCTGGCCGACCAGCAACTCAGGCATCTGCAGGCTTCGCGGCGGCGCTGCAAAATTGACGACCCGATTGCACTCGGTGCGTCCCATGAGTTCGTCCGCATCCTTGCGCGACCTGCCTTCGACCAACACCCGCTGCGTGCCGCCCACCATCGCTTCACCGAAGCGCCGCACATTGCCGTCGATGACGGCCTGAAGCGTTTGCAGCCGCGCCAGCTTGACTGCGTGCGGCGTGTCGTCGTGCAACTGCGCTGCCGGCGTGCCGGGACGTGGGCTGAAGATAAAGCTGAAGCTCGCGTCGAACCGGCAGTCGTCGATCAGCTTCATGGTCTTGGCAAAGTCGTCGTCGGTTTCGCCAGGGAAGCCGACGATGAAGTCGCTGCTCAACGCAAGCTCGGGACGGATGGCGCGCAGCTTGCGCACCGTGCTTTTGTATTCCATCGCCGTGTAGCCGCGCTTCATCGCCATCAGGATGCGGTCGCTGCCGTGCTGCACAGGCAGGTGCAGATGCGAGACGAGCTTCGGCACCTTCGCGTAGGCCTCGATCAGCCGCGGCGTGAACTCGTTCGGATGACTGGTCGTGTATCGGATGCGCTCTATGCCAGGGATCTCGGCGATGTATTCGATCAGCAGTGCGAAATCGGCAATCTCGCTGGTGTCACCCATCCTGCCGCGGTAGGCGTTGACGTTCTGGCCCAGCAGCGTGACCTCTCGCACGCCCTGGTCGGCCAGGCCGGCGACTTCGACGAGCACGTCGTCGAGCGGCCTGTTCACCTCCTCGCCACGGGTGTAAGGCACCACGCAGTAGCTGCAGTATTTGGAGCAGCCTTCCATGATCGATACGAAGGCGGTGACGCCGTCGACGCGTGCCGGCGGAAGATGGTCGAACTTTTCGATCTCTGGAAAACTGATGTCGACCTGCGGTCGGCCCTGCACCGCGCGCTGGTTCAACAGTTCGGGCAGGCGGTGCAGGGTTTGCGGGCCGAACACGATGTCGACATAGGGCGCGCGCGCGATGATGGCTTCGCCTTCCTGGCTCGCCACGCAACCGCCCACGCCGATCTTCACGCCCTTGGCCTTCAGGTGCTTCACGCGGCCGAGATCGCTGAAGACCTTCTCTTGCGCCTTCTCGCGCACCGAGCAGGTGTTGAAGAGGATGAGGTCGGCTTCATCGACATCCTGGGTTTGCTCGTAACCTTCGGCGGCGTGTAGCACATCGGCCATCTTGTCCGAGTCGTACTCGTTCATCTGGCAACCGAAGGTTTTGATAAAGACTTTTTTGGACATGGAATGCGCGATGCGACCGCTTTGAAGGAGGGAAGCTGAAGACGGATGAGGGCTGAGAGCGCCGCACGGTGGGCGATCGATGTTCAGCAGCAAGAACAGTGGGGCGGGTAGAGCGGCGCGGGAAGCGCGGCCTGGTTCGCCGGCGTTATTTGCCGGCTTTATTCGCCGTATTTGGGTAACTGGTCGAACGGTGTTTTGCCGTCGTCCCGCGGGCCGTTGTTGGCCACGAAAGGCCAAAAATTCAGAAAGGGCTTTTCAGCCGATTCGCGGTCGGCGCGCGCTTCGTCGGGTGTCAGGATCCACACCTGCGACACGAGGTTGGAGGCGTCGCGCGTGTAGTTGACCAGCAAGTTCTGGCCGACGATCGCGCCGGGCATCACCAGCATGTTTTGCGCACTGCGAACGCGTGCACCCGGCGACATGCGCTCCAGGTCACCGTCGAGCTTGATTTCGGGCGGATTGAGCACCATGAACTTGCCGCGCAACGTGCCGATCGGAAAGTTGCGGCCGCCGGCTTCTGCTTCGAACTGGGTCTGTGGCACCGGCACTGCCTGAGCACGCGCATCGACAGTAAAGAGCGCCGCAGCAGGCGCCAGCACAGCGCAGAGCGCTATTAAAATATGAGCATTAGGGGAGTTTTTGCAGCGTTTCATGGGGTACATCCAGAGGCTGTGGGAAGCTGAGATTCTAGCGGCGCCGATCTTGCATGTTCCCTGGTGCGATGGTCATGTCCGTGTGCTGATTCACATTTCGCCAGACTTATAAAGAAACCTTTTATGGACGGGTTGCCGGGCCACTGCTCCAATAGCAAGCGCCCCTGCCCATGCCCGCGAACGCCGCCTTTCGACCCTATGAAAACGTCCCCATGAAGAAGAATGCCTCCCGCGCCCTGACCGGTGTGCTCGTCGTCGCCGTCGCAGGGGCAGCCTGGTGGTGGTCGGGATCGCATTCGCGCGACACCGCCGCGAAGGTCGCGGCCGCCGGCGTACCCGGCGCAGGCGCGCCGGCCTTGGTCACAGTCGCTGCCGCGTTGAAGCAAACGGTGCCGGTCACGGTGCAGGTCAACGGCAGCGTGGTGTCGCTCAACAGCGTCGATCTGCGGCCCCAAGTCACCAATACGGTGAGCGAAGTGCACGTCAAGGAAGGCCAGTTCGTCAAAGCCGGCCAGTTGCTCTTCACGCTCGACCAGCGGCCGGATCAGGCCAATCTGGCCAAGGCCCGTGCCCAGCAGCAAAAAGACGAGGCGACGATGGCCGACTTGGAGCGCCAGTACAAGCGCAGCCAGGATCTGGTGGCGCAGAACTTCATTGCCAAGAGTGCTGCCGATTCGACGCTGTCGCAGCTCGAAGCCCAGCGCGCGGCGGTCGCGGCCGATCGCGCCGCAGTGCAGTCGGCGCAAGTCGCGCTCGGCTATTCCACGCTGCGAGCGCCCATCGCCGGGCGTATCGGTGCCGTCAACATTTACCCGGGCACGCTGGTGCAGCCGGCCGGCACGCTGGTGACGATCACGCAGCTCGACCCGATCGCTGTGAGCTTTCCGGTGCCTGAAGGGCAACTTCAGGATTTGCTGGCCGCGGCCCGCGCGAAGACGAGGGTCGAAGCCGTGGTCAAGGGCCGCAAGGAGCCGCTGGCCGGCGCGCTCAGCTTTGTCGACAACACGGTCGATCCGCTGATCGGCACGGTGCGCGCCAAAGCCGTTTTCGACAACGCCGACCAGGGCCTGTGGCCCGGGCAGTTCGTCGAAACGCGTGTGATCGTGCGCACCCTGCCCGATGCGACAGTGGTCCCTGCCGCGGCCGTCATGATGCTGGCCGAAGGCAATGCGCTGTATGTCGTCAATGCCGATCAGACGGCCACGCGACGCAAGGTGCAGACCGTCTACACCTTCGGCACGCAGGTCGTGGTGCGTGGCGTCGAGCCGGGAGAGATGGTCGTCATCGAAGGCAAGCAGAACGTGCGTCCCGGCGGCAAGGTGCGCATCGAAGCAGCGGCTGCACCCGCCGCTGCGCCGGGCCGGTCGCCTGACAAGTCGCCCGATACGTCATCTCCCGCGTCCTCCGGCTCGGCATCGCCGGCTGCGCTGTCGCCTGCACAAGTCGATCCCAAGGCGAGGGACCGCGCATGAACATTTCCGAGCTGTGCATCCGCCGTCCGGCGATGACGGTGCTGCTGTCGGCCGCGGTGGTGGTCATCGGCATCTTTGCGTACCTCAACATTCCGGTCGCCGCGCTGCCCAGCTACAACACGCCGGTCATCAACGTGTCGGCGCAGTTGCCGGGGGCGAGCCCCGACACGATGGCGTCTTCGGTCGCGCTGCCGCTGGAAAAGCAGTTTTCGACCATTCCAGGGCTGCAGACCATCAGTTCGGTCAACACGCAGGGCGTGACCTCGCTCACTCTCGAGTTCGTCAGCTCCCGCGACATCGATGCCGCGGCGGTGGACGTGCAGGCTGCGCTGTTGCGCGCACAGCGGCAGTTGCCGATCGAGCTCACGCAGATGCCGTCGTACCGCAAGGTGAACCCGGCCGACGCACCCGTGCTGTTCATCGCGCTGGTGTCGCCGTCGATGAACCCGGCGGAGCTCAACGACTACGCCGAGAACCTGATCTCGCCCACCCTCTCGACCATCGACGGCGTGGCGCAGGTCGGCGTGTACGGCCGCAAAGCGTTCGCGGTGCGAATCAAGGCCGATGCGAACCTGCTCAACGCGCGCAACATCACACTCGACGAGCTGGCGAAGGCGGTGAATTCGGCCAACGCCAACACGCCCGTCGGCGTGCTCGACGGCCCGCGCCAGACGCTGACCATCCAGGCCAACCAGCAGCTGATGAAGGCGGCCGACTTTGCCAAGCTCATCGTCGGCCAACGCGACGGCGCACCGGTGCGGCTGGACGAAGTGGCGACCATCGAAGACAGCTTCGAATCGGTCAAGACGGCGAGCAGCTTCAACGGTCAGAGCTCGATCTCGCTCGCGGTGCAACGCCAGCCGAACGCCAACACCGTGCAGGTGGTCGACGCCGTGCGCGCGCTCATGCCGCGCTTCCGTGCGGAGCTGCCGCAGTCGGTCGAAATCAATCTCGTCAACGACCGCTCGCTGTCGATTCGCGAAGCCGTGCACGACGTGCAGCTCACCCTTATCGGCACGATCCTGCTGGTCGTGCTGGTCATCTTCCTGTTCTTGCATCGCATCGTCGCGACGCTGATTCCGGCGGCGACAATTCCGATCTCGCTGGTCGGCGCGGTCGCCTTGCTCTATGCCTTCGGCTACAGCCTGGACAACGTCTCGCTGCTCGGCATCACGCTGGCGGTCGGGCTGGTGGTCGACGACGCGATCGTGGTGCTCGAAAACATCATGCGATACGTCGAAAAAGGCATGGAGCCTTACGCAGCAGCGCTGCGCGGCGCACGCGAAGTCGGCTTCACCATCGTCTCGATCTCGATCTCGCTGGTGGCGGTGTTCATCCCGGTGTTCTTCATGCCGGGCGTCATCGGCTTGCTGTTTCACGAGTTCGCTGTGGTCGTAGCGCTCGCCGTGCTGGTGTCGGCCATCGTGTCACTGACACTGGTGCCTATGCTGGCCAGCCGCTTGCTGAAGCAGGTGACGGTGAAGGAAGGCGTGCTCGATCATGAAGAGCAGCATTCCGAGCCTGGCACCGCCATCGGCCGCGGCTTCGAGCGTGGCTACCAAAGGGTGCACCGCAACTACATGCGCACGCTCGACTGGACTCTGCTGCACCGCCCGGTGATGCTCGGCATCGCCGCATTGACCTTCGTGCTCACTGCGTGGATGTTCGTGACGATTCCCAAAGGCTTCTTCCCCGAGGAAGACATCGGCCAGATCCAGATAACGACCGAAGCGGCCGAAGACATTTCCTTCACCGCGATGAAGGTGCTGCAAGACCGCGTGGCCGAAACGCTGGGCAAAGATCCGAGCGTCGATTACGTCAACTCGTTCGTCGGCGTCGGTGGTCCGACGGCTACGCAGAATTCCGGTCGATTGTTCGCCGTGCTCAAGGCCCGCAGCGAGCGCCCGCCGATGGCGCAAGTGCTCGAATCATTGCGAAAACGCTTCCGTGAAATCCCCGGCATTGCCGTGTACATGCGGCCGGTGCAGAACCTGCAACTCGGCGGGCGCCAGAGCAAGGCGCGGTACCAGTACACGCTGCAAAGTGTGAGCGCTGGCGAGATGAGCGAGTGGGCCAACAAGCTGATGGAGCGCATGCGCGCCGATGCGGCTTTTCGCGACGTCACCAGCGACTCGCAGAATCGCGGTCTGCAGGCCACGCTCGACATCGATCGCGACAAGGCGGGCGTGCTCGGTGTGTCGGTCGGCGACTTGCGTACCGCCCTCTACAACGCCTATGGCGACCGGCAGATCGGCAGCATCTACAGCGCCAGCAATACCTACCAGGTGATTCTTTCGGCCTCCGACGACGACCGTCAGTTCGAGGACGACATGTCGCGTTTGTCGGTGCGCAACCGCGCCGGTCAGCTGGTGCCGCTGTCGGCGTTTTCAACCGTCAAGCGCACGGTCGGGCCCACCTCGGTCAACCACCAGGGTCAGCTGCAGGCGGTGACGGTGTCGTTCAATCTGGCGCCCAACGTCCCGCTCGGCGATGCCACCCACAAGATCGACCGCTTCACGGCGGAGATCAAGATGCCGCCGTCGATCATCACCAGCTACGGTGGCGATGCAGCGGTGTTCCAGAGTTCGCAGTCGAGCCAGGCCGTGCTGCTCATCCTGGCGGTGCTCGTCATTTACGTGCTGCTCGGAGTGCTGTACGAGAGCTACATCCATCCGCTGACGATTCTGGCCGGGCTGCCTTCAGCGGCAGTGGGCGCCTTGTTGTCGCTCAAGCTGTTCGGTTTCGACCTGACGTTGATCGCGACCATCGGCATCCTGCTGTTGATCGGCATCGTGAAGAAGAACGCCATCATGATGATCGACTTCGCACTCGACGCGCAGCGCAATGAAGGCATGTCGCCGGTCGATGCGATTCGCGAAGCGTGTCGGTTGCGTTTTCGGCCGATTCTGATGACGACGCTGGCCGCCTTGATGGGCGCGTTGCCGTTGGCGCTCGGGCTCGGCGCCGGAGCGGAACTGCGTCAGCCACTGGGCGTCGCAGTGGTCGGCGGGCTGCTTTTCTCCCAGGTGATCACGCTCTACATCACGCCTGCGATCTACCTGGCGCTCGACCGCTACAGCGGTACCGGACCGATGCAGACGCTGCCGGGCGAGGCGGCTGTCAAGCCAGCACCTGGCGTTGCGGTCTGACGCGGGACCAAGGGCTTTAGAGGCTTGTCGCCATCGCACGCGACGCCGTGCGCTTTGGGTTCGGTATCGCGGTGAGTGCGCCGAAACTGCTGGTGCTCGACTCTGACTTCGCTGCAGGCCTCACTGCCGCTGAGGTCAGGCCGTGCACGGCGCGCATTGTCCAGTCGCCCACCACTTTGAGAAACATTCGCTGCGTGGCCTGCGTGGTCAGGCTGTGGTCCATCTCGCCGATGAAAACGTATTCGACGTGCTTGGCGAACTTCTCGTTGGCAAAGGGGCCGAGCTGGTCAAGATGCCGATCGACCGAATTCAGGGTGCCGGTGTACAGCAGCAGCGTCGGAATGTTGCGCTCGGCCACGATATTCATGCAGTCGACGAAGACCTTTGCTTTGTCTTCGAGCGTGCCCGTGGTGAAGATTTCGCCTTCGATTGCGCCTGGTCCGGCCAGCTTGCGTTTGATCCAACGCACCGTCTTCAGAATCATGATCGGATTGGTTGGCACCACCAGTGCGCGGCGCAGTGCGCGTTCCCACCGTGCACGGCGCCCCGGAAACGCATAGCCGTCGAACTGAAGCAGCCCCACCACGCGAGGATCGGCGACGGTGGCTTCGAGCGAACTCGGCGCTCCCGAGCACAAGCCCATCAAAATAAAGCGCCGGATTCCGAGCGATTCCTGGACTTGGTCCATGGCCGCCTGGACGTCGAGAATCGCTCGCGCCATGAAGGTTTGGGAGCCGGTCACCGGACCACTGTCGCCCAAGCCGGCAAGGTCGAAGCGAATGCTGCTGACGCCAGCCCGTGCCAATTGGCGCGCCAGCTTGACATTGATCCGCCGCGGCCCCACGCGGTGGTTGCCGCCCATGTTGTAGAAGATGCAGGCGACCGGTTGAACGGGCCCTTCCACCGGTACCGAAACCATCCCAAGCAACGAACCGTCGCTGCCGAAGAGAACCGGAAATTCTTTGATCTCATTCATTTATTTCTGCCAGTAAACGTTGGATAGCTTCACCGGGAACCACTGGATTCTCAGCATTCGGATCTGTCGTCCAATCCAGGGAGTGACGAAAGCTGGCCACGCGCAGGGGCGCATGGTTGGCGACGGCCGATTGCGCCCACTTGTTCGCCGTGTGGTCGGCTGGATCGGCCAGCATCACCGTGCGGTGTGTTGGCGCCTTGATGGCTTCCGGCACGAGCGAACGGAACTGCTGGCGCAACTCAGGGGAAATGGCGACACCGAGGACTTCGTCGGTGTAGGCCTCCGCTTCGCTCTCGAGACGACGGCGCCATGCACGGTCGGGCATGAAGTACGAGCGCTCAAGCGCTTCGACATGCGCCACCCGCAGGCTTTCCATGTAACGGCGCCCGTCGAAAATCGGGTCCCACAGGACGAGTCGGTCGGGGTCGCAACGACCACTTCGGTCGGCTATGGCCGCAAGCGTCGCCCCCATCCGGGAGCCGAGCCAGACTACACGTCGGCCGGCTGTGTGCCGCCGCAGTTCGTCGTGCGCCGTACAGACGTCGCGCCACCAGCCTTCAATGTCCCCATCCAGGTCGATGCCAGCCGAGTCGCCACTGCCATAAAGGTCGAAGCGCAACACCGCGGCGCCGCCGCGCGCCAGTCGGTCCGACAGCACACGAAAGAAGCGATGGGTGCGAATGGCTTCCTGCCCGAAAGGCGGGCAGATGAGCACGGCTAAGTCACTGCTTTTTTCGGGAGTGTGATAAAGCCCGAAAAGCTGCCGTGACGGTTGCCCGAAGAGCAATGGGATCACGCGAATTCCCTTTCAATCAATGCATTGGTGGGGATCATTTTGGAGGGCGTTTCGACGACAACTTTGGCGAACGCGCAAACAAGGGCGGGACCATGCCGGAACGAGTGAACCCGCAATGTCTCTGTCCTGCCGCCGACAACCATATCGACGTCTTGGGACTCGAGATTCACGCCTACCTCGAAAGAACAGGTGTCGATACTCAGGCCAAGTCCGAGCGCCTTCACGCAGGCTTCCTTGCGCGTCCAGCAGGTGAGGAACGCGAGATCGCGATCCGGGGGGGCCGTCGCCGCCAGGCCTTGTTGCTCGGCAGCAGTGAAGTATTCCGCCGCCAGCGCTGCGGAATAGGACAACGGCCGCAGCACCTCGACGTCGACACCGATCTCCGTAGCGCTGTCACTGTCGTCGATCGCGATGAGGCCGGCGCCTGCGCTGTGGCTGAGATTGAAGCGGAGCGCCGACGGCGCAGCGAGCGATGGCTTGCCGAATGCGCCGACATCGAATGCCAAGTCGCAAGCGGTCGAGCCCGTCACCATCGCCAGCGTTTCGCGCAGCGCGATGTGCGCCGCCACGTAGCGGCGACTGTCGCGCTCGAAAACGAAGCGCGCCGCGCGAGCGCTTTCATCGGCCGACAAGCACTCAGGCGCTTGCGGCGCGGCGGCAGCGTCGAGGTCGACGTGCCACAGCCGGCATCCCGCAATCGATGGAAGCTGCACGATGGTCATTTGCCTCAACGTTTGCGGGACCAGCCGCTGAAAACACGACCCAGCAGGCCACGTTTGGGTTCGTCGTCGTTCGACGTCAAGGCCACTGAATCAAGCGCCGTGCCCGATGCGGTCACAGCCAGTTGTCCGAGGTTTTCAAAGACATAACGACGTGGCTCGATGCGGAAGCCCATGACCTTTTCGGCCTGCGCGATGACGCGCATGGCGAGCAGCGAATCGCCGCCCAGATCGAAGAATGTGTCGCTGGCACGGATGTCGTTGACGTCGATGCCGAGGGCACTGGCCCAGACCTGTGCGAGATGCGCCTGCTCGGGCAGCAGCAGGTCCGGAGCAGGCCGTGCGCGTGATTCAGCGGCGCGCTGGGCGTCGGCGATCATCGCGGCCGCACTGCTCGGTGCCAGGCGGCGCAGGTATGTCGCGCTCGCCGAACCTTCGGGCGAGGCCAATGACTCCAGCGTGCTGTCCGGGTGTTCCGATACGCGGCGCAGGAGTTCGGCATAGCGTTCGTTGAAAGCGGCCCCGGTCTCGTGGCGGTACACGTCGGCGTTGTAGACGATCGCGCCTTCGAGGCAATCGGCTTTGTCCATCAGCCATATGCCGAGGTCGTCGGTGGCGCCGCGTTGCAGCAAGTGCATCTGGCGATAGGCCAGACCACCGATTTCGCGCGGCCGCTCACGTGCATCCTGGAACGAGAAGAGACCTTGGTACAAGCCGACGCGTTGCGCACGTTCGGCAAATTCCGGTTCGGTCACGAGGCGTTCGAATGGCACCTCCTGATGATTCATGACCGACAGCAATTCCTGCTTGATGTAGCGCATGAAATCGCCGAAAGGCAACGATCGATCTATCTGGAACGAAAGCGGCAGCGTGTTGTTGAAAAAACCCATTACCGATTCGGTCTCGGGCGCTTCTCGGCCTCGCACCGGCGTCGCGATGACGATCGAACGCGTGTCGATCACGTCGCTCATCATCAGCACGTAGACGCCGAGCGTGAGCATGCTCAAGGTGACGTCCTGGTTGCGACCGATGTCGCGCAGGCGCGATGTCAGCGCCTTGTCTATCTTGATCCAGTGCGTGCCACCTTCGCCGCTCATGCCGGCTTTGCGCGGCATGTCTGTGCGCGGTGCCTTGGGCAACGGCGCGCTGGCGAAGCGCTGCTTCCAGTAGCGCAGGTGCGCATGGAAATCGGGCTGCTGCAGCCAGTGCGCGTACCAGTCGGCGTAGTCGCCGTGGTTGATGGGCACTGGCGGCAGGCTGTGCGGGATGCCCTTCGTCATGGCGCCGTAAATCGCGTTCAGCTCGGTCTGCAGGATGTCGAAAGACCAGCCGTCCCAGATCAGGTGGTGCGGCACGAAGACGAACACATGGTCGTCGTCCGCCAGCTTGTACAACGCTGCGTTGAAGAGCGGCGCGCGATGGATGTCCATCGGCCGGTCGGCAACTTCCTGCATGCGTGCGGCCAGCTCGGCCTCACGCTGCTCAGCAGGGATGGCACCCAGGTCGATCACCGGCAGCGCGTAGCCGATGTCGTCGATGGTGATTTCGACCGGCGCGTTCGTTTCCGGGTCGACGCCCATCTGCGTGCGCATTGCGGGCTGGCGACGAATGATCTCGCCGAGCGCTGCCTTGAAGCGGCTCACATCGAGCGCGCCACCCAGGCGGTGGGCCGACGGTGCGTTGTAGACAGGACGACCCGGATGCATCTCTTCGATGAAGCGGATGCGCTCCTGCATCGGCGTCAGCGGCGCGCTGCGACGATTTGCGACATGAACGATCGGCTCGCGGCGCGGCGCGCCCGAACTGACGATCGCTTCGACCGCTTCGTTCAGTCGTTCCGCCGTCGGCGCTTCGAACAAGGTGCGCAGCGGGATCGTGATGTCGAACTCGCGACTGAGCAAAGTTGCGAGCCGCGCGGCCAGCAACGAATGCCCGCCCAGCGCGAAGAAGTCGTCGCGAATGCCGAGGCCCGGGAGGTTCAAGACCTTTTCCATCACCTCGAGCACGCGGCGTTCGCCGTCGTTGCGTGGCGCCACGCGTTCTGCTGCGTCGTGTTGCGGAGTTTCTGGTTTGGGCAGCGCCTTGCGGTCGACCTTGCCGTTGGGCAACAGCGGCAGGGCGTCGAGCACCACCACGTGCTGCGGCACCATGTATTGCGGCAGGCGGGCACGCAGGTGGCGGTCCAGTTCGACCAGGTCGATCGAAGCGCCCGGCGACGTCGCCAGGTAGGCCACCAGACGCACGTCGCCCGGCTGGTCTTCGCGCGTGATGACCACGCTGCGTGCGACGCCGGTGGCCTCGTCGCAGCGCGCTTCGATCTCGCCGAGTTCGATGCGGTAGCCGCGGACTTTTACCTGGAAGTCGAAGCGGCCCATGTGTTCGAGCAGGCCGTCGTTGCGCCAGCGACCGCGGTCGCCGGTCCGGTACATCGTGCCCTCGGTGCCGCCGAGCAGATGCGAGACGAACTTTTCCGCCGTCAACTCGGGCCGGTCGAGGTAGCCGAGCGTCACGCCCTTGCCGCCGATGCAGATTTCACCGGGGATGCCGACGGGGCATGGCTGGCCTTGCGCATCGACGATCCACACCGTGGTGTTGGCGATCGGCTTGCCGATCGACACGCTGCGGTCGGCCAGCCCTGCCGCGGTCACACGCCAGAGCGTCGACCACACGGTGGTCTCGGTCGGGCCATACATGTTCCAGACTTCGCCGCAGCGCAGCAGCATTTCTTGCGCGAGGTCGGCAGGCAGGCTCTCGCCACCGACCAGCGCGCGGAAGCCCCGTGGGCCTTGCCATTGCGCATCGACCAGCAAGCGCCACATGCCTGGCGTGGCTTGCATCATGGTTGCGCCGGTGGCGTCGAGGAGTGCGGCCAGCGCGTTGCCATCCATGGCGGTTTCGCGCGGCACCATCACGACTTCGGCGCCGGCGATCAGCGGCAGCATGAGCTCGAGCACGGCGATGTCGAACGACAGCGTGGTTACGGCGGCGAGCTTGTCGTCAGCCGTGATCGAGGGCTCGCGACGCATGCTCTGCAAGAAGTTGGCGACCGCACCGTGCGGCACGCAAACGCCCTTCGGCTTGCCGGTCGAGCCTGATGTGTAGATCACGTAGGCCGGGTCTTCTGGCAAGGCGTCCTTGGCGCTGGGCGCCAGCGACTCGCCCGGCAGGTCGAGCCAGGACGTGTCGCTGTCGATTTCGAACAGACGATCGGCTGCATCCGCACACCATTCGCGTGGTGCGGCCTCGTTTTGCGAATCGGTGACCAGCAATGCCAGCTTGGCGTCTTCGGCGTAGTAGTCGAGGCGTGCCTTCGGAAATTCAGGATCGAGCGGAATGTAGGTGGCGCCTGCTTTCAGGATGGCCAGTACGGCGACCATCATGTCGGCACTTCGATTCAGGCACAGGCCGACATGCTGGCCGCGCTGCACGCCACGAGCGCGTAGCGCGTGCGCCATTCGATTGGAGCGCTGGTCGAGTTCGGCGTATGTCCACTCCGTCACGCCTGCGCGCAACGCGGCGCGCGTCGGTTGCTGAGCCGCCTGCGCGACGAAGCCTGCGTGCATGAGCGCCAGACCCGACACCGGCGTTGCAGCGGGCTGCAACGCGCGCAGCACAGCCGCTTCGGTCGCCGGCAGCATGTTCATGCGGGCCAGGCCTTGCGAAGGGTCTTGCACCGCCGAGCGCATCAGGCACTCGTACATCGCAAGCCAGCGGCGCACGGTCTGCTCGTCGAACAGGTCGGCGTTGTATTGGGTCTCGACCTGCATGCCGCCGGTCACGGGCGTCACGTTCAGGAACAGCTCGAAGTTTTCGAAGCGGCGCGCCACGCTGCTCGCCTGCGCATCGAGGCCCGGAAAGGTGCCGTTGCCCGGTGCTGCGTCGCGGTCGACGTTGAAGAGCACGTTGACCAGCGGCAGCCGGCTCGGGTCGCGCGGCACGGGAAGCTTCTTGAGCAACGTGCCATAGGTCAGCGACTGATGCTCGAAAGCATCGAGCAGCGCGGTACCGGACTGGCGCACCAGTGCATGGAACGGCAACTGTCCGTCGACTGACACGCGCATGGGCAGCAAGTTGACGCAGTGCCCGACCAGCGTCGGCATATCGGCGGCCATTTGCCCGGCAGCGGCAATGCCGATGACCAGATCATCTTGTTCGGTCAGGCGGTGCAGCAGGGTGGCGAAGGCGCCGAACATCGTCGCGAACAGGCTCGTGCCCGATGCTGCGCCGACCTTGCGGAGTGCGTCGACGAGTTCGCGGTCGAGCAGGTGATCGATGCGCTGCGAGGTGAAGGTGCGCACCGCAGCGCGCGGATGGTCGACGGGCAATTCGAGCACGGGCAACGTGCTGCCGCCAAAGCGCGAGAGCCAGTAGTCGACGTGGTCCTGCATCGCGGGGCTGGCCGTTTCGGCCGCTTCCCATGCGGTGTAGTCGGCGTATTGCGCCGCGGCCTCCAGGGCCGGCCCTTCACCGATTTGTTCGGCATAGAGCTGGCCAAGTTCTTCGGTGATCACGCCCCACGACCAGCCGTCGCAGACCGCGTGGTGCGCGGTCATCAAGAGCACGTTGTCGACCGGCGAAAGCCGGTACAGCGCTGCGCGAAAAAGTGGACCTTCTTCGAGAGAGAACGGCTCCGTGACTGCGGTGACGCAATCTTCGTCGAGCGACTTCGCCTGCGCCTTGGCATCCAGATGTGCCAGGTCGTGCTCGCTCATCGAGAGCGGAGTAGCTTCCCCGATCAGCAATTGCGTGCCGTCCGGCGAGATCGTTGCCCGCAGTGAGTCGTGACGTGCGATCAGGCTGTCGAGCGTGGCAGCGAGTGCGCGCGTGTCCAGCACACCGCGCAGGCGCAGCTTGACTGCTTCGTTGTAAGCCAGCGAGGCTTGCTGGCTCAACTTGTCGCCGAGCCACACTTCACGCTGCGCTTCGGTGGTCGAGACGATCTGCGCGATCGCGCCGCCTGCAAAGGGATCAAATTCAGCTGCAGCGGATGCGGCTGGTGGGACTTCCATGTCGGGGACTTCCATCACTGCGCTGCTCATGCCTGAATCTTCATGAATTTTCCCTGGGCGGCCGGGTCTGGCACGAACCAGGCGGGCTGTCCGTCCTTGTCGCGGCCCAGGCGGGCATTCGGCACCGGCGGATGGGCGGCATCGAAGCTCGGTTCGGCCGTCACGCGGCGCGGCAGGAACTCGGCTTCCTGCATCTCCGCGACCGATTCCTTGAAGGCCGACTTGATGCGCGCGATGTCTTCGTGCGAATGCGCCGTCGTCATGAAGCACGGGAAATTATCGAGGATGTGCACGCCGCGGCTGCGCATCATGGCGAACATCAAATCCTGGAACGGATGGTCTTCGAGCCAGCTGATGCGCCAGAGCGAGGTGAAGTAACGAATCTCGAGCGGCGCGCCGACCTCGCGGCAGAAGGCGGTGAGCTCGTCGGCCATCGCGGCGGTGTGCAGATTGAGCTGCGTCTGCAGGCCTTCGCCCGATTCCTTCAAATGATCGAGCGATGCCTTGCAAGCAGCCAGTGCCAGCGGATGGCGCACGAAGGTGCCGGCGAAGTAGGTGACGCCCACGGTCGGGATCGAGTCGTCGCCGTACTGCCAGGCGCCGCCGTCGAGCGAGTCCATGTACTCGCGCTTGCCGGCGACCACGCCGACCGGGAAGCCGCCGCCGATGACCTTGCCGTAGGAAGCCAGGTCGGCGCGAATGCCGAAGATGGCCTGGCAACCGCCGAGGTGTGAACGGAAGCCGGTAATGACCTCGTCGAAGATCAGGCAGGTCTTCGATTTCTCCGTGATGGCGCGCACCTCGCGCAGGAAGTCGCGCGGCTGGAAGTCGGGGCGACGGCTCTGCACCGGCTCCACCAGCACGGCGGCCAGGTCGTCGGCGTTGTTCCGAATGAATTCGAGTGCTTCGGGCGTGCCGTAGTCGAGCACGCGCACGTCGCCGAACATGCCGCGCATGATTCCCGGCGCGGCAGGCATGCCCTTGGCCTCGCGCCCGGCACGCACCAGCACTTCGTCGAAGGTGCCGTGGTAGGAGCCGGTGAACACTACGACGGTGTTGCGGCCCGTCACGGTGCGTGCGATGCGAATGGCCGCCATCACGGCTTCGGAGCCGGTGTTGCACAGTGCTGCACGGTCGTGGCCGGTGAGTTCGCAGATGGTGCGCGACACGTCCGCAGCCAATGGATGCTGCGGGCCGATTTCGTAGCCGAGGTCGAGTTGCTTCCTCACCGCGTCGTTCACGAAGTCGGGCTGCCAGCCGAACAGGTTCATGCCGAAGCCGCTCAGCACGTCGACGTACTGGTTGCCGTCGATGTCCCAGAACTGCGAACCCTTGGAACGCTCGACCACGATCTGATAGACCATTTCCTTGGTCGCCGGACGGAAGCCGTTGACCACACGCGGGTCGGCCATCACAGGCCGGTTGGCTTCGGTGAAAGCCTTGCTCTTGGCGGTGCGCTCGGTGTAGCGGCGGATGAACGACGCCAGCCGTGCCTTTTGCCGGTCGGTCGGCTCCTTGTACTGCGTGTGGATACGGGCGATGGCGCCGAACGCTTTCTTGACGTCGTACTTCATCGTGCCTTCGGTCTCGGCCGATGGCGTTTCAGAAGCGATGGTTGGGACAGGTATCGCAACGACGGGCGCCGCCGCTGCAACCTGCGCCACTGCGGCGGGTGCTGCCGACATGGCTGACATCGCGACCGGCGTGGGCAATGAAGGCGTGGCCGACAACAAGGCCAGCTGTTGCCGCATCAGCTGCATCTGTTGCGCGATGACCTGCTGAACGAGCGTGCCGGTCGCCGAGTCCATGGCGATGGGAGCGACAGGTGCGGCGTACGTCATGGCGACGGACACGGGCTGTGCCACCACCGCAACGGCTGCTACGGGGGCAGGGACCGCAACCGGTGTCGCGATCGGATCGGGCGGTAGCGTGGCGTCGAGGTACGCGGCCAACGAATCGAATGTCCGGTAGCTCTCCATCAACTGCCTGAAGCTTAGATTTGTCTTGAACTGCTTCTTGACCTGGAGGGCGGCCTGCGTGAGCGTTAACGAATCGAAACCCATTTCGACGAAAGGCGTCGAGCCGTCGGCGCCGGCCATGTCGATACCCGAGATGTCCTCGAACAGAGCTTGCAAACCAAGGGTCAGGTTGCTGCGTCGCGGGGGTGCCGTGAGAGCTGTGGAAGCGGCGGTGGTCATGGACGACTCCGGTAAGGCAATTGAAGAAGGAGGAATAGACGGAATGGCGGAAGCAGTGGGCTCGATGTCGACCCAGAAGCGCTTGCGCTCGAAGGGGTAGGTCGGCAACAGCAGACGGTGCTTGCGATTGCGCCTGTCGAGCTGGTCGAGCGCGATGTCGGCACCGAGCGTCCAGAGTCGGCCAGCGGCCAGCCGCCACGCATCGCGTTCGTTTTCGGGGCGGTCGGCGAGCAGGGACAGCGCGGAGACGGGCAGTGCTTTGTTCGCGTGCTGGCGTACCAGCGTCGCCAACGTGTTGCGGGGACCGATCTCGACGAACACGGCTTCCGGTATTTGTGCCAGCACCGCTTGCACTGCCGGCGAAAAGCGCACGGTCTCGCGAAGATGACGTGCCCAGTAGTGCGGATCGATGGCTTCCTCGGGCTTCAACAAGGCGCCCGTCAAGGTCGAGTAGATCGGTATCGTGGGCGCCGACAGCTCGATGCCGTGCACCAGGGCTTCGAACGGCGCCACAGCCCGATCCATCATGGCGGAGTGGAACGCGTGCGAGGTCTGCAGCAGCTTGGCGGCGACGCCATCTGCTTCGAGTTGTGTGCGCAGGCGTTCGATTTCGTCGGTGGGCCCGGCCACCACGCTGGCGGTCGGTCCGTTGTCGGCGGCCAACGAGAGGCCGGCGGGCAAGCGCGCCTGCATTTGGACGGCTGACAGGCGAACCGAGAGCATCGATCCCGATGGCAAGGCTTGCATCAAAGCGCCGCGCTCCGCGACGAGGCGGGCAGCGTCTTGCAGTCGCATGACGCCGGCCAGCACCGCGGCCACGAACTCGCCCACGCTGTGACCCATCAATGCGACCGGCGTGACATGCAGCGCCATGAGTTGTCGGGCGAGCGCGTATTCCAGAACGAAGGTGGCCGGCTGTGTAACCGACGTCGGCGCCAGTGCCGCGATGTCGACCGAGAACATGCGTTCGCGCAGATCGAAGGGCAGCACGTCACCGAACGCGGCAAGGCATTCATCGAACGCGGCGCGGAAAACCGGCTCCGCCGCATACAGGGCGCTGCCCATGCCGGCGTACTGCGCGCCTTGGCCGGGAAACATGAAGACCGGTTGCGGCACGCGGGCGCCTGTCGCGCCGGTGGCGCGCATCGGCGCCTCGACCGAGCGCAGAGCCGTCACCGCTTGTGTCGTAGACGATGCCACGACGCAGCCGCGCTGCGCAAACGCCTTTCGACCGACGCGCAGGGTGTGCGCCACGTCGGCGAGCGACAGGCCCGGATGGGCTTCGAGGTGGTCGGCCAATCGGGCACTGGCGGAAGCAAGCGCTGCTGGCGAGCGGGCCGAGAGCACCAGCAACTGCGGCGCATCCGTGGCGTCCGATGGCAGCCGAAGCGGCGCTTCTTCCACGATCACATGGGCGTTGGTGCCACCGACGCCGAATGAGCTGACGCCCGCCCGGCGCGGCTGGTCGCCGCGGGGCCAGGCCTGCAGGCGATCGGCCACGCGGAATGGTGTTGCGCCGAAGTCGATCGCGGGATTCGGCGCATCGAAATGAATCGAAGGCGGAATGCATTCGCCTTGCAGCGCCAGCGCGGTCTTGATCAGGCCGGCCGCCCCCGAAGCCGCGACGATGTGACCGATATTGCTTTTGAGAGATCCAACGGCGCAGAAACCGGTGTCCGTGGTCTGGGCGCCATAGGCTTTGGTCAGCGCTGCGATCTCGATCGGATCGCCCATCGGCGTCGCGGTGCCATGGGCCTCGACATAGGAAATGCTTCTCGCGCCGACGCCCGCCGATGCCAGTGCAGCAGTGATCACGCGGGCCTGCCCGTCCACGCTGGGCGCCGTGAAGCTGGCCTTGACGCCGCCATCGTTGTTGACGGCTGTGCCGCGCAGCACGGCGTGCACGGTATCGCCATCGGCCAGTGCGGCCGACAGGCGCTTAAGCAGCACAACGGCCGCGCCGTCGCTGAACACGGTGCCTTGGGCCCCGGCAGAAAAGCTGCGCGTGTGGCCGTCGGGCGACAGCATCGCGCCGTCTTCATGCAGATAGCCACTGCGGGGCGGCGAAGTGATAGAAGCGGCACCTGCCAGGGCCATGTCGCAGTCGCCGTTGCGGATCGCAGAAAACGCCTGCGCAATCGCGACCAGGGAGGTCGAGCAAGCCGAGTGAACGCTGATGGCGGGGCCGGTCAGGTTGAGCCGGTGCGCCACGCGGGTGGCGATGTAGTCCTTGTCGTTGCCCAGCATCACCTGGAAGTCGCCGACCTGCTCGATCAGGTCCGGGCGCGGCATCACATGGCGGTGCAGGTAGGTGCTGCCGTACATGCCGGCAAACACGCCCACGGTGCCTGGCGCATTGTCGGGCGCATAGCCGGCCCGCTCGACGCACTCCCAGCACAGCTCCAGAAAGATGCGTTGCTGCGGGTCCATCAGTGCAGCTTCTTTCGGGTTGATGCCGAAAAAGGCGGCATCGAACATCTCGGTATCGGCGATCACGCCACGCGCCTTGACATAGGCCGGGTCGGTGCGCAGTTCGGCGCTCACGCTCGGGTCCAGCGTGGCGTCGTCGAAAAAGGTGATGGTCTCGCGGCCAGCGCAGAGGTTGTCCCAGAACTGTTCGATGTCGGCCGCGCCGGGGAAGCGTCCAGCCATGCCGATGATGGCGACGGGTTCCAGACCGCTGCCAGTGCGCTCGACACGGGCCCCGGCGACACCGGGTGACACGGCCGCGGGTGCCGTCGGTGCGAGCAACAGTCGAACCAGCGCGCACGGCGTCGGGTCGGCAAAAAAGTCTGTCACGCCCAGCGTGCGCTGACCCGCGCCCTGCAGCATGACCAGTGCACGGGTGACCAGCAGCGAGGTGCCGCCAAGTTCGAAAAAGTTGTCCGCAAGGCCGGTCTGGTCGATCTCCAGCACTTCGGTGAACACTTGGCACACCCGTTCTTCGAGCGCAGTCGATGGCGCTTGATAAGGCGTCGCCAACTCGGGGCGTTCGCGCGGGGGCGCAGGCAGAGCGCGGCGATCGAGCTTGCCGTTTTCGGTGATGGGCAACATGGGCAGCTCGACGAAGGCGGCCGGCAGCATGAACTGCGGCAGATCCTTGGCGAGGTGGCTGCGGAGATCGGACGCCGGAACATGCCCTGCAGCCATCACGACATAAGCCACCAGCCGCGGTTCGCCATCGGCATGGTCGGTGCGAGCCAGCACAGCGCACTCTCTGACGCCCGGATGCCCGAGCAACAGGTTCTCAATCTCGCCGGTCTCGATGCGAAAGCCCCGGATCTTGACCTGATGGTCCATGCGACCCAGGCATTCGATATCCCCATCGGGATGGCGTTTTCCGAGGTCGCCGGAACGGTAGGCGCGCAAGGTTGCGCCAGTGGCCGGGTCGGTCCAGTCGATGAATCGCTGCGCCGTCAGGTCGGGGCGTCGGAGGTAGCCGTTGGTCACGCCGGGGCCGCTGACGACGATTTCACCGATGTCGCCATTGGCCACCGGTTGCAACTGTTCGTTCAGCAGGTCGATGCGCAGATCGGGAATCGGGCAGCCGATCATGCTGCCGCGGCGCAGTTCGAGGTCTTGCCAGCTCACCGGACGATAGCTGACGTGGACGGTGGTTTCGGTAATGCCGTACATGTTGACCATGACGGGCGCTGTGTCGCCATGGCGCTCGTACCACGGGCGCAGCATTTCGAAGGAGAGGGGTTCACCCGCGAAGATCACGTAGCGCAAATGGAGTGCGTCCGGTGCAAGCGCGGCGCGCCGGTCGGCTTCGATCAACGGCCTGAAAGCCGATGGCGTCTGATTCAGGACCGTGACCTGTTCGCGCACCAGCAATGCGAGAAAGTCGTCGGGCGAGCGCGTTGTCAGATAGGGCACCACGACCAGTCGGCCGCCGTAGCTGAGCGATCCCCAGATTTCCCAAACGGACACGTCGAAGGCGTGGGAGTGAAAGAGCGGCCACACGTCGTCGGGCCCGAAGTCGTACCAGGCATCGGTCGCATCGAAAAGCCGGGTGACGTTCAGGTGCGTGACCAGGCAGCCCTTGGGCCTGCCAGTCGAACCTGAGGTGTAGATCACATAGGCCAGCGCATCGGGGTCGGCCGTGCCGACGTTGCTGCTGTCCTCGTTTGCCGCACTGCCGTCGTCCACCAGGAGCACCGGTGCCGACGACGTCGGCATGGCGGCCGCACTGGCTGCGGTGGTCAGCATCGCCACCGGTTGCGCGTCACTGACCGTGAAATCGAGCCGCTCCATCGGATATTCGAGATCGATCGGGAGGTAGGCGCTGCCGGATTTCAAGATCGCGAGCAGTCCGACCACCATGTCGATGGAACGCTCCATGCCGATGGCTATCAGTTTGTTGCGACCTGCTCCGGCGCGCTGCAGACGTCGCGCCAACTGGTTGGAGCGGCTGTTGAGCTCTTCGTAAGTGATCGATACGCCGTTACAAGATACAGCAACCTTCTTCGGGTTCGCCGCCGCGCGCAACGCGATGCGCTGGTGTACCGGTATGAAAACTGTCATCGAAGATCCTTTGGCCCCGGCCTGATCAGTGCATAAACAAGATCAGAACCGTTATTCACTTAATTACAAAGCACTCACTCTTGTCCGTTGCTACCATCCTGCCGAGAGACCAAGTCGGTTACCACCGGCCAAACGACATGTTCAACGGCCTATTTCTTGAACACGAACGCGGCAACACTTGACGCATTTCGTTTCGATTGGCGTGTTGACAAGGCATCTTGCTTGATGAGATTGTGCGCGCGTTTTTACTTTTTGAATACAAACGACTGACATTGAAACGTCAAATTTTGACGAATTTTCGATAGCAAGGGTCTATTGCTGCGGCAGGTACAACAGCGCTTTTTGATCGTCTAGACCGTTGCGTCGTCGTTAAGGGCGTCGTTCAGATGCGTTGTGTCGCTCCAGCCCACGAGGATGAAACCTTCGGGAGTCCAAAGGAGCCGGTTGATGGAGGCGTTGCCCAGCATCCAGGTACGGGGTGCCTGCAAGCCCTGCCGGGTTGCAGCACGATAGAGAACGTCCATCACGCCGCCGTGCGCGACCAGCACGACCAATTCGCCGGGATGGCGAGCGGCGAGTTCGGCCGCCACTGCAGTGATGCGATCACGAAACACCAGCAGGCTTTCACCACCCCTGGGCGTGAAGGCGGGGTCCCGCTCTCGCCACAGCCGCGCCTGATCGGGCAAGTTTTGCTCGATCTCCGCAAAACTCATACCTTCGAAACATCCGAAAGCGCGCTCTCGCAGCCGGGGCTCCGGCCTGACCTGGAGCCCGAGTGGTCGCGCAATCTCGAGCGCCGTGTTCCAGGCGCGCGTCAAGTCGCTGGCGTAGACCACGTCGATGGCTTCGTCGGCCAGCGCCTGTCCGACGCGACGGGCCTGCCATTCGCCCGTGGCGTTGAGGCCGATGTCGAGTTGCCCCTGAATGCGTGTGCCGACGTTCCATGCAGTTTCCCCATGGCGCACGGCAATGAGTCGCGTGGCCTCTTCCATCCGGAACGATCTAGGGCCGGGCCGGGGCGTTGGTGCCGGGCAGGGCGATGTCTACGCGCCGCTCGCCGGCGGGCGGGTTCGGAAAGCCCTGCAGAGCGGCTTCGAACATGACTGAAAGTATGGCCGCACTCCGGTTATAGGGCCCGTCGTTGCTTGCGTGTGTCTCGTAGACCACTTGGCCCGAAGCAAGTTCGCGCAGCACGATGCTGACTTTCCTGACATACCAGGAGTTCGCCATGTTCGGGAACGCCGGACCGTAGAACCCCCGGTAACCGTAGTCGACCCTTGCGCCGAACCCTAGCCCTTGATGGGCGCCGTAGAGCAACGGGTCGGCAAACGGCGAGAGCGACGCGTCCGCGCGTGCGTCGATCTGCGCGCTGTAGCGCGGCTTCGCATCGTCGCGCCGGAAACCGACATTGCCCAGCGCGGCGCTCGCCATTGACTCGATCGTCTGCTGTGCCGCCTCGTTCGACTGCTGCGACGGAAGCCGCTCGAAGCGGTAGGTGGCATCGGCCATTACCGGTGCAACTGCCAGCCTCGAAAAACTGCGGACATCGCTGTCGACCACCCAATTGGTGGCACAACCAGACAGCGCGACCAGCATGAGAAGGGCGGCGGGGGCCAACAGAGCGCGCCTGGGTCGTCTCACCCGGCTCATGTCTGAATTTCCACGCCTCAAACCTGCACGATTCGCAAAGCCGATTGCGCCAACGACCCCGGCCGCATGGGCAACGCCGGCAAGGTCGGCGCTAGCGCATCGAAGTTCGGCGCGTCGAACGCCTTGTCGCCTTCGTCGTCCGCGACGCCCGTCGCCTTCAATCCCTTGAAATCGTGCCGCGTGCCGTCTAGCAGGTGCGACGGCACCACGTTCTGCAGCGCGGTGAACATGTTTTCGACACGGCCGGGATGCTTCTTGTCCCAGTCGCGCAGCATCTCGCCGACCTGCTTGCGCTGCAGGTTTTCCTGGCTGCCGCACAGCGTGCACGGAATGATCGGAAATTCGCGGTGCTGCGCCCAGCGCACCAGATCTTTTTCAGCCACGTAGGCCAGCGGCCGAATGACGATGTGGCGTCCGTCGTCGCTGACGAGCTTGGGCGGCATGCTCTTGAGCTTGCCGGCAAAGAACATGTTGAGGAAGAAGGTCTGCAGCATGTCGTCGCGGTGATGCCCCAACGCGACCTTGGTGGCGCCCAGTTCATCGGCCACGCGATACAGAATGCCGCGCCGCAGCCGGCTGCACAGGCCGCAGGTCGTCTTGCCTTCGGGGATGACACGCTTCACGATGCTGTACGTGTCTTGGTTCTCGACATGAAAGGCCACGCCGAGTTCGCTCAGGTACTTGGGCAGCACTTCTTCAGGAAAACCCGGTTGCTTCTGGTCGAGGTTGACGGCGATCAAGTCGAAATGAATCGGCGCGCGGGCTTTCAGCTTCAGCAGGATGTCGAGCATCGCGTAGCTGTCTTTGCCACCCGACACGCACACCATGACCTTGTCGCCTTCTTCGATCATGTTGTAGTCGACTATGGCGCGGCCGACTTCACGACACAGGCGCTTTTCAAGCTTGTGCGTGTCGCGCTCGATCTTGAGGTTGGCCGATGGCGCGACCTCGTCCGTCCAGACGGCGCTCATGCGTTTTCTGCCATGTTCATTTGCTCCTGAAGACTTCGACGCCCACCGCTTCACAGTCGGGATAGACATCGGGTTTGGCGCTCGATACGCGTGCCGCGTGCACCTTCGGATGCGCCAATATGGCCGCCAGGAGGTCGTCGCACAGCGTCTCCTGCAAATGAATATGCCCCTGAGACAGCCGCGCTGCCACGGTTCGGCGAATGAAGTCGTAGTCGACAACTTCGTCCAACTCGTCGGCTTTGGGCGTCGAAATTTCCAGCGGCACATACAGGTCGACGTTGATGATTACCCGCTGCTCGGCCTTCTTTTCGAACTCGTGCACGCCGATGTTGATCCAGACCTCGTAGTTCTTCAAAAAGACGCGTCGGCAGGAGAGCAGCAGGGGATCGAGGGCGGCAGTGGTCATGGCGGGGAAGCTTTCAGCAAATCGTCGACGACGAACATGATGTCGCGTTCCAGCGGCACCAAATGCTGGCCGTTGTCGACGCACAGGGTGGTGCCGGTCACGCTCGGCGTGCCGGCCAGAAAAACGCAGGTGCGCGCCACGTCGGCGGGGTCGATCGGCCGACGCATGAGGTTGGCGCGCGCAGCCCGCGCGAAGTTGGTTTCGTCTTGCGGGCCGCTGGTGAACAGGATGCCCGGCGCCACGCCGCACACGCGCACGGCGGGCGCCAGCGCCTGCGCCTGCAGCGACACGGCGCGCTCGAGCGCCAGCTTAGACACGGTGTAGGAGAAGTAGTCGGGGTTCAGGTTGAACACCTTCTGGTCGAGTATGTGGACCACCGACCGGTCGGTGCCATCGGCTGGTTGCCGCGCCAGCAGCCGCGCGAAAGACATCGGCGCGATGAGGTTCACGCCGAGTTGCCTGAGCGCGGCGTCCGGCTTGAAATCCAGCGCGGTGTCCGGCTCGAAAGCAGAAGCGTTGTTGACAATGCATGCCAGCGGCGTGGCAGCAGAGATTCGTTCGACCAGCACCCTGCGCGCGTCTTCGTCGTCGATGTCCGCTTCGATGGCGGTGGCGGCAAAGCCTTCATCGCGCAGGCTGGCACACAGGGTTTCGGCAGCGTCGCGCGAGGCGCGGTAGTGGCACCACACCTGCCATCCGGCTCGCGCGAAGGCTTCGCAGATGGCCGCGCCGAGCCGTCGCCCGCCGCCCGTAACGAGCACGCCGCGTGGTCTTGCTGAAGGGGTCGAAGCGACCATGTCGGCCATCCTGATAAATTTCTCGAATGAATTTGGAATGCGGCGCCGTGCGCGCCAACCCGTTGACCCGGATTATCGATGCCGCGCTGGAGCGCGGCGGTGGCTGGCTGCCGTTCGACCGCTTCATGGCCATGGCCTTGTACGCACCGGGGTTGGGCTACTACGCGAACAGCTCCACCAAGTTCGGACAGATGCCGTCGTCGGGCAGCGATTTCGTCACCGCGCCAGAACTGACGCCGATGTTCGGCCGCACTCTGGCCGCACAGGTGGCCCAAGCCCTGGACAAGACCGGTACCGACACGGTGTGGGAGTTCGGCGCTGGCTCCGGCGCGCTAGCGGGGCAGTTGCTGGATGCGCTCGCGGCGCTTGGCACCAAGGTTGCGCGCTATCGCATCGTCGACCTCTCCGGCACCTTGCGGGCGCGGCAGCAACTGGCGCTGGCAGCGCATGGCGACCGGGTCGAATGGCTCTCTGAGTTGCCGGAGACGATGCAAGGCGTGGTCGTTGGCAACGAGGTGCTCGACGCGATGCCGGTGCAACTGCTGGCACGCGTGGGCGGCGCGTGGTTCGAACGTGGGGTCGTCAAGGCGCCGGACGCCGACGGATGGTCGTGGCAAGACCGGCCGACCGAGCTGCGGCCTCCCGTCGAGGTAACCGGCGACCACGACTACCTCACCGAGATCCACCCCCAAGCCGAGGCTTTCATGGCCACGTTGGCCGACCGGCTGACGCAGGGCGCGGCGTTCTTTATCGACTACGGTTTTCCCGAGGCCGAGTACTACCACCCGCAACGCCACATGGGCACCGTGATGTGCCACCGCGCGCACATGGCCGACGGCGATCCGCTGTCGGATGTCGGGCTAAAGGACATCACTGCGCACGTCAACTTCACCGGCATCGCGCTGGCTGGCCAGAACGCCGGGCTCGAAGTGCTCGGCTACTGCAGCCAGGCGAGGTTTCTTTTGAATTGCGGGCTGCTGACGCACATGGAGCAGGGCACGCCGGCGCAGCGCGCGATGGCGGCGCATCTGGTGCACGAGCACGAAATGGGTGAGCTCTTCAAGGTCATCGGCTTTGCGGTCGGCGCGCCGTGGGATGCGATAGGTTTCGCGGAGGGCGACCGCACGCATACCCTGTGAGCGCGGTTCAGTGCTGCCGCAGCTTGCGCAGTTCGTCCCGTAAGAAGTCGCCCGATTCGCGCATCGCCGCGCCGCCGGCCAGCTTCACCTTGTAGGCGACCTTGGTCATCTCGGAGCGGGTGGCGCAGCGCTCGATGAAGTCTTCGGCAGTGACGATCTCTGCCTTGAAGTGGTCGTACTTGCTGCGCATGTGCGAGGCGGCATCGGTCGCGTTGTACTCACTCCCGTTGCGCACGAAAACCATGTCGGTGGTCTTCTCGACGCGCTGGATCAAGGTCTGGATGACTTTGTCTTCGCTTGGCGACGGCGTGGCACTGGCGACGGTCATGAGGCCTATCCACAGGGCCAGTACGCAATAGACGCTTCGAACAAAGATGCGCAACATCGATTTCTTTCGTGAGCCGGAATGGCTCATCGTTTGTTTGGGAATGGTAGGCGTCGCTCGTCGGCGCTGTCAATCGACGGCCGGTCGGGTTTAATCTGGTGACTGCTTTCAATCAAGCATTTTTCAGACCACCGACGGACGTCCCGAATTGAGCTTCCCCGCCAACGAGCCCCACGATCCACGCGATCCGCTGGCCATCGCCCACGCGCTGGCCGATGCTGCAGCTGCCCACTCGATGCGCTGGTTTCGGATCTCGCTCGACATCATCACCAAGGCCGACGACAGCCCCGTGACGCTGGCCGATCGCGCTGCCGAAACCGCCATGCGCGAAATCCTCGGCGAGCGCTGTCCCGCCGATGGCATCTACGGCGAGGAGCACGGGCCCGAGCGTCTCGACGCCGACCGCATCTGGGTGCTCGACCCGATCGACGGCACGCGCAGCTTCATTACCGGCTCACCGCTGTGGGGCACGCTCGTCGGCGTGCTGCAAGGCGGCCGCGTCGTCTTCGGCATGGTCGATATGCCGGTGCTCGGCGAGCGCTGGATCGGGCAGGCCGGCAGGGGTGCGCAGCGCAATGGCGAGACGGTCGAGGTCAGCAGCTGCAGGGCGATCGACAAGGCCCGCATCGTGACGACGTCGCCGGACATATTCAACGCCGCCGACTGGCAGGCATTCCACCGATTGAGCCGGCAGTGCGCCATGCGTCGCTTCGGCGGCGACTGCTACGGCTATGCGCAGTTGGCCGGCGGCACCATCGACCTGGTGGTGGAAACCGGCTTGCAGCCCTACGACTATCTCGGCCCGACCGGGCTGATAGAAGCCGCCGGTGGCGTCGTCACCGACTGGCTCGGCCAGCCCCTCGGCCTCGCGTCCGACGGTCGCGTCATCGCCGCCGCCACGCCTGAACTGCACCGCGCCGCGCTCGGCATCCTGAACGCTCGAAGCCTCGCATGATCCGTTGGCTGATCGTCGTCGTGCTGGCGCTGGTGCTGATGAGCGGGCTCACGCAGTGGCTGCGCAAGTTCGGCTTCGGCCGCTTGCCGGGCGATTTCGAATTCCGCGCGCTTGGACGTGAGTGGCAATTGCCGATCGCGAGCACGGTGCTGCTCAGCATGATCGCGGCGCTTATCGCGCGCTGGATTTAAGTCCGACCTTTGAACATAACCAAGCGACAACCAAGGATCACGACCCGATGAGAGCCTGCGTCGACATCGGCGGCACCAAGGTGGCCGTCAGTCTTTCTCCTTCCGCTGATGTGCCGTTGCTCGGCCGTCGCAGCGAACCCACAGCCCGGACCGGCAACAACGACGCACTCGCGCTGCAAGTCATGCGGCTGATCGATGCCGTCTGTGCCGAGCAGGGCGTCGACCCGGCGTCGGTCAACCGTGTCGGCGTGTCGACGACCGGCCCTTTCGAATTGCGCGACGGCAAGGTGGAAGTCGCCTCGCCCAACATTTGCGGCGGCATCGCTGGCCCATCAGGCGGCTTGCCCAATCAATGGATGACGGCGTTGCTCGAAGCGCCGCTGGCCCAGCGCTTCGCCTATGTGCGCGTGGAGAACGATGCCGTGTCCGCCCTCGAAGCCGAGCGCCAGTGGGGCGCGCTCAAAGGCATCGACGACTGCGCCTACGTCACCTGGAGCACCGGTATCGGCGTCGGCTTGTGCGTTGGCGGGCGGGTACTGCGCGGCAAGAACGGCAACGCCGGCCACGCCGGCCATAGCTTCGTGGTCGACGACGCCAGCGGCGCGCTGTGCGGCTGCGGCAACGTCGGCGATGTCGAGGCGCTGATCGGCGGCAACTCGATGGCGCGGCGCTTTCGGCAATCGCCAGCCGACCTGTTCGCGGCCGCCACCCAGGGCGACACGCATGCGCTGCACATCGTCGATGCCCAATGCCGCGTGATGGGCCGCATGCTCTACAACTTGATCGCAACGCTCGATCTGCAGCGCATCAGCCTGGGCGGCAGCGTGTTTTGGAACCACCGCGACTTCCTGCTGCCGCGCCTGCAGTCGGAGATCGCCGGCAAGCTGGTGCCGCTGACGCGCGGAGTCGAACTCGTGCCGGCGGGGCTCGGCGACAAGGTCGGGGATTACGGCGCGCTGGCGCTGCTGGACTGATCTATCTAGGAAATCGGAAGCCACCAAGGAGGGGCAGGCCTCCGGTGGTGCGCCTGCGCGTCAGGATGCGCGGCAGTTGCCGAAGTCGCAGCGCACCGCCAGGGTCTGCCCGCTGTTACAGGCCAACGTATAGCGCTCAAAGCCAGGGCCCTTTTCCACCAATGTCGCAAGCGGCATTGCGGCGCAACTGCGGGTCTTGGCAAGCTTTTCGGCGTTGTAAGTGTCGACGCCCGTGCGACGGAACGACAGCGCGGGGTTCGGAGCCGGCGGGCGCCAAGTCCCGGTAACGGAAGGATCTGCGTTCTCATAGCCGCGGCGGGCCATGCCGGTTGGCGCAGGTGATCGGGCCCAACCGCGCGTGATCTGGGTCGAAGCTCAGCCCTTGCCAGTCGCCTCGTTCAACGCCGCCAGAAAACTACGCCGCCACCAATGGATGTCCTGCTCGCGAATGCGTGCCAGCAACTTCTGGTGCCGCTGCCGACGTTCTTCCAGTGGCATGTGCAGCGCCTGCTGCACCGTCTCTGCCGTACCGTGCGTGTCGTACGGGTTGACCAGCAGCGCTTCCTTCAGCTGCTCTGCCGCCCCGGCAAAACGTGACAGCACCAGCACGCCGGGATCAGCAGGGTCTTGCGCTGCCACATATTCCTTGGCGACCAGGTTCATGCCGTCGCGCAACGGCGTGACCAGCCCGACGGCCGCCGCGCGGCACAGCCCCGGCACGCGCTTGCGTGCCACCATGCGGTGGATGTAGCGCACCGGCATCCAGTCGAGCTCGCCGTAGTCGCCGTTGATGGCGCCGCACAGCGATTCGAGCTCGCGCCGGATGTCGGCGTAAGCGTCGACGCTCTCTCGTGTGGGCGAGGCGATCTGGATCAGCGTCGCGCTGCGGCGGTTCTCCGGGTAGTTTGCGAGCAGCTCCCGAAAGCTCCTCACCCGCTGTGGAATGCCTTTGGAGTAATCGAGCCGGTCGATGCCGAGCAAGAGGCGACGGCTCGAGTACTCGCGCTTCATCGTCTCGTACATTTCGCGGCCTTCCTTCGCATGCGTCAGCGCTGCGAACTCGTTCACGTCGATCCCGATGGGGAAGGCGCTGCAGCGCACCGTCTGCCCGAAAGCGCGGTACATGTCGTCGCCCAGCGCCTCGCCGTGCGCTTCGCCGATGACATAGCGCTCGAAGTGCTGGACGTCCTGGTGGGTTTGCAACCCGATCAGATCGAAAGCGAAGAGCGATCGCACGAGCCACTCGTGCTGCGGGATGGCCGCCATGATCTCTTGCGGAGGCAGCGGAATGTGCAGGAAGAAGCCCATGCGCTGCTTGCATCCCATGGCGCGCAGTTCAGCCGCCAGCGGAATCAGGTGGTAGTCGTGAATCCAGATGATGTCGTCCGGCTTCAACATCGGCATCACCTTGCGTGCGAACAGCTGGTTGACGCGCCGATACCCGCCGATGAAACCGGCGTCGAAGTGCGCCAGGTCGAGCCGGTAATGGAACACCGGCCACAGCACATCGTTGCTGTAGCCGAGGTAGTAGCTGTCGTGATCCTCGCGGCTGAGATCGATCATCGCGAGCGTGACCGGGCCGGCCTGCTGCTTGTGCACTTCGCCTTCGCCGGCCGTGCCGCCTTCGACGATGTGGCCGCTCCAGCCGAACCAGAGTCCGCCGGTCTGTTGCAACGATTCGCCGAGTGCGACCGCCAGGCCGCCGGCAGCGGGTTTCCGTGGGTCGGCCACGCGATTGGAAATGACGACGAGGCGACCCATCAGCTGGCGTTCTTTCTTGGCTCGGCCAGCAGATCGCGCGCCTGCACCAGCCACTCGTACACGGCGCGTGGCGAATCGAGTCGGTGCAGCGCCTGGCTCGGACCCGATCCCACCTTGATGGCGACACCGCCGAGCGGCTGCACGATGGCAAAGCCGGTCTCGTCCGTCGTGTCGTCGCCGGCGAAGACGGGCACGCGACCCGCGAACGGCTCCTCCCGCATGAAAGCGGTGATGGCAGTGCCCTTGTTGACGCCGGCTGGCTTCACCTCGAAGACGAATTTGCCGTGCAGCAGTTCGAACTGGGGCTGCCCATTGATAGCGCGCGCCATCGCATCGCGGCATACCGCTTCGAGCTGCGGCGCCATGCGGTAGTGCAGAGCGACCGCGGCATGTTTGCGTTCGACCAGCAGGCCTTCATGAACCCGCGCCAGTTCGTTGGCGGACTCGAGAATCAGAGTGAGATCGGGCGCGCGCTGCTCGTCGATATGGCCTTCGGCGCTGCGGCGCTGCACGCCATGCTCGCCGGCCGCTGGCAATCGCAATGGCGCAAGAAAGCGGTCGAGTACATCGATCTGTCGGCCCGACACCACCGCCAGCGCGCCGCCGAGCAAGCCGTGCAGGTCGTGCAGCAATGGCACCAGCGCAGTCGGCACTTCGACCGCTTCGGGCGTGTCGGCGATGGCCACGAGCGTGCCGTCGAAATCGAGAAAGAGGGCGGCGTCGGGGGTAAGGCGAGGGGGTAACTGCATCGCCTGTCACCTTAGCAGCAGCAAGGCTGCGGGCGCGTCGGTCAATGCCGCAAATCCCCGAGCAGGCTCCCACGGCAGACCGTGACCGTGCTCACTCGACCGATGCGAGCGCTTCGCCGACGGCGGCGATTCGTGCGCGGGCGATGGCCTCACCAATCTTCGGGCCGGTGGCACCTGCCGCCTGCGCCTCTCGGGCGACGACGTCTGTTGCCACGCCCAGCGCGACGGCGAGGGCGTGGTTCAGCCGGTCGCGCGGCGAATAGGCCCGCTCTTCGAGTCCCAGCCGGCCGCGCGCATCGCACTCGCACGCCAGCAAGACCTGGTCGAAGCGGCCCGGCTTGCGAAACGCATCGCAGCGCTCCAGCAGCCGCACGACCGCTGCCGCGTTCAGTTCACCGCTGCGGTGAATGTTGCCGTGCTCACGCGCCACCACATCGGCCAGCTCGCGCAGTTCGACCGGCACGCGCCAGCGGTCGCACACGGCCCGCAGCAATTTGGCGCTGCGCTGTTCGTGGCCGATGTGGCGCGGCAGCACGTCGACCGCTGTCGTGCCTTTGCCGAGGTCGTGTGTCAGGCAGGCGAAGCGCACGGCCAGCGGTGCCTCGAGCCGCGCGCTCATGTCGAGCACCATCATCAAGTGCACGCCGGTGTCGACTTCAGGATGGTGTGCGACGGGTTGCGGCACGCCCCACAGGCGATCGACTTCAGGCAGCAGCACGGCGAGCGCACCGCACTCGCGAAGCACCTCGAACATGCGCGAAGGTGTGCGCTCCATCAGGCCGCGCGCCAGCTCTTGCCAAACCCGTTCGGGCACCAGCGCGTCGACCTCTCCAGCGGAGACCATCTCGCACATCAAGGCCATCGTCTCGGGCGCGATGGTGAAGTCTGAGAAGCGGGCAGCGAAACGGGCCACGCGGAGGATACGCACCGGGTCTTCGCGGAACGCGTCGGTCACGTGCCGCAGCACCTTGTCGTGCAGGTCGCGCTGGCCGTTGAAGGGGTCGACGAGCGCCTCGATGCGGAGATCGGCAAGGTGTGCCACGTCGGCTTGCCCGGCAGCAAGTGCGATCGCGTTGATCGTCAAATCGCGGCGCGCCAGATCCTGTTCGAGCGTGACGTCGGGCGAGGCGTGTATGACGAAGCCGCGGTAGCCCGGCGCGCTCTTGCGCTCGGTGCGGGCCAATGCGTACTCCTCGTGCGTTTTCGGGTGCAGAAACACCGGGAAGTCACGGCCGACCGGGATGTAGCGCAACCCCGCCATCTCTTCGGGCGTGCTGCCCACGACCAGCCAGTCGCGATCGCCGCCGGGCCGGCCGAGCAGAGCATCGCGGATCGCACCGCCGACGAGATAAGTTTGCATCCTGCGAGTTTAGGCAGGCGCTCGCGTCCTCAGTACTCCCTCAGCGCGCAGTACGGTAGGGCTCTTCGAAAGCGAGGAAGTCTTCTTCCACGAGCGCGTCGTCGATCCATGCTTTGACGCCTGGCAGCGCTTGCACGTGCTCGATGTAGCCGGTGACCGATTCGGGGACCGGCAGGCCGTAAGTCTTGATGCGCGAGCCGATCGGCGCGAAGTACGCGTCGGCGATAGTGAAGTGGCCGAAGAGCATCGCGCCGCCATGGCGTTCGAGCAGGCCGGTCCACATCTGCACGATGCGGTCGAGTTCGTTTTTGACGGTGGGCTCGTCGCGCATGAGCCTTGCGCCGACTTCGGGCAGCGACGCCTCGATGTTCATGCCGCAATGGCCGCGCAGCCCGCCGAAACCCGAGTGCATTTCGGCGCAGATGCTGCGAGCCCGCGCGCGGTCGTTGGCGAGCCGTGGCCACAACGCCTTTTCAGGGAAGGTTTCGGCCAGGTATTCGGCGATGGCCAGCGTGTCCCACACCACCAGTTCGCCGTCGACCAGCACCGGCACGCGGGCTGCAGGATTGAGCGCGCCAATGGCGTTCTTGAAGTGCGATCCGCGGTCGAAGGAATCGAAGCGGACCATGACCTCGTCGAACGGAATGCCGGCCTGCTTCATCAGCACCCAGGGCCGCATCGACCAGGACGAGTAGTTCTTGTTGCCGACGTAGAGTTTGCGCATAAAAGCTTCAGTGGTCATCGATTCAGGGCAGGTCCTTGACGGGCTCCGGCACACGTTCGTCGCGCGGTCCGATGATGCCCAGCCGCGCCTTCAAAGATTGCGGCTGACCCGTCAACAACGCGGCGTAATTCGTGGTGTTGGCCAGCACCTTCTTCACGTAGTCGCGTGTCTCGGTGAAGGGCACGTTCTCGGCCCAGATGGCGGCATCCATGGTCGGTCCGTTGCGCCAGCTGCGTGGCCGACCCGGCCCGGCGTTGTAGGCCGCGGCGGCCAGTGCCATCGAGCCGCTGAAGTCATCGAGCGCGAGCTTCAGGTAGTTGGTGCCGATGGTGATGTTGGTTTCGCGGTCGTTGAGCTGGCCGGGCGTGAAGCCGGCCATGCCGATCTTGTTCGCCGTCCACTTGGCGGTGGCCGGCATCACCTGCATCAGGCCCGAGGCGCCGACGCCCGATCGCGCGTCCATGATGAAGCGGCTCTCTTGCCGAATCAGACCGTAAACGTAAGCCGGGTCGAGGCCGATCTCCTGGCTCTTGCGTATCACGGTGTCATGAAACGGCATCGGAAAACGTTGGTCCACATCGATCACGCCCTTGGTGCGCTCGCTGGTGTTGATGCAGCGGTCCCACACCTCGCGTTGGCAGGCCAGGTCTGCGGCTGCGAGCAGCGCGCGGTCGTCCATACCGCCTTTGTCGTGCAGGTTGGTCGCGTAATTCCACTCGCGGGTGCCTTCGGGGCGAAGGCCCGTTGCGATGGCATAGAGCGCGCGGTTCAACGCGGGGTTGGCGCGGGCCGCGGCTTTTTCTTCGGGCGTGAGCGGCGATGGACGGGTCGGCACTGCAGCGCGTTGGCCGAGCTCTTCGAGCGCCAGCAGTTCGTAAAAGCCACGCGTGCCTGCAATGGTGTTGTAGAGCATGCTGGCCTGGGCCTTGTTCTGCTCGCCCCCCAGGGCAGTAAGCGCACGGGCTTTCCAGTAGACCCAGGTCGGATCAAGCTGCGCTTCTTCGCTCATCGCATTGACGGCGGCCTGCACGTCTTTCCATTGCGCGTTGCGAAGGGCTGCGCGCACCTTCCAGCCGAGCATGTCGTCGGAGAGGTCGCCGTTCTTCGTCACGTTGGCAAAGTAGCTGTTCGCCAGCGGCGAAAGCTTGCTGGCAGCTTGCCGGCCGATAGCGCCCCACAGCCAGTTGCGCTCTTCGGGCGACAACATCGGCCCCCATTTGCTGTCGAGTTGCGCCGCGGCCATTTCCGGGTCGGCGATGGCAGTCTTGATGAGCGCCAACACCACCAGTTCCTTGCGCGACTTGGCGGCGACGAAGGCGCGTCCGATGAGGAACTTGGGCGCGCTGGCATTCAGCTCGTCGAACAGCGGCACCGCGTCGGGCGCCACCAGATTGACGGCGTTGCGCGCGGCCTGCGGACGATTGGCTTCGATCGAGAGCCGAGCCTTCTTCCAGGCGTCGTTCGGCGACATCAAGCGCGCCGAGATCATGCGGTCGGCGGCGGTGAGGCAACCATCGTCGGCGTCGCGCTGGGCCAGCCAACTCTTGCGCACGACGTCGGCCTGCTCCTGGGTCGGTGCGCCAGTGCGTGCAAGGCTCGACAGAATGGCGTAGCAGCGCACCTGCGCGTCATCGCCCATTCGGTAGGACGGATGCATGGCGGCCACGCCGTCCCAGTCGCGACGCTGGCCGAGCACCAGCAGCCAGTCGTTGCGTAAGCGATCTTCCTGGTAGCTGCCGGCGTAGCGGGTCAAAAAGTCCTGCACTTCGAGCGGGCTGGCTTCCTGCAGGCGAGCCTTGAGCTCCCAGTAGGCGGCCCAAGGTTCGAGCGTATTCCCGCGTGCTTGCGGGAGCAGTGCAGTGAGGCGGCCCTTGTCGCCGCGCTGAAACGCCTGCTTCATCTGGAGCATGACGTCGTCGCTGCCGGTTTGGGCGCAAGCCGGTTGCAGCACCGCAGCGACTGCAAGTACCACGGCTGAAGCTGCGACAGAGACCGCGGTGGAAAAAGAGGAACGCGGGCGCAAGCGTAGGGATGCCAAAATGCTTCGAAACTGCATAGCGGGATTATGGACAAAGCACACGATGGAAACGCCGGAGAAAGTCGGTCGGAAACGGCTGCATTTCTCAAAGCGCAATTGCGCGCAGCCTTGATCGAACAACGTCTGGCCTTGCCCGATCGGCTTCAGCGCGCCGATCTTTTGCAGCGGGTGATGCGCATCTGGCTGGTCGGAAGGCCCGACACCGTCATCGGCGCCTATTGGCCGATCAAGGGTGAGTTCGACCCGTTGCCGGCACTGCATCGCTGGAAAGAAGACGGTGAACTGCTCGATGAACCGCATCGCCGCCGCATCGGCCTGCCGGTGGTCGACCGTGTGCACAAGACGCTGACTTTTCACTCGTGGTACCCGGGGTGCCCGATGGAAAACGATGCTTACGACATCCCTAAGCCGAAAGACACAGAGATGATCGTGCCGACGCTGCTCTTCGTGCCTTGCCTCGGCTACAGCGCGGGCGGCTATCGGCTGGGTTACGGTGGTGGCTTCTACGACCGCACGCTGGCGACGCTGCAACCGCGGCCGTTCACGGTGGGACTCGGCTTCACGCAAGGTTTTCTGGACGACCTGGAGCCCGAGGCCCATGACATGCCGCTCGATGCCATCCTGAACGATAACGGCGTGGTCTGGCCAGTCGGCTGAAGCCGAATCGAACGCCCCCGTCGACGCTCTAATCGATGTAGTCGACGGTATCCGTGTCAGGCGCTTCACCGATGACACCGCGCGTCGTGGTGGCCTGCAGCTCCAGCCACTCGCAAAACGCCTTGATCTCCGGACGCATCGCATTGCGCGGCCCGACGATCAGCCAGTAGGCCATCGGTGAGTCCATGCGGTGTTGCGGCAGCACCTCGACGAGATCGCCGTTGGCCAGACTTTCGGAAATGAGCGAGCTGCGCGCCAGCACCAGCCCCTGGCCGGTCAGCGCGGCTTGCACCATCTGGTAGGCGTAGTTGAAGTAGAGCCAGCGCTTGGGTTGCGCGCGGTCGAGCCCGTGTACTTCGAACCAGCGGCGCCAGGTCAGCCATTCGAGGTGCGTGCGGTGCGCGTCGCCAGCTTCGATCAGCGCAAAGCGCGCGATGTCTGCCGGCGTCTTGATGGGCGCTCCGCTCTTGATGAGCCAGGGGCTGGCGACCGGTGTCAGCGTTTCGCCAAAAAGCCGTATCGATCCCGCGGGCATGTGGGCGCCCGTGCCATAGCGCAATGCCATGTCGACGTCGGCCACTTCGAGATCGACCGCCGTGTCGCTGGCGTCGATGCGGATGTCGATATCGGGATGGTCGCGCTGAAAGGCTTCGAGCCGGGGGATAAGCCACATCGAGGCGAACGAGGCGAAGGTGGTGAGCGACACGCTTTTGCGTCCCGCGCTTTGCCGGATCTGCCGCACCGCGCCGTCGATGCGCGGCAACGATTGCTGCACCGACAGCAGCAGCTGCGCGCCGGCACTCGTCAGCTCGACAGCGCGTGTATGGCGCAGGAACAGACTCACCCCCACTTCTTCTTCGAGCGCCTGAATTTGCCGGCTCACAGCCGATTGCGTCAGCGCCATCTCTTCGGCGGCGGCACGAAAGTTGAGGTGCCGCGCCACGGCTTCGAAGGCGCGCAGATTGCCTGCCGAAATCGGCCGGGAGCGCAGATGAGTTTGGGAGTGCTGCATATCGATTGATGCGAAAACGGAATCAATAGGCTACCGCGTTTTCATTGGACCGCCAACGGAGCAAAGGAGATCATTCATTCCCGAATCGCGCTATTGATGTCAAGGCGCTTCGGCAACACCGTTCAGGAGAACACCATGGCTGCCGCTTACACCACGTCTTCGCTTTCGCCTCTGTCGCTGCCGGTTCGGGCCGCCGCGGTTCCGCCGGCGGTGCGCCGCGGCGCCTGGCAGCTTCCGGTCGGTCAGGCGGCCAGTCTCAAGGCAGCGAGCACCAGCGTGTTGCGCGTGCGGCAAGGCCGGGTCTGGGTCACACGCGACGCCACCGACAAGTGGGGCAGCGAGGACGTCGTGCTGGCACCCGGCGAGTCGATGACGGTCGAAGCGGGTCAGCGCATCGTGATGGAGCCATGGGACGGCTTCGGCGCAACGTACACGTGGGACGCTGCCACGACGCTGGCGGGTTGAACCAACGTCGATGCCGTTCATGGCGATGGTCGGGTCATTCGAGATCGCCTACCTGGCGGCGAGGTCGCGCAGATCAATTTGATAAGCGCGCAGCCGCTGCACGGCCTTCTGGCGCTGCTCCGGTCGCGTGGCGTTATGCAGCGTGGCGACGTACCGGCAGCCTTCTTCCAGCATGCCTTGCTGATAGTCGCGCCATGCACCGGGCCGAGGCTCGGCGATGCGTTGCACGTAAGCGTGGATCACTGGTTGCGCGTCTGCGGCCGAGGTGCGCTCGGCGTTGAACCTGCGCAGCAACACGAGTGCTTCCTGCTGGCGTTTGCGGCGCTCGGCATCGACCCGCTTCGCATCGAACATCGACTGCGCGGTGAGGCGGTTCAAAAGGTCGCGCTGGTCGTTGTCCAGGCGGCCGTAGAAATCCTCGTTCTGTTCCAGAAACTTGTCGTAGCGTTTTTCCTGCTGCTGTGCCGGTGCGCGATCGACCCAGTCTTTCACGTACTCGGCGTCGTTCTTCGCGTACTTGCGCGCCAGGGTTTGCAACTGAGCCTCGCTCAGCGTGACGGCGAGCGCCGCGCCCGGCGCTTCCGCCCGTTCGGCTGCTGCTACTAGACGCGTTCGGACATCGGCCACCAGTTCGCAGGCCTGCGCCGACGTGATGTCGTTGGGCGCCAGGGCCTCCGCTTTTTGCAGCACGGCGACGATCTTGGGCAACTCGGTTTCCCGATGCCAGGCGAGCAACGCCGTGAGATCGTCCTTTGACTTGGGCGTCTGGGCCCCGCTGAAGTCGACATAGCCATCGAGCCACCAGTAGGCGACCTCGGGCAGGTTGTTGTAGGCGAGCTTGATGGCGCTGCAGCCGGTGAGCACGGCGCCGAATGCCAGCGCCGCGATAATTCCGCTCATCCGGGTGCAACGCATTCGGTAAAAAAGACGCATGAATCAGATTCCGCAACAAGAGATCGACGAGCCGGTCGACGTCGTCGTAATGGCGGCCGGCCGCGGCACGCGCATGAAGAGCAGTTTGCCCAAAGTGTTGCACCGTCTGGGTGGGCGCGCGCTGCTCTCGCATGTCATCCAGACGGCCGCGCAAATCGGCGCTCGCAACGTGGTGGTTGTCACAGGCCATGGCGCGGCCGAAGTGGAGCAGGCCATCGGCAGCAGCAACGCCGCGGTGCCGCTCCAGTTCGTGCGGCAGGTGCCGCAGCTCGGTACCGGCCACGCCGTGCAGCAGGCGATGCCCGTGTTGCCCGACGACGGCACGGTGCTGGTGCTCTCCGGAGACGTGCCGCTGATCGGCGCCGATACGCTGCGCGCATTGCTCGAAACCAGCGCCGGCCGTCGGCTCGCGTTGCTGACGATCGAGTTCGATGACCCGACCGGCTATGGCCGCATCGTGCGCGATATCGATGGCGAGTCGGTGCAGGCGATCGTCGAACACAAGGACGCTGACGAAGAGCAACGCGCCATTCGGGAGGTTTACAGCGGCGTCATGGCCGTACCGGCCCGCCTGTTGAAAGACTGGCTCGCACGGCTGGACAACCGCAACGCGCAGGGCGAGTTCTACTTGACCGATATCGTGAAGCTGGCCGCCATCGACGGTGTGCCGGTGCTGGCGAAACTGACGACCGATGCCTTGCAGGTGGCCGGCGTCAACAGTCCGACGCAGTTGGCTGCGCTCGAGCGGGCCTGGCAATTGCGGCAGGCGTCGACCTTGATGGAAGCCGGCGTGCGGCTGGCCGACCCGGCGCGCTTCGATTTGCGCGGCACGCTGTTCTGCGAGGCCGATGTGGAGATCGACGTCAACTGCGTGTTCGAAGGTGCGGTCTCGCTGGGAGCGGGGGTGCGCGTCGGCGCCAACTGCGTAATCGCCAATGCGCGCATCGACACGGGCGCGGTGATTCATCCCTTCACGCACATCGACGGCGAGAAGACGGGCGTGACGGTGGGCGCCGGCGCGCTGGTCGGACCTTTCGCGCGCTTGCGCCCCGGCGCACGGCTTGGGGCCGACGTGCACATCGGCAATTTCGTCGAGGTCAAGAACTCGACGCTGGCGGCGGGCGCCAAGGCGAATCACCTGGCCTACCTCGGCGATGCGACCGTCGGCGAGCGCGTCAATTTCGGCGCGGGCAGCATCACCGCCAACTACGACGGCGCTAACAAGCACCGGACCATCATCGGCGACGACGTGCACATCGGTAGCAACTGCGTGCTGGTCGCACCCATCACCATTGCCGCGGGCGGCACGGTGGGCGGCGGCTCGACGGTGACCAAATCGACGGAGCCGAATGTGCTGACCGTGTCGCGCGGACGGCAGGTGAGCTTCGGTGACTGGACGCGTCCGAAGAAGGCGCCGAAAGCCTGAGGCTCGGTGCAGTCAGGTCAGCGGCACCTTCGGCTCGAACTTGGCGCGCTTCAGGCTGAAGAACGCCTTCACGTTGCGCACGTTGGCGTCGGCAGAAAAGAGACGCTGCGCCAGCGCAAGGTAGCCGGGCATGTCGCGCGCCACGACGATCAGCACGAAATCCGGCCCCGGCGACACGCGATAGCACTGCTGAACCGCGTCGTCCGAGACGACGCGCGCCTCGAAAGCATCGAGGGCTTCGGCGCCCTGCCGATCGAGCGAGATCTCGACCACTGCCTGCAAGCCATGTCCCAGTACCGGGGCCAGGCGATCGGGCGACAACAGGGCAATCTGGCGCTCGATGAAGCCGGCCTTGCGCAGGCGCTGCACGCGCCGGAGACATGTGGGTGGCGAGATGTGCGCATCGGCAGCGAGCCGTTGATTGGTCTGCGACGCGTCGCGCTGCAGGGCGTCCAAGAGGCGGAGGTCCAAGGCATCGAGTTCAATTGATTCCATAATATCTAATATTATGGAATAAAAGTTCAATAACTATTGGCGTTGAACTTTAATTTCATTTAAATCGAAATTATGGAAACATCAATTTCTAGCAAGCGACTACGATTCTGCTTCTGAATCTACTTTTCAAGGCCTTCCCATGTGCGGCATCGTCGGCGCGGCTTCCCATCGAAACATTGTTCCCATCCTGGTCCAGGGACTGCAGCGGTTGGAGTACCGGGGCTACGACTCGTGCGGCGTCGCGGTGCACGCCAACGGCCTGACGCGGACGCGCACGACATCGCGCGTGGCCGACCTGCTGGTGCAGGTGCATGACGACCATGTCGAGGGCCGAACCGGGATCGCGCACACGCGGTGGGCCACGCATGGCGCGCCGGTCGTGCACAACGCCCATCCGCATTTCAGCCATGGTGCGGGCGAAGGCATCGACAGCCGCAAGCCAGCGCGCGTGGCGCTCGTGCACAACGGCATCATCGAAAACCACGATGCATTGCGCGCCGCGTTGCAGGCCCGCGGCTATGTCTTTTCGAGCCAGACCGACACCGAAGTGATCGCGCATCTGATCGACAGCCTCTACGACGGCGATCTGTTCGATGCGGTCAAGGCTGCGGTGTTGCAACTGCAGGGCGCCTATGCCATCGCCGTGATCTGCCGGGACGAGCCGCAGCGTGTGGTCGGCGCGCGTGCCGGCTCGCCGCTCATCCTCGGCGTCGGCAAAGACGGAGCCGAGAACTTCCTGGCGAGCGATGCGATGGCGCTGGCCGGCGTGACCGATCAAATCGTCTATCTCGAAGAAGGCGATGTGGTCGATCTGCAGCCGGGCAAATATTGGATCGTGGACCGTGCGCACAAGAGTGTCGGCACCAGCAAGCGACCGGTGCGCACCGTGCTTGCGCACAGCGGCGCGGTCGAACTTGGCCCGTATCGGCACTACATGCAAAAGGAAATATTCGAGCAGCCGCGCGCCATCGCCGACACGCTCGAAGGTGTCGAAGGCATCGTGCCGGAGCTGTTCGACGGCATCGGCCACGACGGCAAAACCGGTGCCAGCGCGCACCGCGTTTTCAAGGATATCGACAAGGTGTTGATACTGGCGTGCGGAACCAGCTACTACAGCGGCTGCACTGCCAAGTACTGGCTCGAAGGCATCGCCAAAATCCCGACCCAGGTCGAGATCGCCAGCGAGTACCGCTATCGCGACTCGGTGCCCGACCCCAAAACGCTGGTCGTCACCATCACGCAGTCCGGCGAAACCGCCGACACGCTGGCCGCACTCAAGCACGCGCGCGCTTTGGGCATGGAGCAGACACTGACGATCTGCAACGTCGGGACCAGCGCCATGGTGCGCGAGTGCAAGCTGGCGTACATCACGCGGGCCGGCATCGAGATCGGCGTGGCATCTACCAAAGCGTTTACGACCCAACTGGCTGGCCTGTTCTTGTTGACGCTCGCACTGGCAAAGGCCAAGGGGCGCCTCACGTCCGACGACGAAGCGCGCTACCTGAAAGAGATGCGGCATCTGCCCGTGGCGCTGCAGTCGGTGCTGGCGCTCGAACCGCAAATCATCGCGTGGTCCGAAGACTTCGCACGCAAGGAAAACGCCTTGTTTCTAGGCCGCGGGCCGCACTACCCGATCGCGCTCGAGGGCGCGCTGAAGCTGAAAGAGGTGACTTACATCCACGCCGAGGCCTATGCCGCAGGCGAACTCAAGCACGGCCCGCTCGCGCTGGTGACGAGCGAGATGCCGGTCGTGACGGTCGCACCTAACGACGCGCTGCTCGAAAAGCTCAAGAGCAACCTGCAGGAAGTGCGCGCGCGCGGCGGTGTGCTCTATGTGCTGGCCGATGCCGACACGCGCATCGAGAACAGCGAGGGCCTGCACGTGATCCGCATGCCGGAGCACTACGGTGCGCTGTCGCCTTTGCTGCACGTCGTGCCGCTTCAACTACTGGCGTATCACACCGCCTGCGCGCGCGGGACCGATGTCGACAAGCCGCGCAACCTGGCCAAAAGCGTCACGGTAGAGTGAAGGACGACGGTCAGAGGCGGGATGGAGCGCTTAGAACAATCTGCTGCCGGTGTCGAGTCAGGCCGAGACCGAGACCGAGACCGAGATTGCGGCCGGGACCGGCATTGGCGCGAGGCGATATCCGGCTCCGTAGATTGTCTGCAAATGCAATCCATGGGCCTCGAGTGCGAGTCGACGGCGCATGATGAAGATCTGGTTGTCGAGAATGCGGGTGTTCATCGTTCTCAAGTTCTGGTTGGTCGCTTCGAGCAACTCGAATCGCGTCACGATATGCCCGAGATTTCGAAACAAGGCGAGCGCCAGGCTGAAATGGTGCTCTTTCAGTTCGACGATTTGTTCGGGTGGCCCTGCAAAGACCACGAATGCGCTGTCGTGCAGAAACGTCCAGTCGCCAAAGGTTTCTGCTGCGCTCCGCGCGTTGGTCTCAGGCGGCCGAAACCGGTTCACCCGTGCCAGCATCTCGATTCGCCTGAACGGCTTGATGACGTAGTCGTTGGCACCCACTGTCAGTGCTTCGGCCACTTCGCGCTCCGACCCGCGCGCGCTCAGCATGATCACGGGTGACATCGACTGCTGAAAGATGCGTAGCCAGCGAACGATGTTCAGGCTGGTCATTCCTTCGGTCGTCGAATCGAGGATGAGCAGGTCGAACTTCTCGCGGCCCAGTGCGCGACGAAGATCGTCGCCGTTGTAGAAGCGGGAACAGATCGTCTCGGCGTGCGGAGAAAGCGCCGAGTTTTCCAGAATCGCGACCAGCGACTCCATTTGGACCGGCTCGTCTTCCAGAATCGCTATTCGCATGTTGACCCCGCCACAAACGAAGTAATAGTTTTACGTTACCGGCGTCGATTAAAGGCGTCCATGCGCTAGCGCACAGACCAGAGTCAAACGTGACCTGGCAGTACTTTCGTCGGCTTGTGCAGTTGCGCACGGTTTGCCGTCCGCATCATTGCGGCCAGCGAGCCCTTTCCGCAAAGTGCCAACAAGGTCACGCGCAGGCGATGGCGTTTGCAATCGGCAACGCCGATCATGGGATTCCACCTCCCGGAGCTTTCCATGAACAGCCGCACCCATCGAGTCCGCTACGCACGCACCGCCACGCGCCAGCCGTCGCGTACGGCCCAAATGCTCGCGCGCTGTATTTCTGCGCTTACCGGCGCGCCGGCCAAGGTCGAAAGGCGGGCGCAAGAGCGCTTTGCTGCGCTGGCTCCCGATCAGCGCGTGCGCGAAATGGGTGAGTGGTAGCTGGATCGCTTTCGTCGCGCAGATTTAGTGAGATTTAGTCAGGCGGTTCGTCAACAATCGTAAATAGACAGGAGGCGAACATGCGCACAGCGTTGTCACAGGACTAACTCATCCAGATGCAGCTTTTGGCAAGAGCGTTGGACAACATGCTGGGAATGGCCCGCAACCATCGGCGACTGGCAGTTGCTTCACGAATTCGGACTGATCATTTAACCCCTTCACAATTTGGGTCGCGTGGTCTCGCCGGCCTATCTGCCGGACCCAACCAGCCACGGTTTGAAAGGCGGAAACAGCCGCCTTTTGGATAACTCAATCTTGAAACTGCGCCGAAAGCTGTCGGTAGTCGAAAAAAGTATTCAGCTGTAGATGTCAGAACAAGAGGGGAATGGTCTTTCGATGACGCACATCGGTTTGACGACTGGCGATGATGTTCCTGTATAGGTATTGGGAGGCATTTCGACGCATTTCACGACGCAATGTCGTGCCGCAGTTTTTGCTAGCAGTACTGTTGCCTCTCCTGATCGTTTGGAATGTCGATCCGGTTGCACCGCTTGCGGCGGATGAGATGGTGTACGACTGGGGGATGGCCGCCTTTCCGCCCCCGGCCGAATCCGCCGTCGAGATCATTTCCATCGATGATGAAAGCCTGAAAAAACTGGGGCCTTGGCCTTGGCCGGAATCTGTCCACACAAGATTTCTGCAGCAACTTGCCAAACAGGCACCCAAGGCGGTTGTGCTCAACTTCAGGCTCGGCGTGCCGATGCAAACTGGTGACGACGACGTTGCTCTCGGAAATGCGCTGAGGCTTGCACCTGTCTTTTTACAGGTTCGCGACGGGCAATCGGCGGCCCTTTTGGACCAGAACGCCAGCCTGCGCTTTCGAACGCGAAGATTTGCGCCAGTGGCTCAGGGCATCGGACACGCAAACCTTGCGTCGTGGGGTACGAGCGAGTCGGTGCGTTTCATTCGTCTTTTTTCAGGCAAGCCAGACTCCTTGCTGCCCTATCTGGGTGCGCTGGTCGGTCCGTCACCAGAAGTGCGCCAAGCGGTTGCGAACACCGAGCAGTTGCGCATTGGGGCTCACTTCAGGGGCGGAACAGCGCATTCATCTACACCCTACTTTCAAGTGCTCGAAGGCAACTTTCGCCCCGACCAGTTCAAGGGACGCACCGTGCTCGTGGGTCCGTCGCTTGACTCGGGGATTGGTCTGCCGATGTACGTTGCGGGTGAGAAGGGGGCCGTCTTGGTGTCGTCTATCGAGGTGCACGCCAGCTTCATCGACTCGCTTCAACATGGTACACAGGTGGCCGTGGCCACGCCGTTCGCGCTGTACGCGTGTCTCGCTGTGTTCATCTGGATTTCTTTTTTCTTGTTTGAAACAATGTCGAAGGCCGCGCCATTGGTGGGAATCGTGGGCCTCGGTGTCGCGGTCTTGATCAGCTTGGGAGCGCTGCGCTTCGTGCGCGTCTGGATACCGCCCTCGTTCTTCGGAATCGGGATCGGGGCTGCCTATGTGCTGTGGACCTGGCAACACATGAACAAGGTGCTCGGCTTTCTCAAGGCGCACATCGTCTCGTTGAGCCAGGTCCCAGCGGGAACCTTCGACCCCGGCGCCCCGCCCAAGTTAGGCGGGAGCGACACGATCGATCGCTATATCGGCGCGCTCGATCACGCGATCTTGCGCCTCGTGCGTTTGCAAACGTTCACGCAACAGGGCCTGGAACGACTCCCCATCGCCATTCTCATCTGCAGATTAGACGGGACTATTTCCCAGCTGAATGCAGCGGCCATGGCGCTGCTTCCAGAGTCTCTGGTCGGCTCACTGGTCAACGAGAGCCTTCCGTTGCTCGTCAAGCGCATGACGGTCAATGCAAACGTCCGGCACCCCGGCATGGATGGGCATTGGACGCAGGCGCTCGGTGGCGAATACAGCACGCCGCAAGGCAAGATCTTTCAAATCGATGCGGCGCGCCTCGGCGACCCGCTCAATCAGGCGCCGGGCGCCTGGATCGTTGTGCTTCTCGAGCTCACGCAGCAGCGGCAGGCGGAGCGGGAGCGCGCTGACTGGCTAAACTTTCTTTGGCATGACCTGCGCAGTCCGCAGATCAATCTCCTGAGCCTGCTGGAACTGTTCGAGATGAAGCCGTCACGCATGGGTGTGGCAGAGCTGGTGTCGGGCGTCCGGCACGAGGCCGAGCGAACCATGACACTGGCGCAAAATTTCATCAGCAGCAGCACGTCTGAAGCACGCGACTACCGATTTTCCGTGGCGAGCCTTTCTTCGTTGTTGGCCCAAGGCATCGAGGCGCTCGTTTCGTCCGCGAAAGCTCGCAATGTGCGCGTGCTGGTGAGTTCGGCGAACGGCCACCCCGACCTCGTTCGCGCAGACGGCGGCATGCTGACGCGGGCCTTCGTCAACGTGCTTGAAAACGCCATCCGGCACAGTCCTTCCGGCGCCACCATCAGGGTGCGATGCATCGTAGAGACAGACCGCGAGGCGGTCGCCACCATTCATGACGAAGGAACTGGCATGTCGGCCGCCAAGCTAGATAACTTGCTTGCCCGCCGAGCCGAACCCGGCGTCAATGTTGAACTGGAAGGGCCCTCGCCATCTGGACAGGAGTTCGAAGTGGAGCCAGCCGATCGCGAGCCGCCACACGATCCCAACCATGGCTTCGGTTTTGCAATGGTGAGGCAGGTGGTCGCGGCGCATGGCGGCTGGATTTCGGGATGGAGCGTGCCGGGCGTCGGCACGACCTTCGCTATCGGATTCCCTCTGGCGAATGCATAGTTTTCTTGTCAAGCGAAAAAGCTTCTAAAGCAGGCAGCGTCAACAGTCTGTGCGGTGCCGCACGTAAATGGACTGAGTTGAACTTTTGTGCGGAACCGAACCGAACGCCAACACAGGCCAACAAATAATTGGGAGAATTATTGGACCGCTGTTGAAAATTTATTCGAGATTTCTGGATGAAAGTTGCGCTACAAGAGCTGAATCACAACCTTTTGCTTTCAGCGCTCCCCGAGTCGGAGCGACAGCGGTGGTTGCCAGAACTGGAGCTCGTCGACTTGCCGCTCGGCCATGTGCTGTACGAGTCGAACAGCACCATGACGCATGTCTACTTTCCAACGACGGCGATCGTGTCTCTGCTTTATGTTCTGGAAAATGGCGCGTCGGCCGAGATTGCAGTGGTCGGCAACGAGGGCGTTGTTGGCGTGTCGCTCTTCATGGGCGGCGGGTCGACCCCCAATCGTGCGGTCGTTCAAAGCGCCGGACACGGACTCAAGCTCAACGCCTCCGCCATGCGCACAGAGTTCGACAGGGCTGGGCCGGTGCTGCATCTGCTGCTGCGCTACACGATGGCGTTGATCGTCCAGATGTCTCAAACGGCAGTGTGCAATCGCCATCATTCACTTGACCAGCAACTTTGCCGCTGGCTGTTGCTCAGTCTCGACCGGCTCGCTGGCAACGAGTTGTCCATGACGCAGGAACTTATCGCGAACATGCTGGGCGTTCGCCGCGAAGGCGTCAGCGAGAGCGCACTGAAGCTGCAGAAAGACGGGCTCATCCGCTATTCGCGCGGCCGCATCACGGTGCTCGACCGCCCCGGGCTCGAGCTTCGCACGTGCGAGTGCTATGCAGTCGTCAAGGCCGAGTACGACAGGCTGCTGCCGCTCCTGAAAGACGGGTCTTTCGGTGCCGACTCGGCTGTCAAAAAATAACGCTCGATCAACCGAACAGATTGGCGGGCAGGCCCTCGGCGTCGACCTCGACAGCGAACAGCCCCCCCGCCAGCGGCTCGGCCTTCTGCTGCGCCGGCGTAAGCCCGGTGGCGGCGCTGGTGATGAACAAGGTGCGCATGTCAGCCCCGCCGAAAGCGCAGTCGGTGATGTGTCGCGTCGGCAACGTGACGCGGCACAGCTCGGCGCCGCTCATGGGCTCGTGGCAGCTGACGCAAGCGCCGCCCCAGTGCGCGATCCAGAGTCGGCCCGCTGCATCGGTGGTCATGCCGTCGGGCAGGCCGTCGCCTTTGGCGAAGCGCAGCCATTGGCGCTTGTTCGACACGCTGCCCGTGGTGATGTCGAAGTCGTAGGCGTAGATGCGCCCGGTGACGGTGTCGTTGAAATACATCGTCGTGCCATCGGCGGACCAGGTCGGGCCGTTGGTGACCGCAAAGCCCTGGTCGTGACGTGAGCAGTCTCCGCCGGGGTCTTTTTCATGGAGCTGATAGCGGTACAACGAACCGGTCGGCGCCTCGCAGGCCGCGTCCATCGTGCCGGCCCAGAAGCGACCGCGTGCGTCGCATTTACCGTCGTTGAATCGATTGCCGGTTACCTCCGGCTCGGGCTGATGCAGGTATGTCGGGGCGGTATCCGGTAGCGCCGGATCGAACAGCGCAAAGCCCCGGCGCAGCGTGATCAAAAGACCCGGCGCATCGGATCTCTCGGCCAATGCGGAGATCTCTTCATCGAACGTCCAGGTGCTTTGCGCCGCGTCGGCGGGTCGCCAGCGGTGCAACCGAAAGCCGAGGATGTCGACCCAATACAGCGCCTGTTCACGCGGCGACCACACTGCTCCTTCTCCCAGCGTCGCGCCCGCGGGCCAGATACATTCAGGCTCGCCGAGCAGCGTCGGTGCCACACCGGATAAAGGTGCATTGCTCATAGTCGTTGTCTCCGTTTGCTTGACGCGGCAAATCCTAACAAGGCAAATTCGCACCTATGCAAGTCACTCCGGATCGAGCCGCTTTCCGTAGACAGTCAGGCTCGCTGCCTTCAGCGCGTTCATCATGATCTTCGCAGCCGGCGACAGCAGCCGGTCGGTGCGGGTGATGATGCCGAAGGCGTCCATGTGGCAAGGCATTGCCAGTGGCAGCACGGCGACGATGCCATGCGATGCGTAGTAGCGCGCCACGTCGGTGGCCAGCACCGCGATCATGTCGCTCTGCTGCAGCATGCGCGTGATGAACAGCAGCGCTGCGCTCTCGATCACGTTGATCGGCGGGGGCAGGCCTTCTTCCTGGTACATCAGTTCGAAGCGGTGGCGCAGCACGCTGCCTGCGGGCGGCACGATCCAGCCGGCGGACACCACGTCGCGCAGCGTGAGTCCGGCCATGCCGAGCAGCGGATGGCCGGGGCGCACCATGGCGCACACGGGCTCTTCCGTAAGGGCCTCGTAGCGCAGCTTCGATTTGTCGTGCTCCGCGAAAAGACGCGCGACCAGGATGTCGAGCTTGCCGTGCTCCAGCCGGTCGAGCAGCACCGGACTGGTTTCGATCTCGAGCGCGATGCGCAGATTGGGCTGGTCACGCTTGACCATTGCTGCAGCGGGGGGCAATAGCACCAGGCCGGGCGCGGTAATCGCACCGACATTCACTTGCCCGAAGCGACCCGCTTTGAGCGCCATCACCTCGTCGTGCGCCTGATTCAGGCTCGCAAGCGCGACGCGCGCATGCCGGATCATGGTTTCCCCGTACCAGGTCGGCCGCATGCCGCGTGGCAGCCGATCGAACAGCGAAACCTCAAGCACTTCCTCCAGATCTTTCAGCAACTTGGACGCTGCCGGCTGCGTCATGTTGAGCACCTGCGCTGCGCGATGGATGTTGCCTTCCTCGGCCAGAGCGACAAGCAACAGAAGCTGCCGCGTCTTGAGTCGCGCACGGATGAACCAGTGCGTGTAATTGGTCATGTTTCGTTGTTCTTGTTTGCGTTGATACGGGTTTACCTGAATGCGATTTTCGGTATCGATTGCACTCAATTTTTGATTGGAAAGATATTGGTGAGATTCCCATACTCGCCCCACCTTGAAGCGCACAGATCTTTCGCACGTCACTCATACCGCACGGCAGTACATCAACGGCCGTTGGCAGACCGGCGTGACCACCGGGTCGAGCGAGAACCCGTCCGACACCAGCGAGGTGGTCGCCGAATACGCCCGAGCCGACCGCAGCCAGACCGAGGCGGCCATCCGTGCCGCCGCCGATGCGTTCCCGCACTGGCGCCGCACCACGCCGCAGCGCCGTGCCGACGTGCTCGACCAGATCGGCAGTGAGATCCTGGCGCGCAAAGACCAGCTCGGCCTTTTGCTGGCGCGCGAAGAAGGCAAGACGCTGCCCGAAGCCATTGCGGAGGCCGCACGCGCCGGTCACATCTTCAAGTTCTTCGCTGGTGAGGCATTGCGCGTCGGCGGCGAATCGATGGACTCGGTACGGCCCGATGTGCTGGTCGACGTCACGCGCGAGCCGGTGGGTGTCGTCGGCCTGATCGCGCCCTGGAACTTTCCTTTGGCTATCCCCGCATGGAAGATCGCTCCGGCGCTGGCTTACGGCAACACGGTGGTCTTCAAGCCTTCTGAACTGGTACCGGCCTGCGGCTGGGCGCTGGCTGAAATCATCGCCAGGGCCACATTGCCGGCCGGCACCTTCAATCTTGTGATGGGCAGCGGGCGGGAGGTCGGGCAGACGATCGTCGAAAGCCCAATCGTCGATGCCTTGAGCTTCACCGGCTCGGTGGCCACCGGTGAGCGCGTGTTGCAGGCGGCTTCGGCACGACGCGCCAAGGTGCAGTTGGAGATGGGCGGCAAGAACCCGCTGGTGGTGCTGGCCGACGCCGATCTCGATCGCGCGGTCGACTGTGCCGTGCAGGGCGCGTACTTCTCGGCCGGGCAACGTTGCACTGCGTCGAGCCGATTGATCGTCGAGGCATCTGTGCACGACGCCTTCGTGGTGCGGTTGCGTCACCGGCTGGCCGCCTTGCACATCGGCCATGCGTTGGAGCGCGGTGTCGACATCGGCCCGGTGGTCAATGGCGAACAGCTCGCTCAAAACCTCGAATGGATGACCATCGCGCGCGACGAAGGCGCCGAGCATGTTTATGGCGGTGAGGCGCTGCAGCGCGCGACGACAGGCCACTTCATGAGCCCGGCATTGTTCCTCGCCAAACCACAACACCGCGTCGCTCGCGAAGAAATCTTCGGCCCCATTGCCTGCGTGCTGCAGGCCGACGATTACGAGCATGCGCTGCACCTTGCCAACGACACGCCCTTCGGCCTATGTGCCGGCATCTGCACGACGTCCCTCAAGTACGCGATGCATTTCAGGCGGCATGCCGAGGTCGGCATGACGATGGTCAACCTGCCCACGGCGGGGATCGACTTTCATGTTCCTTTCGGCGGACGTAAGGGTTCCAGCTATGGACCGCGCGAGCAGGGCCGCTACGCTGCCGAGTTCTACACGTCGATCAAGACGGGCTACATGATGGCGTGAGTAAGAAAGACTACAAAGCAGCCCGCAACCGACCACAAGAACCGGCAAGAGCCGCGTTCGCAAGAGTTTTCGCAGAGCGTTTTTTCACCAAAATCACAGGAGACAAACCATGGCAATCAATCGTCGCACTCTCACCACCGCACTCGGTGCCGCATCGCTCATCGGCATGCTGCCGGTCACTGCGCTGGCGCAGAAGAAACTCGTGCTCGGCTTCGCCCAGGTCGGCGCCGAGAGCGAGTGGCGCACCGCCAACACGGAGTCGATCAAGTCATCGGCCAAGGAAGCGGGCATCGACTTGAAGTTCTCCGACGCACAACAAAAGCAGGAGAACCAGATCAAGGCCATTCGCTCGTACATCGCACAGAAGGTCGACGTCATTGCCTTTTCTCCGGTGGTCGAAACCGGTTGGGACACTGTGCTGATGGAAGCCAAGGCTGCCAAGATTCCTGTGGTGTTGACCGACCGCTCGGTCAACTCGAAGGACGACTCGCTGTACGTCACCTTCATGGGCTCCGACTTCGTCGAAGAAGGACGCAAGGCCGGACGCTGGCTGACCGAAAAAATGAAGGACCAGAAGGGCGACGTGAACATCGTCGAGCTGCAGGGCACTGTGGGCTCGGCCCCGGCCATCGACCGCAAGAAGGGCTTCGAGGAAATCATCAAGGCCGACCCCAAGTTCAAGATCATTCGCTCGCAGACCGGCGATTTCACGCGCGCCAAGGGCAAGGAAGTCATGGAGGCATTCCTCAAGGCCGACGGCAAGAAGATCAACGTGCTGTACGCGCACAACGACGACATGGCGATCGGCGCGATCCAGGCGATCGAAGAAGCCGGCATGAAGCCGGCCAAGGACATCGTGATCATCTCGATTGACGCAGTGAAGGGTGCCTTCGAAGCCATGATGGCCGGCAAGCTGAATGTGTCGGTCGAGTGCAGTCCGCTGCTGGGCCCGCAGCTCATGAGCGCGGTGAAAGACATCAAGGCCGGCAAGACGCTGCCCAAGCGCATCGTGACGGTCGAGAGCATCTTCCCGATGGAAGTTGCGGCCGCCGAATTCCCGAAACGCAAGTACTGAAAGCCAGCACAACATGAAACGCATCTTCCTTAAAACACTGCTCGCTTCGGCCGTTGTCGTCACGATCGGCATCGCGCCGCTGGCCTATGCGCAGGACAAAGGTCCTATTGCCATCTCGATGCCGACCAAGTCGTCGGCGCGCTGGATCGCCGATGGCGCCAACATGGTCAAGTACTTCAAGGAGAAGGGCTACAAGACCGATCTGCAATACGCCGACGACGACATCCCCAACCAGCTCGCGCAGATCGAGAACATGGTGACCAAGGGCGCGAAGGTGCTGGTGATCGCGGCCATCGACGGCACCACGCTGTCCGACGTGCTGCAAAAGGCGGCCGACAAGGGCGTGAAGATCATCGCGTACGACCGGCTGATCAAGGGTTCCAAGAACGTCGACTACTACGCCACCTTCGACAACTTCCAGGTCGGCGTGCTGCAAGCGCAATCGATCGAGAAGTCGCTCGACCTGAAGGGCGGCAAAGGGCCCTTCAATGTCGAGTTGTTCGGCGGTTCGCCCGACGACAACAACGCCTTCTTCTTCTACAACGGCGCGATGTCGGTGCTGAAGCCCTACATGGACAGCGGCAAGCTGGTCGTGCGGAGCAAGCAGATGGGCATGGACAAGGTCGGCACGCTGCGTTGGGACGGCGCGGTGGCGCAGGCTCGCATGGACAACCTGCTGTCGGCTTACTACACCAAGGACCGTGTCGATGCGGTGCTGTCGCCATACGACGGTTTGTCGATCGGTATCCTGTCGTCGCTGAAGGGCGTCGGCTACGGTTCGCCCAAGCAGCCGATGCCGATCGTCACGGGGCAAGACGCAGAGGTGCCGTCGGTCAAGTCGATGATTCGCAAGGAGCAGACATCGACCGTGTTCAAGGACACGCGCGAACTTGCCAAGGTCACTGTCGCCATGGCCGACGCCATGCTCACGGGCAAGACGCCGGAAGTGAACGACACCAAGACCTACAACAACGGCGTGAAGGTCGTGCCTTCGTATTTGCTGAAGCCGGTGAGCGTCGATCTGTCGAACTGGAAACCGGTGTTGATCGACAGCGGCTACTACACCGAGAGCCAGGTCAAGTGAGCGTGCGAGCAAGGACGCGACCTGGAGCGCAACAGGTTTGACCGACGCCATTCTGGAGATGCGCGGCATCACGAAAACGTTTCCGGGCGTGAATGCGCTCGACAACGTCAACCTCGCGGTGCGCGCAGGCGAGATCCATGCCGTGGTCGGAGAGAACGGGGCCGGCAAGTCGACGCTCATGAAGGTGCTGAGCGGCGTCTACCCGGCCGATTCGTACACCGGCGAAATCCGCTTCGAAGGCGAGCTGCGTCGCTTCAAGGGCATCGCCGACAGCGAGAAGCTCGGCATCATCATCATTCACCAGGAGCTGGCGCTGGTGCCGTTGCTGTCGATCGCCGAGAACATTTTTCTCGGTAACGAAACCGCGCACGGCGGCGTCATCGACTGGTTCGAAGCCTATGCGCGGACGCAGGCGCTGCTCGTGAAGGTCGGACTCAAGGAGCCACCGACGGCGTTGATCACCAACCTGGGCGTCGGCAAGCAGCAACTGGTCGAGATCGCCAAGGCGCTGTCGAAAGAGGTCAAGCTGCTGATCCTCGACGAGCCGACCGCCAGCCTCAATGAAAGCGACAGCGACGCATTGCTGGCGTTGCTGCTCGAACTCAAGGTGCAGGGGATCGCGTCGATTCTGATCTCGCACAAGCTGAATGAAATCGCCAAGGTCGCGGACTCGATCACCGTGTTGCGCGACGGCGCTACGGTCGAGACGATGGACTGCCGTACCGAACCGATCAGCGAAGACCGCATCATCCGCGGCATGGTCGGGCGCGACATGGCGCACCGCTACCCGCAGCGCAATCCGAAGATCGGCGAGACGATCTTCGAAGTCCGCGACTGGCATGTGAACCATGCGCAGCACGCCGACCGCGAAGTCATCAAAGGCGTCGACCTGCATGTGAAGCGTGGCGAGATCGTCGGTATCGCAGGACTCATGGGCTCGGGTCGCACCGAGTTTGCGATGAGCGTGTTCGGTCGCTCCTATGGGCAACGCATTCGCGGCACGGCGTTCATGCACGGCAAGCCGGTCGACCTCGGCACCATCCGCAAGGCGATCGACTGCGGCATTGCCTATGTCACCGAAGACCGCAAGGGACTTGGTCTGGTGCTCGACGAAGACATCCAGAAGAACGTGAGCCTCGCCAACCTTGCGGCGGTGTCGAGCGCGATGGTGATCGACGACGGGCTGGAGTTCGAAGTCGCGAACAACTACCGCAAGGCGCTGAACATCCGCTGCTCGGGCGTCGGCCAGCAGGTGGTCAACCTGTCGGGCGGGAACCAGCAGAAAGTGGTGCTGAGCAAATGGCTCTTTGCCAAGCCCGAACTGCTCATCCTCGACGAGCCCACGCGCGGCATCGACGTGGGCGCCAAGTACGAGATTTACACCATCGTCGACCAGCTTGCGAGCGAAGGAAAAGGCATCTTGATGATCTCCTCGGAAATGCCCGAACTCCTCGGCATGTGCGATCGCATCTACGTCATGAACGAAGGGCGCTTCGTGGCCGAGTACACAGCCGCCGAGGCGTCGCAGGAGCGGATCATGCGCGCCATCGTCAACGCCGGGAGTTCCGTTCATGCCGAGTGAAGTGAATACCGTGGAGTCCGCGGTGCCTGCTGCGCCCCACCCGCGGCTGCACGTGGGTTTCATCAAGAACAACCTGCGCGAATACGGCATGCTGATCTCGCTGGTCGCGATCATGGTGCTGTTCCAGGTGCTGACCGATGGCACGCTGATGCGGCCGCTCAACATCACCAACCTGCTGCTGCAGAACAGCTACATCGTCATCATGGCGTTGGGCATGTTGCTGGTGATCGTGGCGGGCCACATCGATTTGTCGGTTGGCTCGGTGTGCGGCTTTATCGGCGCGCTGGCGGCCGTGCTGATGGTCGAGTACCACTGGCACTTCGTGCCGACGACCATCGTGTGCCTGATCGCCGGTGGCGCGATCGGCGCGGCGCAGGGGTGGTTCGTGGCGTTCTTTCGCATCCCGTCGTTCATCGTCACGCTGGCGGGCATGCTGGTCTTCAAAGGGCTCTCGCTGGCGCTGCTCGAAGGCCAATCGGTCGGGCCCTTTCCGGTCGAGTTCCAGCGGCTGAGTTCAGGCTTTATTCCAGACGTGTTCGGCGGTGAAGAGTTGCGCACGACATCTGTCGTGCTCGGCGCCATCGCCGCGGCCGCGTTGCTGTTCTTCAAGCTGCGCGGCCGTGCCAAGCTGGCGAAGTACGGAATGGACCAGGAGCCCTACGCCTTCTTCCTCGTCAAGAACGTTTTCTTTGCCGGCGTCATTCTGTTTTTGAGCTACCTGCTGGCGTCGTACCGAGGCCTGCCGAACGTGCTGATCGTGATGGCGGTGCTGATCGTCGCCTACGACTTCGTCACCAACCGGACCACCATCGGCCGGCGCATCTACGCACTGGGCGGCAACGAGAAGGCGGCGCGGCTGTCGGGCATCAAGACGCAGCGGCTGGCGTTTCTCACCTTCGTCAACATGGGCGTGCTGGCCGCGCTGGCCGGGCTGGTGTTCGCGGCGCGGCTCAATACCGCGACGCCCAAGGCTGGACTGGGCTTCGAGCTCGACGTGATCGCCGCGTGCTTCATCGGCGGCGCGTCGGCCTCGGGCGGCGTCGGCAAGGTCATGGGGGCGGTCATAGGTGCCTTCGTCATGGGCGTGATGAACAACGGCATGTCGATTCTCGGTGTCGGCATCGACTACCAGCAGGTGATCAAGGGCCTGGTGCTGCTGGCGGCCGTGTTCATCGACGTCTACAACAAGAACAAGTGAGCCGCAACCCGTGAGTACGACCGCGCCGGTGCTGGAGCTCTCCGGCATCCACAAGGAATTTGCAGGCATCAGCGTGTTGCGCGATGTGCAACTGAAGCTCTATCCCGGCGAGATCCACGCGCTGATGGGCCAGAACGGCGCAGGCAAATCGACGCTCATCAAAGTGCTGACGGGCGTACTCGCGTCCAGCGGCGGCGAGATGCGGCTGGCCGGCGAAACCATTCGGCCGGGCTCTCCGCTGGAGGCACAGCAGCTCGGCATCAGCACGGTCTACCAGGAGGTCAACCTTTGCCCAAACCTGTCGGTGGCCGAGAACGTGTTCGCCGGGCGCTATCCGCGTTGCGGTATGGCGCAAGGGTGGCGCATCGACTGGGCCGCGGTGAACCGGGAGGCGCAGCAACTGTTGGCGCGCATCGGGCTCGACATCGACGTCACGCGGTTGCTGTCGAGCTATCCCGTGGCGGTACAACAGCTCGTCGCGATCGCCCGTGCGCTCGGCGTGTCGGCCAAGGTGCTGATCCTCGACGAGCCGACATCGAGCCTCGACGACGACGAAGTGAACAAGCTCTTCGACGTGTTGCGGCGCCTGCGCGACGAAGGGCTGGCGATTCTTTTCGTGACCCACTTTCTGAACCAGGTGTATGCCGTGTCGAACCGCATCACAGTGCTGCGCAACGGCGGCTGGGTCGGCGAATGGCGCGCGGCCGATCTCGGCCCGCAGGCTCTCATTGCCGCCATGCTCGGCCGCGAACTGGCAGCGCAATCGGCGCGGCCGACGGCGTTGCCGGCCTTCGATGAATCGGCGACAGCGCTGCTGCAGGCCGAGGGCCTGGGGCAAGCCGGTCAGTTGCAGGCGACCGACTTGCGCGTGCGGGCCGGCGAGGTGGTGGGCGTGGCCGGGCTGCTCGGCGCCGGCCGGACCGAGCTCGCGCGCCTGCTGTTCGGGCTGGAGACGCCCGACCGCGGCGTGCTGAAGATCGACGGTCGCAGCGTCACGTTTTCGAGCCCGGCCGATGCCATTCGCGAAGGACTGGCGCTGTGCCCCGAAGAGCGCAAGACCGATGGCATCGTCGCCGAGCTTTCGCTGCGCGAGAACATCGCACTCGCGTTGCAGGCGCGACTCGGTGTCCGGCGCTTTCTCTCTCTCGCCGAGCAGACCGCGTTGGCGGAACGCTTCGTCACCTCGCTGGGCATCAAGACCGCGAGCGTCGAGACGCCCATCGGATTGCTGTCGGGCGGCAACCAGCAGAAGGCGATGATCGCGCGCTGGCTTGCGACCGAGCCGCGCCTCCTGATCCTCGACGAGCCGACGCGAGGCGTCGACGTCGCCGCCAAGCAGGAGATCATGGAACAGATGCTGCAACTCGCCAAAGCAGGAATGGCAGTGATCTTCATCTCCTCCGAAATGAGCGAGGTGGTGCGCGTGGCGCATCGCATCGTGGTGCTGCGCGACCGCCGCAAGGTCGGTGAACTGCCGGGGGGCAGCACCGAAGACGAGGTTTACGAAATGATCGCGGCCGAGCATGTCTGAAGTGTCTGACGCACTCCCTTCGGCCGGCAAGTTCGCCGTCGTCATGCGGCATCGGCTCGCGTGGCCGGTGATCACACTGCTCCTCCTGCTCGCGCTCAACACTGCATTCAACGCCAGCTTTCTGCACATCGAAGTGCGTGGCGGCCATCTCTACGGCAGCCTGATCGACATCCTCAACCGCGCGGCGCCTCTGATGCTGGTGTCGCTCGGCATGACGCTGGTGATCGCTACGCGTGGCATCGACATTTCAGTGGGTGCCGTGGTGGCGATCGCCGCGGCGGTGGCGGGCTGGATGATCGGTGGCTCGGTTGCGGGCAACGTCGCGCGCTTTCCGATGTCGCTCGCTATCGTCGCGGCCATCGCACTCGCGCTGGTGTGCGGCGTGTGGAACGGCCTGCTGGTTGCCAAGGTCGGCATGCAGCCGATCATCGCGACGCTGATCCTGATGGTGGCGGGGCGCGGCATTGCGCAGCTCATCACCGGTGGGCAGATCATCACCATCTACTACACGCCGTATTTCTTTCTGGGCAGCGGTTATCTGCTGGGCCTGCCGTTCTCGCTTTTCATCGCGGCCGCAGTGTTCGTGTTGCTGTATCTGGCGATCACGCGGACGGCGCTCGGGCTCTTCATTCAGGCGGTCGGCATCAACCCGACGGCGGCGCGCGTGGCAGGCATCCAGTCGCGCCGGCTCGTCGTCGGCGCCTATGCGTTCTGCGGCGTGTGCGCGGGCATCGCGGGTCTGTTGATCAGCTCCAACGTCAAGAGCGCCGATGGCAACAACGCCGGGCAGTTGCTGGAGCTCGACGCGATCCTCGCGGTCACGCTCGGCGGCACCGCGCTCACAGGCGGGCGCTTCAGCCTGGTAGGCAGCGTGATCGGCGCGTTGATTATCCAGACGCTGACGTACGCCATCTATTCGCTCGGCGTGCCACCTGAGATCAACCTGGTGGTGAAGGCGGTCGTGGTGTTCTTGGTGATGCTGATGCAGTCGCCGGAATTTCGTGGGCAGGTGCGGGCCCTGGCGGTACGAGCGCCACGCGGGGAGGTACGCGCATGAGTGCTGTCATCGCGCCGCCGGGGAATTCACCCTCACCCCGACCGACTCCCGCCAACGGGCGAGGGGGCAAGACACTGAACCCTAAATACTGGCCCCTCGCTGCGACCGTCTCGTTGTTCGTCTTGATGGCGACGCTTGGCTCGGTGCTCTACGACGGGTTCTTCTCGGCGCAGGTCTTCTTCAATCTGCTGATCGACAACGCGTTTTTGATCATCGTCGCGGTCGGCATGACCTTCGTGATCCTGTCGGGCGGCATCGATCTTTCGGTCGGCTCGGTCATCGCGCTCACCACCATGGTGTCGGCCACGCTGGTCGAAAAGCACGGCTGGAGTCCGTGGGTCGTCATCCCGCTGGTGCTGCTCATGGGCACCGCGTTCGGCGCGTTCATGGGCGTCTTGATCGAGCGCTTCAGGCTGCAACCTTTCATCGTCACGCTGGCTGGCATGTTTCTCGCGCGCGGCCTGTGCTATCTCATCAGCATTGACTCAATCAGTATCACCAACCCGTTTTACGAGGCCGTGTCGCAGGTGCGTATTCCGGTGTGGGGCGATGCGTCGCTGTCGATCAGCGCGGTGATCGCCATCGTGGTGGTGCTGGTCGCGATATTCGTCGCCCATTGCACGCCGTTCGGTCGCGCCGTGTACGCCATCGGGGGCAGCGAGCACTCGGCCATGCTGATGGGCTTACCAGTGCGTTCCACCTTGGTCGGCGTATACACGCTGTCGGGCTTTTGCTCGGCGCTGGCGGGCGTGGTGTTCACTTTCTACATGCTGTCGGGCTACGGCCTGCACGCGGTCGGCCTGGAGCTGGACGCCATCGCAGCCGTCGTCATCGGCGGCACCCTGCTCACGGGCGGCGTGGGCTACGTGGCGGGTACGCTCTTCGGCGTGCTGATGCTCGGCATCATCCAAACGCTGATTTCGTTCGACGGGACGTTGAGCTCGTGGTGGACGCGCATAGTCGTTGGTGCGCTGTTGTTTGCCTTCTGCCTGCTGCAGCGCTTCTTCACCTCGCGCGCCCCGCGGCGCTGATCACTGCATCATCAGATCAGCGGATCGGCGTGACCGTTTCTCGGATCACACCGCCGCCCAGCACGCTGCCTTCGATCTCGGTTTGTCCCGTACCGCGCACTCGCGCTTCGCAGGCACTGTGTTCCATGGGCGGTTGCAGGCTGCAGCGTGCCAGCGCGTTTTGTAAATAGTCAGGTGCGCCTGTCAGCTGGCCTTGGGCCGCAGCCTGGCGCGCTGCACCAGCCTCGCGGATGCACGCGGCGCGGTCTTGCTGGATATGACCGCACACAGCGAGTTCTTCCCGGTAAGTACTGGCGCTGCCCGCAGCGTAGCCATACGATTGATGTCGCGGCCCGGCGGCCGAAGCGACCCCGGCAAAGGCAATGCCCCCGGCGGCGAGCAGGACCGCCAGTGTCGACCGAATAGTTGAGTTTTTCATGGTGATGGCTCCTTCAGAAAACCGAGGGGGTTACCAAGGATCACTTGGCGGGAATGGTCGTCACGGTTTCGCGGATGACGCCGCCGCCCATCACGCTGCCGCTGGTGGAGGTCGAGGTGTCGCCGGCGCCGCCCTGAATGCGCGCCATGCAGTCAGCCTGGTCGGCTGCGGGCTGAAGCTTGCAACGCTCCATCGTGTTCGCGCTGTTGCCGGCAGGGCCGGCGGTCGTAAGCCCGGCACGACCGGCTTCCTGGCGCGCCGCACCGGCTTCGCGCAGGCAGGCGGCTTTGTCCTGCTGAACGCCATCGCATGTGGCCTTCTCGCTTTCCATGCGAGCCGCGGTACCGGGTGCCGCAGCCTGCTGCGCCCAGGCGGCGGGCGCGACGCCCAGCGTGACGACTGCGAAGAGTGCGCCGGCGGCCAGATGGTGCGCGAACGGAGGTACGAGAGATTTGTTGTTCATGAAAGAGGTCCTTAATATCTCTTCGAACTGTCATGCCGGAAGCGCCCCCTGGGTGTGGGACTGCACAGCCTTTACAGGCGCTCTACGAGCCCGCGCGCTGCAGGATTTTTCCTACAAATCTCTCGAATGGAACGGCACGAGCCATCGCTCGCAGCCATGCAGGCCCGATCGGTTGTTCGCGATTTCGGCGGCACTTATCCGGCAGCGATCCGCATCGCAAGGTGCGCCAAGGCCTCTTCGACCTGGTCCACCAGAATCAACGACAAATCGCCCGGCTGCAAACGCGCCAGCGCCGTGTCGATAGCGATGAACTCGCCGCGGATCTCGTCGATGAGTTGCGTCCGCGATGCGCCCTGCAGACCTTGCCGCAGCAGTGCCATGACCTCTCCATCGGCGCGGCCACGCTGCGCCGCGTCCTGGTACAGGATCACTTCGTCGAACGCTTGCCCGAGGATGGCGGTCTGGTCGCGGATGTCGCTGTCGCGTCGGTCGCCGGCACCGCTGATGACCACTGAGCGCTTGTTGGCCGGCATGGTGTCGACGGCGGACACCAGTGCGCGCATGGCGTCGGTGTTGTGGCCGTAGTCGGCGATGACGGTGGCACCGCGATAGTCCATCACGTTGAAGCGCCCGGGCACGCCGGCCGCGTCGTTCATGAAGCTCGCGACGCCGCTGCGGATGGTGCCCCAGTCGAGGCCGACGGCCCAGCCTGCGGCCACTGCCGCCATCACGTTGTCGACCTGAAAGCTGATCGTGCCACCACGGGTGATCGGCACGTCGCGCAGTGGAATGCGTTCCCGCCACGAACCTTCGGCTGCGATCAGGGTGTCCTGGTCGACGTAGACGGTCCGCTTGCCTTGCGCGCGGTGCGTTGCCATCACCGGGTGCTGCCGGTCGGCGGCAAAGAAGATCACGCTGCCGGGGCAGCCTGCGGCCATGGCGGCGACGTTCGGGTCGGCGGCATTGAGCACCGCATACCCGTCGTAAGCCACGTTGCGGACGATCACCCGCTTGAGCACGGCGAGGTCTTCGACCGTGGTGATGTAGTTGAGGCCCAGGTGATCGCCGCTGCCGATGTTGGTCACCACTGCGACCTGGCAGCGGTCGAAGCCGAGGCCTTCTCGCAGCACGCCACCGCGCGCGACTTCGAACACAGCCGCATCGACCTCGGGGTGCATCAGAACGTTGCGCGCGCTCTTCGGGCCGCTGCAATCGCCGCTGTCGATCTGCCGGCCATCGACCCACACGCCGTCGGTGTTGGTCATGCCGGTGCGCAGTCCGCTCGATGCGAGCAGATGGTTAATGAGGCGCGCCGTCGTCGTCTTGCCGTTGGTGCCGGTGACTGCGACTACCGGGATGCGACCGGTGTCGCCGGGTGCATAGAGGGTGTCCATGATGGCCTCGCCGACCGCGCGGCCGCGGCCAAACGAGGGGGAGATGTGCATGCGCAGGCCGGGCGCGGCGTTGACTTCGACGACGCCGCCGTGTTGTTCTTCGAGCGGCCGCAGCACGCTCTCGCAGACCATGTCGACGCCGCAGATGTCGAGGCCGACCATTTGCGCCGCATCGACCGCGCGCGCTGCGATTTCGGGGTGCACGGTGTCGGTCACGTCGGTGGCGGTGCCGCCCGTGGAGAGATTCGCGTTGTTACGGAGCACGACCCGCTGACCTCGTTTCGGCACGCTTTCGGGCGTCAGGCCCTGCGATTCGAGACGCCCGATGGCGATGCCGTCGAGCTGGATCTTGGTGAGCGAGGTCGAATGGCCTTCGCCACGGCGCGGGTCGAGGTTGACGGTGTCGACCAGCTGCCGCACGGTGCAGGTGCCGTCGCCGATCACCTGCGGCGGATCGCGTCGCGCCGCGGCGATGAGCTTGTCGCCGACGACCAGCAGGCGGAAGTCGAAGCCGGGTAAGAACTTCTCGACCATGACCTCGCCGTAGACAGCGGCCGAGTCGTAGGCGGCTGTGAGTTGCTCGCGCGTGGTGATGTTGACCGTCACGCCCTTGCCCTGGTTGCCGTCTTGCGGCTTCACCACCACCGGCAGGCCGATGTCCATCGATGCGGCCCAGCCGTCGTCGGCGCTCGTCACCGGCCGACCCAGTGGCACGGGCACGCCAGCGGCGTTGAGCAATTGCTTGGTAAGTTCCTTGTCTTGCGCAATCGACTCGGCCACGCCGCTCGTGCTGTCGATCTCTGCCGCCTGGATGCGTCGCTGCTTGGCGCCCCAGCCGAACTGCACCAGGCTGCCGCGCGTGAGGCGTCGATACGGAATGCCGCGCGCGACGGCCGCATCGACGATCGAGCCGGTGCTCGGGCCGAGGCGTTCGGATTCGTCTTCTTCGCGCAATTCAGCGATGGCCGCATCTGCGTCGAAGGCGGTGTCGTGCAACGCCGCGTTGATGAGTTGCTCGGCCAGTTCAATGGCGCGTCGGCCGACCGACTCTTCGCCGTACTGCACCGTCACTTGGTAAATGCCCGGTTCCGCCGTCGGCTGGGTGTGGCCGAAGTTGACCGCACAGCCGGCTTGCGCCTGAAGTGCCAACGCGGCGTTCTCAAGCACGTGTGCCAGGGCCAGCGGCTGGCCGAGCACGATCGGATGCAGCTCGCCGATGGTCGGAAACAGCGAGCGCAGGCGCGCGTCGAAACCGGAGAGCCGTTCCACGGCGTTCTCGTCGCCGGTGCACGAAACGATCGCCTCGATGGCGGTGTGTCGGCTCCAGAGGTTGGGGCCGCGCAGGGCGCGAATGCGTGTGACTTCCATGCCGGCTCTTCAGGAAAATTGTTGAAAGGACGACGAGGCGTGCAGTGCCGAAGGAGACGGCGCCGTCTGAGAAAGTTGCAGCGATGCGAGCGCCGCCTGCAGGTCGGCTTCGAAGGCCTCGACACCGGCACCGATCAGGTTCAGTGGTATGCCGAGCGCCCAGCCGGCCGCGACCGCCGCCAGCAAGCTGTCGATGCTCACACCCGCATGGGTCGCGCTCCAGATCGTGAGGCGCCCGAGGCCCGGCAAGAACGATTCACTGCTGCCGTTGGCCAGCACCACGCGGTCTTGCCGTACCAGAACGGCTTTGCCGCCGCTGGCCTGGTGCGTCGTCAGTGTCGCTGCGTGCGCGTCGGTCGAATACAGAATGACCACGCCATCGCACAACGGCGCTAGCCCGGCAACGCGGTCATCGGCGGCGTTCAGCACGGCGGTGCCTTCGGGCAGCACCACGTCGACTTGGGTGCGCAGCACCTTCACCAGCTGGTCGCTCTCCGTGATGTCGAACTCGGCGAGCGCGGCAGCGCCTTCCAGATCGGTCACGATGCCGACTTCGCAGCGGTCGTAGGCCAAGCCGTCGCGCAGGATGGTCTCGGCACCGTTCTCGATGACGACGGCCTGCACCGCACGGTTGACCAGCAGGCGATGGCCTGCGCCCCAATTGGCGCTGTTGCGCGCATCGACGCGGCGGCGTTCCAGAAAGAGGCCGTCGCGGCAAGCGAGCCCGGTGTACCGGCCGCCGAGGCCGATGAGCCATGCCACCAAGCGCGCCAGCACAGCGGTGTCCTGCGAGCCGGCGATGCCCACGATTGGAATCCGGCCTGAGGCTTCATCCGGGAAGAGGTGATCGCAAATCGCACGGCCGACCGGCCGTGGCGAACCGACCGCAGGCTTCAGGTGCATCAGCAAGCCCGGGCCGGCATTCACTTCGACAATGGCGCCGCCTTGCGCTGCCAGCGGCCGGCCGATGTCTTGCGCCACCAGGTCGATGCCGGCGATGTCGAGCCCGACGACGCGGGCCGCGAGCACGGCTGCGTGAGCGACTTCAGGGTGGACCTGATCGGTGCAGTCGACACCGAGGTTGCCGTTGCGCTGGATGGTGACCACGCGGCCGGCCTCGGGCACCGAGGTGCCGTCGAGCTTCTGGCGTTGCAGCTCGAGCTGCAGCTTGGCGTCGGTCGGCAGGTCGATCAGGTCGAGTGGAAATTCTTCTTCGGCGCCGCGGCGAGGGTCGCTGTTGAGTTGCTTTTCAATGAGGTCGGCGACAGCGGTGTTGCCGTCGCCCGTCACGGTGATGATCTCGCCACGGGCCGCTGCCACGACCTGGCCACCGACCACCAGCAGGCGGTGTTCGCTGCCACGGATGAAGCGCTCGACCATCACGTCGCTGCCCTCGGGCTCGGCGACGGCGTAAGCGCCCATGACTTCTTCGCGCGTGTTGAGTTCGAGCGAGACGCCGCGGCCGTGGTTGGCGTCGGACGGCTTGACGACCACCGGCAGGCCCATGCTCTCGGCAACGTCCCAGGCTTCTTCGGCACTGTCGACCACTTCGCCTTCAGGCACCGGCACGCCGCAGCTCGCGAGAAGCGACTTGGTGAGTTCCTTGTCGCTGGCAATCGATTCGCCGATGGCGCTGGTGTAGTCGGTCTCGGCAGTCCAGATGCGGCGCTGGCTGGCGCCGTAGCCGAGCTGTACGAGGTTGCCGCTGTTCAGGCGCATGTGCGGAATGCCGCGGTCGGTGGCGGCGCCGACGATGCACGCGGTGCTCGGGCCGAGGTAGCAGTCTTCGACCTGGCCCTTGACCACGTCGACCGCGCGCTGCACGTCGGCCGCACCGAAAGGATCGTCGTTGATCGCGCTCATCAGCAGGCGATGGCCTTCTGCCAGAGCGGCGCGCGCAACTTGCTCGTCGCGTGCCCGGAACACCATGCGGTACACGCCGTGCTCGGAAGTGCTGCGGGTCTGGCCGAACCCGGTCGGCATGCCGGCGAGGTTGAGCAATTCGATGACGACGTGTTCGAGCACATGGCCCGACCAGGTGCCTTCGTTCAGCCGCGAAATAAATCCGCCGCGTTCACCGACGCCGCAGTGGTGCTCGATGAGTGCCGGCAGCAGGGTCGTCAGACGCCCGGTGAAGCCGTCGATGGTGTTCGACGGAAAATCTTCCAGCCGGCCGAGATCGAGCCAAACTTCCAGCACCGGCCGATAAGTCCAGATGTTGGGGCCGCGCAAATAGTTGATGCGCAGGAGTCGGATGTCGTCGAAACGGGTCATGGGAACGTTCGATGTCTTTTCGAAATGATTTGGCAGGGCACCGCGGCGCGCTCAGGCGCGCGCATGGCGATCGGTCAAAATCGGCGCCCATCGCGCGCCACGGCGGGTCCCACGGCGCTCGGCGGGCCTGCAACAGGCGAGAGTCAAATAAACACAATGCAACATCACGATCCAGTGGGTACCCGGCAGGGAGAAATAGAGGCGGTCTCAGACGCGCTGAAAAGCCGGCTCACCACCGCCGAAAACGTTCTGGCGACGCTCGCGGTTGACCTCGACAACGAACTTCGGTTCTCGTCCGGGCTCGTCGCGCTGACAGATCATCGCCTGCTGGCGCGAGACGCCGCAGGGGCGTGGCGCGAGTGGCCACTTTCGGAACCCGGAATCGCGCTGCATCTGATCGACCATGCGGGCATCGGCACGCTCGAGTTGCAGGGTGCGCAGGGCCAGCTGGCACGCTGGCATTACACGCTCGAGCAGCAGGCTTCGGCGCTCAGGCTGTTGAAGCTTTTCGGGCAGCGGATGGCTGTTGCTGTCGCTGTTGAGCCAAATGCAGGCGCTGCTGCAATCGCCGAGCTGGCCGACGCCGATGAACTTCCCGAGGCAGTCGAGGCGCAGGCGCCGCCGTCGACATGGGTGCTGCTGCGGCTGGGCCGCTTTGCCAAGCCCTATCGCAAACAATTGATCACCGGCTTCCTGCTCACGCTGGCGTCGACCGCTGCCACGCTGGTGCCGCCCTATCTGACCATCCCGTTAATGGACGACATCCTGATTCCGTTCCAGAACGGGCAGCAGATAGCCATCGCAAAGGTTGTGCTTTTTCTTGGGGCGCTCTTGCTTTCGGCATTGGCTGGCTGGGCGTTGGGCTGGGCGCGCACCTACCTGCTGGCGCTCGTGTCGGAGCGCATCGGCGCCGACTTGCGCACGACGACGTACGAGCATCTGCTGACATTGCCGCTCGACTACTTCGGCGGCAAACGCACTGGCGACCTGATGTCGCGCATCGGCTCCGAGACCGACCGCATCAATGTTTTCCTTTCGTTGCACGCGCTCGACTTCGTGACCGACGTGCTGATGATCGCGATGACCGCGGTGATCCTGTTTTCGATCAATCCGTTGCTGGCGCTCGTCACGCTGGTACCGCTGCCCTTCATCGCCTGGATGATCCATGTGGTGCGCGATCGTCTGCGCACCGGCTTCGAGAAAATCGACCGCGTATGGAGCGAAGTTACCAACGTGCTGGCCGACACCATTCCAGGCATTCGCGTGGTCAAGGCCTTCGCGCAGGAAAAGCGCGAGGCCGATCGCTTCCATGCCGCCAATGCGTACAACCTGCAAGTGAACGACAAGCTGAACAAGACGTGGTCGCTGTTCACGCCCAGCGTCTCGCTGCTCACCGAGATGGGCCTGCTCGTGGTCTGGGGCTTCGGCATCTGGCAGGTGGCGCGCGGGCGCATCACGGTCGGTGTGCTGACCGCCTTCATCGCTTATATCGGCCGCTTCTACACGCGGCTCGATTCGATGAGTCGCATCGTCTCGGTCACGCAAAAAGCAGCCGCCGGTGCCAAGCGTATCTTCGACATCCTCGACCATGTGAGCAACGTGCCGGAACCGGCGAACCCGGTCAAGGTGCAGCGCATTACCGGACGCATCGAGATGAAGGACGTGGGCTTTCGATACGGCTCGCGTGCGGTGATTCGCAACCTCGACCTGGTGATCGAGCCCGGCGAAATGATCGGCCTTGTCGGCCACAGCGGCTCGGGCAAGAGCACGCTGGTCAACCTGATCTGCCGCTTCTACGACGTGACCGATGGCGCCATCCTTGTCGACGGCACCGACATCCGGCGCTTCGCAGTCACCGACTACCGGAGACATGTCGGGCTGGTGCTGCAGGAGCCGTTTCTGTTTTTCGGCACCATCGCGCAGAACATCGCCTACGGCAAGCCCGACGCCACGCGCGAAGAGGTCGTGGCTGCTGCACGCGCGGCCCACGCGCACGACTTCATCCTGCGGCTCGCGCACGGCTACGACTCGCTGGTCGGCGAGCGCGGACAAGGCCTGTCGGGCGGTGAGCGTCAGCGCATCAGCATCGCCCGCGCGCTGTTGATCGACCCGCGCATCCTGATCCTCGACGAGGCCACATCGGCGGTCGACACCGAGACGGAGAAAGAGATTCAGCGGGCACTGGACAACTTGGTGAAAGGACGTACGACCATCGCCATCGCGCATCGGTTGTCTACGTTGCGCAAGGCCGACCGGCTGGTCGTGATGGACCGCGGCGAGGTCGTCGAGGTCGGGCCGCACGACGCGTTGATGGAAAGGCAGGGCGCCTATTGGCGGCTCTACCAGGCGCAATTGCGGCAGGCGGACGAAGAGGCGAGCGATGGCGCGGTGAGCGAGCGCGCTGCGGTGCAAGTGGCGCTCGGCACGCACGCGGCACATCCGGCGGGGCTGCAATGAACACGACGACAACGCGAATAAAGATGGACATCGAACGCGACACCTTTGGGCGACTCGTGCTGATCGACGCCGACGGCGTGCGCCACATCGGCATCGTGCCGGTACGCGCCTTTCCGCTCAGTGCGCCGGACGCCGGCGTGTCCCTGGTCGGCAGCGACGGCAAGGAAGTGCTGTGGCTAGACCGGCTGGATGATGTGCCTCCAGAGGCGCTCGCTTTGCTGGCGCAAGACTTGGCGGTGCGCGACTTCGCGCCGACGCTGCAGCAACTGCATGCGGTGTCGAGCTTCGGTGTGCCGAGCACATGGACCGTCAGCACCGACCGCGGCAAGACCAGTTTCGTGCTGAAAGCCGAAGAAGACATTCGCCGGCTCGACGGCGGCGCATTGCTGATCGCCAGCGCGCATGGCGTGCAGTTCCGCATTCCCGATGCGAAGGCGCTGGACCGTGCTTCGCGCAAGTTGCTTGAGCGCTTTCTTTAGTTCGCTGTAGTCAAAGACCAGATCAATCTGCGGAGTAAAACCGCGCCGATCGACACCGGCCCAAATGGATACTAGTTGTAATGTAAGTCTTTTGTTGTAACATCAAGCCAACACAAAGCACTCAAATGCAATCCGGATAGAGCGGGGCGCAGTAGGCAGTTCGTTAGCGAAACATCGTTTCGCGCTGCCTTGCTTTCAACCCGGAGGTTTCGATGTTCAGCTTCTCCGCCACGCCTCGTTCGCGCGGATCGTACAAAGGGTCATAGGCGTGAATCTCAGCACTTTCGCCATTATTTTTGCGGGTGTGCTGCTGAATTCGGCAGCCCAGCTGATGCTCAAGGCAGGCGCCCGCGCGATCGGTTCAGTGTCCATGGCAAGTATCGGATCGATAGTCGATGCCGCGTGGAGCGCTGCCTTGCAGCCTTGGATACTAGTAGGTCTGACCTGCTATTTCATCAGTGCCGGACTGTGGGTCGTTGCATTGACGCGAGTCGATGTCACAGTCGCATACCCCATGCTCTCGATGGGATACGTCATCGCAGCGGTCCTTGCATGGCATTTTTTCGGTGAGGCATTAACTACGCAACGCTTGCTCGGGATCGCAATCATCCTGGTCGGCGTCGTTGTTCTCGGCAGGGGTTGAGATGGCATCGAGCATCACTCTCGCGGTCTCGCCCCAGCCGCTCTACGTCGATCTCGACGGTACATTGATCGCCACCGATCTGCTGCACGAATCATTGCTGCAGTTGGTGCGCTCAGCACCGGGTTCGTTGCTCAGCCTCCCATGGTGGCTCGTGCACGGGAAATCCGCTTTCAAGCGAAAAGTCGCACTGCACGTTGACATCGATGTCGTCACGCTGCCATATCGCCCCGCTGTTCTGGAATTGATTCGTAACGCACGTGTGGCCGGACGCCGGGTGGTCCTCGCCACTGCCAGCGACGCCGAATTCGCGCGCAAGGTCGCAGACCATTTGGGTCTGTTCGATGCCGTTCTGGCTTCGGACGGCCTTATCAACATGCGCGGCGCGGCCAAGTTGAAGGCCATCCAAGATGACGCCGAAGGTGAGCCGTTTTGCTACGCAGGTGACAGCACCGCGGATCTGGACGTGTGGAGTGGTGCCGCCGCCGCGGTTGTCGTGAGTCGCTCGCGTTCTTTGGTACAGCATGCCGCCCGGTTGACAAAGGTCGATGCAGTCATCGAACCTCCGGCTACCTCCTTGCGGCGCTACCTCTATGGAATGCGGCTGCATCAATGGCTTAAAAACGTGCTGGTGTTTCTGCCGCTGATGCCAGTGCTGCACGCCCTCAGCAGCGCGCTGCTGCTTAACGGCGTCTTTGCCTTTTTTGCTTTTGGGCTGGCTGCATCTGCGGTCTATATCGTCAATGATTTGCTCGATCTACAGTCTGATCGACTGCACCATCGCAAACGGTCACGACCGTTTGCGGCCGGCGAGATCTCGGTGCTCCGCGGCCTTGCGCTGGCGACGGGACTTGCCTTGGCGTCGCTTGCGTTTTCGTTGCTCTTTCTCCCGAAAGTTTTTCTGTGGGTGCTGCTCTTCTATGTCGCACTGACCACCGCTTATTCCCTGTTTTTGAAGCGTCGTGCGGTGGTCGATGTCTTTTCGCTGGCCGGCCTCTACACAGTCCGGGTCGCGGCGGGAACTGCGGCAACCGGCCAGCCACTGTCATTCTGGATTTTGTCGTTCTCGCTCTTCATATTCCTGAGTCTTGCATTGGCCAAGCGCTACGTCGAACTGACGACCGGATCGCCGGACGCCCTGGAGCGAATGACGCGCGATCGCGGCTATCAACCTGGCGACGTTACTTTCGTGCTTAGCGCAGGCGTCGCCGCAGGGCAAATGTCGGCGCTGTTGCTCAGCTTGTATTTGCAGGACTCGCAGATGTCGGAGAGATACGTCAACCCTGTTTACCTATGGGCATTGATTCCGGTTTTCTTGTTTTGGGTCATGCGCATCTGGCTTAAGGCGATTCGTGGCGCGTTGCACGACGACCCGGTGGTTTTTGCCGCGCGTGACTGGGTCAGCCGACTTGCGGTCGGCATGGCTGCAGTTGTCCTATACCTGGCCGGTTGAGCTCCGAACACAATTTCCTTTAGCAAAGATTTGAATAAGCAATGAACAACATCAATACGGCGCACAGGCGCAGTTCTGCAACGGGCAGGGAAAGCATCCTGATCGTGCTGGCAGTCGTACTTTTGTTGACGATGCTTCATCTGCACTACCCGTTCAACGAAGACCAGGCGCTGTTCATGTACGCGGCGCGCGAGATGACCGATGGCGCACAGATGTACCGCGAGTTCTGGGATATGAAGCAGCCTGGGATCTATTGGTGGTACCTGGCGGTCGGATCGATCTTCAGCTTCGATGCAGTCGGCCTGCGCTGGATGGATGTTGTCTGGTCTCTCTGTGTTGCCGGCGTTCTGTGGGCGGCTGTGCGACAGCGAGGCGCACTCGCAGCCGTCCTTGCGCCGTGCTTCGGTTTCGCGAGTTTCTACGGTCGGGCTTCCATCAACCAGTTTTCACAGGTCGAATGGATTGTGGGCGGCCCCATCGCGGTCGTGCTGTGGTGCGTCGGTGTCGAGTCGAAGCCAGGCAAAGAACGCGCGACGGCAGGGCGCTACGCGATTGCCGGCGCGATGCTTGCAATCGTTGCGTTGTTCAAAACCATGCTGGTTATTCTGCCCATGGCTGTGATCGTGACGGCAATCGCCCACGCCAGGTGGAAAGACAGGATAGATGGAAGTAGTTTGATCAGGTGGCGAGTGGCACCGATGTTCGCGGGTTGCCTGTTCACGTTGTTGCCGGTGGTGATCTGGATGCAACTCAATGGCACCTTGACCGAGGCGCTCTGGACGGCCTTCGTGTATCCCGGGATCGCAGTGCGAGAGTACGAGCACAACACCATACTCAGGCTCCTGGGTTCGACGCGCTGGTTCCTTATCGGCACAGTTGCGTTGGTTCCCTGGGCCGCATGGGCTGCCTTCAACGGGTTGCGGCATCGGTCTCGCCTGGAGTTGCTCTGTACCGCGTGGTGTGCAGGGGCGATGATTGTCATTCCCATGCAGGTGCTTTCATTCTGGGACTATCACTTCGACCTGCTTTTCCTGCCACTCGGCGTACTCGCAGCACTGGGCTTCGTCGATGCACTGTACCGGCTTGGTTCCATGAAGAATCTGCGCTATCGACAAGCCGCCATTGCGCTAATGATCATCAGCGTACTGATTAATTTCGGATGGCCATTGGGCCGAAAAGTTGTGAAGGTGTTTGCTGCGATGCCCTTTACTGCGGCCAGTCAGAGCGCGTTGGACAATTCGCTCGATGCTCGGTTGTCAGAGTACAAAGAGTCCGTGGAGGCTGTGAGAGGCATTGCCGGCGAGCAGGACCGTATCGTTGTATGGGGTGATGCGAGGATGCATTTCATGCTGCAACGTCGGCCGGTGATTGAAATCAATGGCTCAACGTTTTATCTTGCTCGCCAGTTGGAACAGGTAGTCAGCGAGATTCGCGAGAAAAAGCCGAAGCTCATTTATCTGAGCAAAGAGAGAGACCGTATGACCTATCACGGGGGCGGCATATTACCGATAACGATCAAGGAGATGTACGAGCCGGCATACGACAACCGTTTTGGCACATGGTATCGACTCCGAAGTGGCGCCACTGTCAAAACAACTCCCTGAAGCAGACTAGTCGAAAGTCTGCACTGAGCCGGGTATGTCGAAACGGCACAACCTGCGGGACTGCGAAAATCAGGCCAGCCGGCGACGAGGCGTGGCGCGCAGTCGACGTGCCATGCACGGCGCCGATCGCCCACCATACCTTTCACGAACATGCCGCTCCACACCACCGCACTCGTCCTCTTTTCCGGCGGCCAGGACTCGACGACTTGCCTCGCCGACGCGCTTTCGAAGTACCAGCGGGTCGAGACACTCGGTTTCGATTACGGCCAGCGCCACCGCGTCGAGCTCGACATGCGCGGCAGCATTCGGGCGAAACTGCGCGAGTGCTTTCCGCGCTGGGCATCGCGGCTCGGCGAAGACCATTTGCTGACGATCGACGCGCTGGCGCAACTCGGCGGCTCGTCGCTCACCGAAGAGGTCGCTTTCGCGATGCAGGCCGACGGCTTGCCGAACACGTTCGTGCCCGGCCGCAACCTGCTGTTCCTCACGCTCGCCGGTGCACTGGCCTACCGGCGCGGACTCCAAGTGATCGTCACCGGAGTTTGCGAAACCGACTTTTCCGGCTACCCCGATTGCCGCGACGACACCATGAAGGCGATGCAACTGGCCCTGTCGCTCGGGCTGGAGCGACGCCTGGTCATCGAGACGCCGTTGATGTGGATCAACAAGGCCGAGACTTGGCAAATGGCCGAGCGCCTCGGCGGCTTGCCGCTGGTCGAACTCATCGTCGAAGAGACGCACACCTGCTACCTCGGCGACCGCACGCATCGGCACGCCTGGGGTTACGGCTGCGGCACCTGCCCAGCGTGCGTGCTTCGAAAGAACGGGTGGGAGCGCTACGTCGTCCGCGACTGAGCAGTCGACGAGCTCACGCGGCAGCGCCGGCTGGGCTTCCAGCATCGGTGCTCAATCGGTAGCGCGCTTTGCCTTCCGATCCAGTGCCCTCAGCTTCCGGCACCAGCGTCCAGCGCTGCTTGTGGTGATCGCCTACGGAAGGTCGATGAGCGATCGAGACCATGGCGCCACCCGCTGCCTGCACCGTGGCCGCTAGCCGCTTGTACAACACGGCCTCTGCCTCGGCATCGAGCGCGCTCGTGGCCTCATCGGCGAACAGCCAGGCCGGCTTCTTGAGCAGCACGCGCGCGATGGCGAGGCGTTGTTGCTCGCCGCCGGAGAGCTTCTGGCTCCAGGCGTCGCTGTCGTCCAGCCGCTTTGCGAGCTCGGGCAGCAGCGCGTCATTCAACGCCTGGCGCAATGCGTCGTCGTCGTAGTCGGATGCGGGGTTCGGGTAGGTCAGCGCATCGCGCAAGGTGCCATCCGGCACATACGGCCGCTGCGGAATGAACATCGTGTTGCTTGGCACGTCCACGGTGCCGACGGCAAAAGGCCAGATGCCGGCGAAGGCACGGAACAGCGTCGACTTTCCGCTGCCCGACGGGCCCTGCAGCAGCACGCTCTCGCCGGGCTGCACGGTCAACGCGGTGTGATGCAACAGCTTGGTGCCGTCGGGCAATGCCACGTCGAGGTTGTCGGTGTGCAGGCGCGAGCCGGGCTGGCGCGCGACCGCTGCCTGCGTTTCTGCGTGCGCGCGCATGGCGTCGTCGAAGGTGGAGAGCCGGTCGGCGGTGGCGCGCCAAACTGCGACCCGATCGTAGTTGTCGACGAACCACGAGAGCGAGTCCTGCACCGTGCTGAAGGTCCGTGAAATCTGCATCAACTCGCCGAACTGGATCGCGCCGCTGAAGAAGCGGGGCGCCGCCAGAAAGAACGGAAACACCACGGACAACTGGCCGAACGATGCGGTGAACGCCACGAGGTTCTTCTGTTGCTTGATGAGCGAGAGGTAGTTGCGCAGCACACTGGAGAAGCGCGTGTCGAGCTGGCCGTGCTCGACCTTTTCACCGCGATCGAGCGCGATCGCTTCGCTGTTCTCGCGCACCCGGATCAGGTGATGCCGGAAGTCTGCTTCGAAGCGCTGCTGACGGAAGTTGAGGCCGATGAGCGGCCGCCCGATGTAATGCGTGATGGTCGTGCCGACGGCGCAGTAGATCACCGCGACCCACACCATGTAACCCGGCACCGAGAAGCTCTGCCCGCCCAGCGTGAACGCCAGCGGACCCGACAGGCCCCACAGAATGCCGATGAAGGTGACCAGCGTCACGACCGAGTTCAGGATGCCCATCGACAGCGTCACCGTGTAGTCGGTGAAGAGCTGCATGTCTTCCTGGATACGCTGGTCCGGGTTGTCCGGGTTGGCAGTTTGCGCGCCATCGACCGTGGTCCGAGCCGAATATCGCGCGAGCTCGATCCGGTAGAAGGTGTGGTTGGCGAGCCAGCGCGTCATGTAGCTGCGCGTCATCCAGGCGCGCCATCGCACTTGCAGCAGCTGCGTCAAATAGAACTTGAGGACAGCGACCAGGATGCCGGCCATCGCGATGTAGGTGAATCGCAGCAGCTGCGTCCAGAACACCGGCTGATTCTTGGCCTGCAGCGCGTCGTAGAACACGCGGCTCCAGTCGTTGATGAGCACCGTCACGTAGACCGTGCCCAGGTTCAGCGCGACGACGCCGATCAACAGGCCCCAGGCCTTCCACTTTTCTTCGGAACGAAAGTAAGGCGCCGACAGCCGCCCTATGCGCCGCAGCGTCTGCAGGAAAGACCGAGAAGGCTCCGCGAGCGACGTTGCGGGAAGAGTGGAAGAAGCAGAAGACATCGAACCGCCATCATCGTGAAGCGCGTCGGTACGCGCGGTGCGGGCATCCTAGCGCCGTGCCTCGCGCCAAAGTTAAGCGGCGCTGAAGCGCAGTGCTTCAGTCGGGCTTGTCTTCGGCCTTCGGCTTTGGCAGAACGGGTGTCGAGCCCGGTGCCAGCAGGCCGGTGCGCGTGTAAGTCATCAGCTTGTCGCGCGTGTCGATGATGTCGAGGTTGCGCATGGTCAACTGACCGATGCGGTCGCGCGGCGAGAAAGCGCCCTCTACCTTTTCCATGCTCAGGCGCTCGGGCTTGTAGGTGAGGTTCGGCGAATCGGTGTTCAGCAGCGAGTAGTCGTTGCCGCGGCGCAGTTCCAGTGTCACTTCACCGGTGATCGCGCTGGCAATCCAGCGCTGCGCTGTCTCGCGCAGCATGATCGCCTGCGGGTCGAACCAGCGGCCCTGGTAGAGCAGGCGGCCGAGTTTCAGGCCGTTCATGCGGTACTGCTCGATGGTGTCTTCGTTGTGAATGCCCGTCACCAGTCGCTCGTAGGCGATGAAGAGCAAGGCCAGGCCGGGTGCCTCGTAGATGCCGCGGCTCTTGGCTTCGATGATGCGGTTTTCGATCTGGTCGCTCATGCCCAAACCGTGGCGGCCGCCGATGCGATTGGCTTCGAGCAGCAGCGACACCGGGTCGGCGTAGCTCACGCCGTTGAGCGCCACCGGCATGCCTTCTTCGAAGCGCACCGTGACCTCCTCGGTCTTGACCTCGACCGTCTCTTTCCAGAAGGCCACGCCCATGATCGGATTCACGATCTTCATGCCGCTCGACAGGTGCTCCAGGTCTTTGGCCTCGTGCGTCGCACCCAGCATGTTGGAGTCGGTCGAGTAGGCTTTTTCAGCCGACATCTTGTAGCCGAAACCGTGCTGGGTCATGAAGGCCGACATCTCGGCACGGCCCCCCAGCTCGTCGATGAACAACTGGTCGAGCCACGGCTTGTAGATCTTGAGCGACGGATTGGTGAGCAGTCCATAGCGGTAGAAACGCTCGATGTCGTTGCCCTTGTAGGTGCTGCCGTCGCCCCAGATGTTGACGTCGTCTTCCTTCATGGCCGCGACCAGCATCGTGCCGGTGACCGCACGGCCGATCGGCGTCGTGTTGAAGTAGGTGACGCCGGCGGTCGAAATGTGGAAGGCACCGGCCTGCAGCGCGGCGATGCCTTCGTTGACCAGCTGCGTGCGGCAATCGATGAGCCGCGCCTGGATCGCGCCGTACTCCATCGCCTTGCGCGGGATCTCTTCGTAGTCCGGCTCGTCGGGTTGGCCCAGGTTGGCCGTGTACGCATAGGGGAGGGCACCCTTTTGCTTCATCCAGAGCAAGGCGGCACTGGTGTCGAGGCCGCCGGAAAAGGCGATGCCGACTTTTTGGCCGGCGGGGATGTCTTGGAGGATGGTGGACATGGGCAGGAGGTGCCGTAGCACGCAGAAAAATGGAATGACGAAACGACCGTATTTTCGGTGGGTTTTTCAGTGCGGATTGCTGATGCCGCTCGAGACATGGCCAGACGGCACATGGCGTGCCGCCGCGTCGACGTGGCCGGTCTGGTCGTCGAAAAAGAAATCAGGTTCGAACTCGCGCAGGAACTCGCCCTTGGGCAGGCCACCGAGGAACATCGCTTCGTCGACGCGGATGTTCCATTTCATGAGCGTGCGAATGGCGCGCTCGTGCGCCGGCGCGCTGCGCGCCGTCACCAGCGCAGTGCGAATGCGCATATCGACATTTCCGGCGTGTTGCAACCGGTGGAGCGCGGCCAGCAATGGTTTGAACGGGCCTTCGGGCAGCGGCAGCTCGGCCTTGCTGGATTCGTGCGCCTGGAACGCATCGAGCCCCTGGCTCTGGAACACGCGCTCGGCCTCGTCGCTGAACAGCACCGCGTCGCCGTCGAAAGCGATGCGCACTTCGTCCGGGTAGGCGTCGCTCGCCTTGACCGATTCGACCAGCACGCGCGCCGCAGGAAAGCCGGCGTTGAGCGCTTCACGCACGTCTTCTGCGTTGACCGACAAGAACAGGTGGGCACGCAGCGGCCGCAGATAGCCGAACGGCGGCCGGCCCTGAGTGAACACGCCGCGCTGCAGCTTGATGTCGGCCGCCACGCTCGACTTGAAGATCCGCATGCCCGACACCGGATCGTTGCGCGACAGGATCACGACTTCGACGCGCTGCACGCCGTCGTCGTTGAAGCGCAGCAGCTTGCGCACCAGCGAGTACGCGATGCCGGGTTGGGCCGGCACGTCGAGCCGCTCGAACTGCAGCTTCATGTAGCCCTCGGGATCGCCCGAATCGAACAGCCGGTTTTCTTCTTCGAGATTGAAGAGTGCGCGGGAAGAAATGGCGACGACGAGCTTGTCGTCCAGGGTGACGGCCATGGGTTGTCGCTTGCTACTTGACGAACTGGTTGAGCTGAATGATCGGCATCAGCACCGCCAGCACGATGAGCATGACGACGCCGCCCATCGCCACGATCAGCAGCGGCTCCAGGATGGTCGCCAGATGCATCGCGCGCCGTTGGACCTCGGCGCCGAGCTGGTTGGCAGCGCGCTGCAGCATCAGCGGCAGCGTGCCGGTTTGCTCGCCGAGCCGCGCGAACATCGAGACGATGCCGGGAAAGCGTTTCTTTTGCGCCAGCGCCGAAGCCAGCGGTGCGCCTTCGCGCACCAGCACCAGGGCATCGAGCGCATCGGCGCGCATGGCGGTGTTGCTCAGCGTTTCGGACGCGGCCTGCAGCGCTTTCAGGATCGGCACGCCGGCCGTCGTGAGCATGGCCAGCGTGCTGGAAAAGCGCGCCGCGTTGTACTGACGCGCGAGCTTGCCGACCAATGGAAGGTTGAGCCACGCGGCGTCGAACTTTTCGCGGAAGGCCGCGCGGGCCAAAGCGAGCCGTGCGCTGAACACGATGAAGGCGATCGCCACCAGCATGGCCCAGCCGTAGTTCCGAACGAACGCGCTCAGGCCCAGCATCGCGACTGTCAAAAACGGCAACGCGCGTTTGGTTCCGGCGAACACATTGGCGACTTGCGGCACCACGTAGCTGACCAGAAAGATCACGATCGCAATCGCGACCAGCGTGACGATGGCCGGGTACAGCGCCGCGCCGACCAGCTTTTGCCGCAACGCCATGCTTTGTTCGAGGTCGTCGGCAAGTCGCTCCAGCACCATGCCCAGGTTGCCGCTTTGCTCGCCGGCGCTGATCACCGCGGTGTAGATCGGCGAGAACTCGTGCGGGTGCTGCGACAAGGCGCGTCCGAAGGGCGAGCCGCCGTTGACTTCGGCACGGAGCGACGCCAGCAGGTTGCGCTGGCGCTCGCTTTCGGCTTCGTCAGTCAGCGCGGTGAGGGCGCGTTCCAGCGGCAGTCCGGAAGAGACCAATCCTGCAAGTTGCCGCGTCCAGATGGCCAGGGCGGTGGAATTGAAGATGCGACCGCCTGCCAGTGCGCGACGCCAGCCGCTGGACGATGGTGCATCGGCCCCGCCACTGCCGACGGATGTGACGGTCAGCGGGATGAGCGATTGCGCGCGGAGCAGGCCGCGGGCGCTGCGGGCGGTATCGGCCTCGAGCACGCCTTTGCGGGTCAGGCCTTGCTGGTCTATGGCTTCGAAGGAATAGGCAGGCATGAGCGGATAGGTGGCGAGGGTTCGCTAGTTCGCATTGTCAGTGTTTGCAGGCGGTACAGGTCGTGCCCGGCGAGACGTCCTCAGTCTCGCGTCACCCGCAACAGTTCTGCCCGCGACGTCACCCCGGCCTGCACCAGTCGCTCCCCGTCCTCGCGCATCGACCGCAAGCCGCCGCGCTCGGCAGCGACGAAGAGCTGGCTCTCGGGCGCGCGGCTGTGAATCAGCGACTGCACTGTTTCGTCGGCGACCAGCAGTTCGAAGATACCGGTGCGGCCCTGGTAGCCGGTTTGGCCGCAAGCTTCGCAGCCGGCGCCGGTGCACACGGTGCAGACCTTTCGCACCAGTCGTTGCGCCAGCACGCCGAGCAACGACGAGCTGAGCAGGAACGGTTCGACGCCCATGTCGGTCAGCCGCGTCACCGCACTCACCGAATCGTTGGTGTGCAAAGTCGCCAGCACCAGGTGTCCTGTCAGCGACGCCTGGATCGCGATCTGCGCAGTCTCGAAATCGCGAATCTCGCCGATCATGATCACGTCGGGGTCTTGCCGGAGGATCGCGCGCAAGGCCTTGGCAAAAGTCAGTTCAATCTTGGCGTTGACCTGCGTTTGCCCGATGCCAGTCAGCTCGTACTCGATGGGGTCTTCGACCGTCATGATGTTGCTGCGGCCGGCGTCGAGTCGGCCGAGTGCGGCGTACAGCGTCGTGGTCTTGCCTGAGCCGGTCGGTCCCGTCACCAGGATGATCCCGTGCGGCTGGCCGATGAGCTGCTCGAAGCGCGCCAGCGTGCCGCCCTGCATGCCGACAGCCTCTAGCGTGAGCTTGCTTTCGGTCTTGTCTAGCAGCCGCAGCACAGCGCGTTCGCCGTGCGCCGAGGGCAGCGTCGACACGCGCACGTCGACTGCACGGGTGCCGATGCGCAGGCTGATGCGGCCATCTTGAGGCAGGCGCTTTTCGGCGATGTCGAGGTCGGCCATGATCTTCAGGCGCGAGATCAGCGCCGCATGCAGCGCGCGATTGGGCTGCACCACTTCGCGCAGCGTGCCGTCGATGCGAAAGCGGACCGACGAGGTGCGCTCGTACGGCTCGATGTGGATGTCGCTGGCGCCGTCGCGCGCGGCCTGCGTCAACAGCGCGTTCAGCATGCGAATGATGGGCGCGTCGCCGGCGCTTTCCAGCAAGTCTTCGACGGCAGGCAGCTCCTGCATCATTCGCGACAAGTCGGCATCGCCTTGCACTTCGCTCACCACCGCGGCAGCGTTCGATTCGCCTTGCGCGTAGGCGGCGCTGATGCGTTGGGCCAACTGTCCGGGCGGCAACGCTTCGAAGGTCTTGATGGCGTACTTGCGCATCACCTCGCCGACAGCACTGCGCGGCGGCGCCTGCGGCATCCACAAGGTGTAAGCGCCGTCGTCGGCCTCTTCGAGCAGCAGTTGCTGGCCGCGAGCGAACGCGTAGGGCAGGGGGTAGCGCATCAGGAGGCCAATTTATCTCAGGGCAATTCGCGTGTGCTCGTCGGATCCGCGGTCGGCGGCAGGGCACCGCGCAAGGGGCTGGGCGCGACCGGCTTGAAGCTCTCGTTCACCAGCGGTTGAGGTATCAGGCGGGTGCCTTCTATGCGGGTGTTGCCCAGCTTCGACGGTGGCAGTTCGGGAAGCAAAGGCGCCTCGCTTACGCCGCGCAGTGCCAAGTTGCTTTCGGGCTGAACGGCGATTTGCTGCGCACGGATCGCATCGTAGCGGTCGTAGGCAAAGGCTTCGCTGGCAGCGCCGTCGCGAATCACGACCGGGCGCAAAAAAATCATCAGGTTGGTCTTGTTGCGCGAGCGGGTTTCGCTCTTGAACAGGTTGCCGATGATCGGAATGTCGCCGGCCAGCGGCACTTTTTCGTTCGAGCGCGAGTAGTCGTCCTGCAGCAGGCCGCCCAACATGACGATGCTGCCGTCTTCGACCAGCACGTTGGATTCGATCGAACGCTTGTTGGTGGTCGGGCCATTGATGTCGGTGCGCGTGGCCGGATCGACGTTCGACACTTCCTGAAAGATCGCCAGCTTGACGGTGCCGTTCTCGTTGATCTGCGGCCGCACGCGCAAGGTCAGGCCGACGTCCTTGCGCTCGACCGTGGTGAACGGATTAATGGTCGACGTATTGCCGTTGGTGCTGGCGTATTGACCGGTCACAAAGGGCACGTTCTGGCCGATCACGATCTTGGCTTCTTCGTTATCGAGCGTCAGCAAATTGGGTGTCGACAGCGTGTTGCCCTCGCCATTGCTTTCGAGAAAGCGCGCCAGGAAACCAAGCACGTACTTTCCATTGATCTTGTGGCCGATGCCGAAGTTGATGCCGGTAGAAGGCCGCGTTGCCGCGTTCTTGGTGGCGATGCCTACGGCCAGGTCGATGATGTTTTGGCCGCCCAGGCTCGAGTTGGTGCCGAGCACCCCGACGTTTTCTCCGCTGCCGCCCAACGCGCTCTGCCATTGCACGCCAAACTCCGCCGCCTTGGTGGCGCTCACTTCGATGATCAGGCTTTCAATCATGACCTGTGCGCGGCGACTGTCGAGCTTGTCGACGACCGCACGAATCTGTCGGTATTGCGGCTCGGCCGCTGTGATGATCAACGAATTGGTCGACGGATCGGCCTGGATCTGGCCGCCGGTCGACGGCTGGTTGGTGTTGTTGAGCGGCGTGTTGGCGGCCGACGTGCCGGCCTGGGTAGGCTGCACCTGCGACACCGGTTGAATGCCCGTCGCGTTGGGAAACGACGCACCCGCAGCACTGCCGCCGCGCGCTTCAGTCGACAGCGCAGCCCGCAGCGTGGCGGCTAACTTCACTGCGTCTGAGTTCTTGAGGTAGATGACGTAGATGTTGCCAGCTGCACCGTTGCCGCTGTCGATGGGCGCGCGGTCGAGCTTGTCGACCAGCGTGCGAACAAGCTGCGCGCGCGCCGGATTCGCGGCCCGCACGATGATGGCATTGCTGCGCGGTTCGGCCAGCAGCGTGGTGCGAAACGACGCGTCGACCGTGCCGGGCGCCGTACCTTGCGAGCCGGTGCCTTCAAGCAGTCGCGTGACCAGGGGCACCAGGTCGGTGGCGACCGAATGCTTGAGCGGAATGATGTCGACATCTCCGGCGTTCGGCACGTCGAGTGCGGCCACGATGCGCGCCAGGCGGCGCATGTTCTCGGCATAGTCGGTGATGACCAGCGAGTTGTTGCCTGGGTTCACATTGATCGTGTTGTTGGGCGCGATGAGCGGGCGCAGCACCGGCAGCAGGTTGGCCGCCGACTCGTAGTTGAGCTTGAAGACCTGCGTGACGATCTGGTTGCCAGAGAGCGTCGAGGTGGCGCTGGTCGACGTTGTCACCGCGCTGCTTTGCAGTTTGGCGTCGGCTTCGGGAACGATCTTGTAGAGGCCGTCGGCCTGCACGATCGCAAAGCCCTGCAGTCGCAGTGCGGCAGCGAACTGGTTGAAGGCGGCGGCCGGCGAGATCGGCCGATCGGTTTGCAGATTGATGGTGCCCTTGACGCGCGGGTCGACCACCACGTCGCGGCCGGTGACGACGGCCAGTGTGCGCGCTACCGATTCGATTTCGGCGTTGTTGAAGTTGAGCGTGATCGGCTCGCCGCGGCGCGGGCCTGCGACGTCTTGAGCGAACGCGGATGGAATGCATGCCGCTATCAAAATCTGTGCCGCGAGTGCGACCAGACCGATACGAACGCCATGCGAAGACAAGTGCTTCATGGTCAACCCAAAGTGATGAGCGAACGCGCGCCGCTGCGCCGTCCGATGATGTTCAAAAGATTCGAAAGCGCGTCTTCGCGGCCGGCGGCGGCACTGGCCTCGCCGTCGAAGCGAAACGCCTTGCCGTTCCAGCGGCCGCTGCCGCTCAGTTGCAGACTGCCTTCACGCGTGGTGAGCAGCAACGTCGGTGCCGGACCGCCGTCGAGCAGCAACTGGTAGCTGCCCATCGGCCGCAGTGTCGAGAGGCTGGATGAAATGTCGGTGGCCGCCAGCGTGGCACGGCCCGCCATCGCGAGTCGAGGGCCGTCCCAGCGCATCGACCAGGCGCGGGTCGACAGGTCGAGCACGCCTTCGGGCTTGAGCGTGTTCCAGGGCGCGCCGAAGCCGCTCAGAAGCGCCGCGGGCCAGCGCGACTGGCCGTCTTGCCAGTCGACCTGTACGCCGTTGGCATGCGGCGCGGCAATGAAGCGCAACGACTGCGCGGCGCAACAAGGAATGTCGAGCGCACCGGCGATGGCGTTCCAGCGCGGCCGCAGTGTCCACGCCAGCGTGCCTGGCAGCGAGATCGACTCCGCCCCGCCGCCACCGCTGGAGAACACCACGCCGGCCGTGCCGTTCCACACCGTGCCGCGTGGGTTGACCAGTTCGAGGTGCCCGTTGCTCCACTGCGCGAGGCTGGCGGCCAGCCAGCGGGCCGGTGCGAACAGCGCGAGAGCCATCGCAATGCCCAGCACCGTACCCAGGAGCGCCCAGCGCCAGCCGATGACGGCGGTCTCTGGCGCGAGGGTGGAGCGAGGGCGGGTGGCCATGGTGTTGGACGATGCGATCAAGGACGCCATCAGCGTGCCGGAAGGCTCATGACCAGGGTGCCGTCCCAGCGGACTCTGGCTGCTTCTGCAGCCGCGGCTGCAGAAGCAGCAGCGTTGGACGATCCGGTCTGGCCGAAAGCGCCCGGCGTGGCGCCACCGCCGCTCCCACTGCCACCGGGAGCGCGTGTCAGGTGCGCCTCGCGTGGCACCGCGCGTGCGTTGCTGCGAGCCTGGCCAAACCATTGCGCCAGACCTTCAGCGGGCGCAGCGCGCACCTGCACGGTAACGCCTTCGTTGGCACCGGCAGTCTGCAGTTGTGCGTTGGCGCCGAGGCTTTGGCGGACCGAAGTTTCGAGCGCACGCAACGCGTCGTCCCGGTTGGAACGGGGCTGCGACTGGAGCGCTCGCGCTTGCGTTTGCAAGGTCGTCATTTGCTGCAGTTGAGCGTCGAGCTGTGCGTGTTCCGCGGGCGCAGAGGCTAGCGTTCGCAGTGCCGGCGCCAGCGCCACCCACCAAAGCAGCGCCAGCGCGACGACCGTCGCCGCGATGATCACCAGCCGTTGCTCGCGCGGCGGAAGGTCTGGCCACCAGGCTTGCCAGCGTTCGTTGAGGGAATCAAACCACGTCATCGGGCCGCCTCCGCTTGCACCAGCAGCAAGTCGCCTTCGAGCCGGGCGCTGTAGCCTCGTGCCGAGAGCGTGGTCGCCAAGCCGTTTTCGTCGCTCGGCTGCAAGCCCAGGCCGCGCAGCCGGAGTTGTCCGGCGCTGTAGTCGATCGCCGTGGGCACGCGACCCGGCGGCAGGCTGGCTGCCAGTGCTCCGAGCATTGGTTCGAGGTCGGCGCCGGCCACACCGCCGGTTGCCTGCTGCAATGCGGAGACTTCGCGCGCCATTTGCAGCGGCGCATCGACCACCAGTTGCACCGAGGGAAAGGTTTGAGTCAGCACCGTGCGTACCGCGCTGCGCTTGGCATCCAGCGCGCTGCGTTCTTTCCAGGCCCAGGCGTTGAGGCCGAAGAGCTGCGCCATCACAAGCACTACGGCGCCCCATCGGGCGGCTCGCCAGCGCGGCGCACGCAGAAGCGCCTGCGTGATCGATGCGAGCTTTTTGCTGGCGCGCGCACGGCCGGTCGAGGCGAGGTCGAACTGGGCCAAGTCCCACGGCGAGTTGCTGGCCTGCATCCAGCGCTCGGCGGGCTTGACGATCGGAACGCGGCGATTGAAAAGGCCATCGGCCAACTCCGCGACGCCGGGTTCGGCCAGCAACGCGGCGCCCTCCGGCAACGGCCCGATCAACGCGAGGCTGGCGCTGTCGAGCGGCAGCACCGACACCCCCGCCGTATCGCAGACGGTGAGTTGCGCCGCGCCGGGTTCGCCGGTCGCAACCAGCATGGCTGCTGCGCCGACCGGCTGCGGGGTGAATTCAGGAATGATGCGGGCGATGCGCCGGTTGGCGGCTTCGAGCGCCTGCACCCAGCTGCGCAGCCAGATGCGGTTGCAGGCGGCGACCCATACCGAGCCGCCCGCGCGCGCGCCGGGCTCCAGCGCGAAGTGGAGAAGCTCGGGCTCGTCGAGCAGCCGGTCTTCGAGCAGGCCGTTGAGCACCGAACGCAGCCGTACAGCGCCACTCAGGCTGCCCGGTGGCAGGGTGAGCTGGTGCCACGACAACATCGAGGCCGGTACGCACAGCGTCACTTCATCGCTGGACGGCAGCAGCGCGGGGAGTGCACTGCCCTGCGCACGCAGCCGCCGCCCGTCGTTCGACCACGCCGCCCACGCCAGTTCAGCGCTGGCCGCGGCGGGTGACAGGGGAGCAACAACCAGTAACTGAGGCATGAATCGGCGTTTGAATCAGGGCATCTATTGTAGGAGTCGACTGATGGATATCGCTACGAATTTGATAGCGCCTCCGGCAACCATGACGGGCGGTCCAGCTTTTTTTAACTGAGAAAGGTGACAGTGACCGCAGTGTTCATGGTTTGCCGGCCACAGCCGTGGCGCCGGCGCCACGTTCGCGCCATACCAGCTTCACTTCGACGCCATCTCGCTGGAGCAAGGAATGCTCTTCGACATAGGTGCGGTCGATTCGCAGACGGCCTTCGACTTCGAAAAACCGGGTGCCGACGCTGTGCTGGATGTCGTTGAATTCCGAGGAGCCCTGCTGCACCAGGGCAGCCGCATCGCTCACGCTTTTGAAAGGGTTCCGCGTACGCTGCGCGACCAGCCGCTTGGCGCCGGCCAAGTCGAGTGTGGGCACGCTGGCGAACAGCGCCTCGGCGGTGGCGGTATTGAGGTTGAGCGGCGTACCGACCGGCAGGATCGTCACATAGGGCGAAATCGCAGTCACGGTCGAGGGCGACAGGCCAAGCCATACGAGCTGGCCTGTGCGTTGCGGTAACAGCGGGCCGTTGGGATCGCTGGTGCCGGTTGCTCCTGTGGTGCTCGCGATGCCACCGCTCGCTGCGGTCGTTCCGGCGCTCCCCGTGCTGCCTGCGACGTTGGCCGTCGCAATGGCTGCCGTCGCGGCCGCCGCGCCTTGCGTCGTATTGGCACCGGCAGCCGTCGCCGAAACCGTGGCGGGCGCTGCACGTTGCAGGTTGGCGGTGAGCACCCCTACCTCTTGTGCCGGCAGTCCGAGCAGCTCGAACAGCTTTGAAAATGCCGCGACCGATGCCGGGACCGGCTTGCCGCCCGACACCAGGTTCATCACGTTGAGCTTCGATTGCGCATCGATGATTCGGCCCGACAAAAAGGCGTCGGGCAGCCCTTCGAGCGCATCGCTTGCAATGTTCTTGTCGTCTGCCAGAAAGCTCGAAAGCCGCGCTTCCTCCAGCGGCACCGCCCATGGTTCGGCGAGCGAGTCGGGGCCACCGGCACGCGCGTCTTCTCGCAGGATGAGGCGCGACCAGTCGAGCGCGCCGATCAGCACCCACGCCGCCTGCACCCGGCTGCGTTCGGCAGCTTCGACTTCGGTGGCGCGCCATTGCTGCCAAAGTGCGGCGGCGGCGAAAGTTGCGACCAGCGTCACGGTGAGCATCGCCGCGAGCAGCGCGGCCCCGCGTTGGCGAACCAGTGAGAACGATGCGTGGCGCGAGGCCGAAGTCGAACGGGTTCTCATGACTTGGGCACGTTCGCGGTCGGACGAACCCAGTCGCGCACCAGCTGGCCCGCCAGTGCCGGGCCGGGGGGCAAGTCGAGCACCAGCCGGACGCCGTCGGGCACCGGGTTCTCGGTGCCCAGCGCTTCGCTGGTCACCGCTGCGGTCCACAGGTTGTCGCGAAAGTAAGCGATCTGCCAGTTCTGCAATGGCATCAGCGCCACATCGGCACCACGGGCATCGCTGCCGCCGCCTTGTGCCCAACTGGCCGCGCGATCCCACGCCAACTGCCACTCCGTGCGCGTCACGAAGGGGGCGGATTGCCAACGACGCCAGCGCTGGACGCCATCGGTGTCGCCGCGCACCGTCCATGCGACCACGTACACCACGGGCTGTGCCTGATCGGGGCCGCGCCGCGTCAGCCGCAGGGTGCGGCCGTCCCAGTCGATCGGATGCGTTTGCGACAGCGCGATCGTTGCATCGAGATCGGCGCTCCATTGCGACAGCGTGGTCTGCAGTGTGAGCACGGCGTCGCCGCGCGCGCGGTTTTGTTCGTGCGCGCGGCTCATGCCGTCGAGGCCGCGCCAGCTCATGATTGCGAGCAACGCCATCACCGCGATGGCGACCATCAGCTCGATGAGCGTGAAGCCTGCGGCGGAAGGTTTGCGCATCAGTACCTCCCGACCACGGTGGACACCCGAAGCACCGTGGCTTCGGTCGCGTCGCGCACCTGCACGTCGACGCGCCTGAAGTTGGGGTTGAGCGTTTGCGTGGTCGAAACCGTCATGCCGAAGCTGGTGTTGGCCTGGGTGCACACGGAGCCGGCCTCGCCGACGGGCGGCATCACGCGGGCGAGCCGTGCCTTGACGAGTTCGTTCTCTACGCAAAGCTGAGCCAGCAACACGTCGGATTGCCGTTGCGCATTGCGAGTCAAGGCCATGGTGGCTTGGGTGCCCGCGGCCAGTGCGATGGCGACGATGGCGAGTGCGACCAGCACTTCGATCAGGGTGAAGCCGCGAGAGCTTCCGTTCGATCGACATGACCTCATGGCGCGCTCACCGAGAAAGGGCGTAGCCCGTCGGTCGCGATGCGCAGCGTGCGCGCCGGTGGACCATCGGCCGTCAACAAAAGCTGTTGCGCCGCAATGATCGGATCAGGCCCCAGCAGCAAGGCGACCGCGGCGGTGCCATCGGTCGCGACCGGTTGCGCGTGCATGCCGGTGCTCATCCAGCTGGTCGGCAAGGCGCCCGGCGGCAACCCGTCGAACACGAATGCTTCCGGGCCATTGGGCGTCGGTCGGAAGCGCACTGCGGTGCCACTGGAACGTGACTGCGCGCGCGCCGATTCGAGCAAGGCCGCAAGCCGTTCGGCCTCGCGGTCAAGCGTGGCCTGGCCCGAATCCCGCAGCGCCAGACCGACACCGGCTGTCGCCAGCGCGATGATCGCGATGACGACGATGAGTTCGAGCAAGGTGAAGCCGGTCGCGCGCAGACCGGATCGCTGGCAGCCGACTTGGCCGCCAGCGCCGCCGTAGCCGCTGTGCAGGTTGCGGCTGTAGCGGCCGCAGCGACTATTGCCAACTGCCGATGTCGGCATTCTTGCCTTCGCCACCTGGCTGGCCGTCGGCGCCGAGCGAGAGCACATCGATTTCGCCCTTGATGCCCGGATTCATGTACTGGTAGGAGCGGCCCCACGGGTCGTTGGGCAGCTTCTCGACATACGGCTTCCAGTTGGGCGCGGCAGGCCCCGCCGTGGGCCTCACCAGCAGCGCCTGCAGCCCTTGTTCGGCCGTCGGGTAGCGCTGGTTGTCCAGGCGATACAGCTTGAGCGCCTGCATCAGGTTGTTGACATCGGTCTTGGCCGCCGTGACGCGCGCATCGTCGGCCCGCTCGATCACGTTCGGCACGATCAGCGCCGCCAGCACGCCGATGATGACCAGCACCACCATCAACTCGATCAGCGTGAATGCACGCTGCAAGAACTGCTGCCGACGGCGCTGCAGATGTCGCACGAGGGAACGGGGTGAGCGGGTCAAAAAGGTCATGAGCAATGATAATGCGGCCCCATGGCACTTCCCTACGCTCCCGCCCGTTGGCCCTCCGCGACCGCTACCGTGGTGTTGTGGGGGGTCGCTGCCGCAAGCATCGTTTTCTGGGGCCTGCGACTCACGGCACCGGCCGATGCAGCGCCGCCGCCAGCGGTCGGTGGGCTGGCCATTGTCGCGGTCGATTCGACGACCTTGTCGCGCTTTCTGGGCGGCGTGTCGACCGACCCGGTGGTTACCGCAACACCCGATGCGGCGAGCCGTTTTGCGCTGCTCGGCGTGGTGGCCGACACCGATGGTCAGGGCGTGGCGCTGATTGCGGTCGATGGCAAGCCGCCTCGCCCGTTCCGCGTCGGTGGCAGCGTGGGTGGGCGCTCAGCCGGAGGTTATGTGCTGCAGTCAGTCGGCCCGCGCGCGGCAACGTTAGGTGCAGCCGGTACCTCTGGGCCGGCCTTCACGCTGCAGATGCCTACGCGTCCGCTGGCCGTGCTGTTGCCGCCGCAAGTGCTCTCGTTGCCAGACGCGAACTGAGCGCTTCCGCGTCTGCTTTCAAGCCTTCAGGAACAGCCGATAGACCGGGTTGGCGGTTTCGTCGACATACGGATAGCCGAGTGTTTCGAGAAATTCGCTAAAGGCGCCATGGTCGGCCGCCGGCACCTGCAGCCCGACCAGAATTCGGCCATAGTCGGCGCCCTGGTTGCGGTAATGAAACAGGCTGATGTTCCAGTTCGGCCGCATCAGGCTCAAGAACTTCAACAGCGCGCCTGGCCGCTCCGGGAACACGAAGCGCAGCAATCGTTCTTCATGCGCGAGCCCTGTCCGGCCGCCGACCATGTGGCGAATGTGCTCCTTGGCCAACTCGTCGTGCGTGAGGTCGATCGTGCCGAACCCATGCGCGACGAAGGTGTCGGCAATCGTCTTCGATTCGCCACGCGTCGAGGTCGTGAGGCCGACGAACACATGCGCCTCACTGGCGTCGCTGATGCGGTAGTTGAACTCGGTGACGTTGCGTGATGCTCCCGGCACCTCGCCCACCAGTTCGCAGAAACGGCGAAAGCTGCCGCGCTCTTCAGGAATGGTGACGGCGAAAAGTGCTTCGCGTTCTTCGCCGACTTCGGCCCGTTCCGCGACGAAGCGCAACCGGTCGAAGTTCATGTTGGCGCCGCACAGGATCACTGCGTAGGTTTCGCCGCGCGTGCCGTGCGTTTTCACATACTGCTTGACGGCAGCCACGGCCAATGCGCCAGCTGGCTCGACGATGCTGCGCGTGTCGATGAACACGTCCTTGATGCCGGCGCACACGGCGTCGGTGTCGACCGTCATGAACTCGTCGACCAAGTCAGCAGCGATGCGAAAAGTCTCTTCACCGACCAGCTTGACGGCCGTGCCATCGGAGAACAAACCCACATCGACGAGCGTCACGCGTCGTTTGGCTGCGACCGATTGCATCATCGCGTCGGAGTCGCTCATTTGCACGCCGATGACCTTGATCTCGGGCCGAACGGCCTTGATGTAGTTGGCCACGCCGGAGATCAAGCCGCCGCCGCCGATGGCGACGAACACCGCATCGAGTCGACCCTGATGTTGGCGCAGGATTTCCATGGCGATGGTGCCCTGGCCGGCAATGACATCGGGGTCATCGAACGGATGGACGAAAGTCAGGCCCTGTGCCGTTTGCAGTTCGAGCGCATGCGCATAGGCGTCGGAGTAGCTGTCGCCGTGCAGATGCACTTCACCGCCCAGCGCGCGCACTGCGTTCACCTTGAGTTCGGGCGTGGTAACCGGCATCACCACCACCGCGCGTGCGCCGAGTTTTTGCGCCCCCAGCGCTACGCCTTGCGCATGGTTACCGGCCGAAGCGCAGATCACGCCGTTCGCCAACTGTTGGGCGCTCAGGTGCGCCATCTTGTTGTACGCGCCGCGCAGCTTGAAGCTGAATACGGGTTGCTGGTCTTCGCGCTTGAGCAGAACCGTGTTGCCGAGACGAGCGCTCAACGCCTTGGCAGGTTCCAGCGCGGATTCGACCGCCACGTCGTACACGCGCGCCGTCAGGATCTTCTTCAGGTAGTCGGCGGGAGTGAGCGAGGTGGGCATGGGGCCGCGATCATAGTGCGCCCAAGAAAAAAGCCCCGGGTCTTGCGACTCGGGGCTAAATCCACCAATTGGAAGGGTGGAGGAGACAACCGATGCGTCCTTGCGGAGGCGATGAAATAAAGTATATCGACAGTTTGTTGCATTGCAACAAGCGCCCGACGCTTTTCGCATACACAAACCAACTTGCAGTGTGATTTTTTTGCCTGCGACCCCGACCTTATGGAGCTACGACGATGGAATGCACAGTGAGCTGGACTGGAAATGCCGGCACGCAATCGGCAATGGGCTTTGTCGCAGAAACCGGCAGCGGCCACGTTTTGACAATGGACGGCGCAGTGGACGAGACGAAACCTGAAAACGGTGGGCGCAATCAGGCGCCGCGTCCGATGGAAACGCTTCTGGCTGGCACCGGTGGTTGTACTGCGTATGACGTGGTACTGATCTTGAAGCGCGGGCGCCATAAGGTCGAGCGTTGCAGCGTCAAGCTGGCCAGCACGCGGGCTGAAAAGGATCCCAAAGTGTTCACAACGATCCACATGCACTTCACCGTCGCCGGCAAAGGCATCCCGGCCTCTGCGGTCGAGCGTGCCATCGCGCTAAGCCACGACACTTATTGCTCTGCGACCATCATGCTTGGCAAGACGGCTGAGATCACGACCAGTTTCGACCTGATCGAGACTTGATCGGCCCAGACCTTCTCATATGCGATGCGCGACTGTCGTCATCACCCGTGATACGAGCTTCATCATTCCCTTGGCGGGCGCGGGCAGTTCCTTGGCGCCGGCGCTCCATGCCTCTGCTGCGTGGCGCGCTTCGTCCATCTTCATTTGCACGATCACTGCGCGCGATTCGCGATCAGCTGCCGGTAAACGGTCCAGGTGGCCATCGAGATGCGCCTCGACCTGCTTTTCCGTCTCTGCGACGAAGCCCAGACTCCAGCGATCGCCCAGGCGGCCCGCCAACAGGCCCAGCCCGAAAGCGCCCGCATACCAGAGCGGATTGAGCAGCGACGGGCGCGCGCCCAATGCCTCCAGCCGTTCGTGCGTCCAGGCCAGGTGGTCGGTCTCCTCGCGAGCGGCGTGCAGGAAGTGCTCGCGCAGGCTTTTGTCCTTGGTGACGGCGGCCTGTGCCGTATACAGCGCCTGAGCGCAGACCTCGCCGACATGGTTCACTCGCATCAGCGCGCCGGCTTCGCGCCGCTCGATGTCGGTCAGTGCAAGTGGAGCAGCATCTGTCGCTGTCGCTGTAGCCGACGGGATGGGTCGCGTCGCGTACGGCGCGGAAAAAAGGGTCCGAAGTGCTGCGTCGGCTGCAATTAAAAGAGGGTCAAGGGTCGAACTCATCACCTTATTTGAACCGAAGAGCAATCACCTCGCCGTTGTGCACTTTCTATTTCACATCACGGCATCGAGGAGGCTTTCAGTCCTTTGTTGCACCCGTGCAACGAAACGCGCGGGCCAGCTGACTTTTCGGGCGAATTGTTTTGCCCTGTCGCGGCTGCTCTGGTGCAATAGCAACAACTTCCCAAAAGGAGGTTGGCCCGGGGTCCGGTGGGAGCACAAAAGTGCACAAGCACAGTGAACCCTCCGCACCGGAGCCCTATGTTTAACCTTGGAGAAACTTGCAATGAAAAAATCTCTAGTTGCTTTGGCTGCCCTGGCTGTTGCCGGTATTGCCTCGGCTCAGTCGTCCGTCACGCTGTTCGGTGTGGTCGACGCTTCGGTCAGCCACTACTCGTCCAAAGCCGAGTTGGCCAACCCGTTCGCAGTGGCGCCTTTCGTCATTCCTACCGGCATCAAGCAAAGCCAGACCGTTCTGGGCAATTCCGGCTACAACTCCAGCCGGATCGGCTTCCGTGGTACGGAAGACCTCGGCGGCGGCTTGGCTGCCAGCTTCTGGCTCGAATCGAGCATGTCCAATGATGACGGTGCCAAGGCTCTGAGCAACTTCAACCGTCGTTCGACGGTGAGCTTGTCCGGTGGTTTCGGTGAAGTTCGTCTGGGTCGTGACTACACCGCCACGTTCTGGAACGACACCGTATTTGATCCGTTCGGCACCAACGGTGTCGGCAGCAGCGCAATCTTTGGCACGAACCTCCGTTTGTCCAGCCTGCGTGGTCCAGGTGCTGCCGCAGGCGGCTCCGGCAGCGACAACTACGTTCGTACCAGCAACTCTATCGGCTACTTCCTGCCGCCAAACCTTGGTGGTTTCTACGGCCAGTTGCAATATGCACTGCCGGAAACCGTCAAGAACAGCGGTCTCGATCAGTCGCAGAAGGGTCGCTACGTCGGCGGTCGTTTCGGCTACGCCAATGGACCTCTGGACGTGGCAGTTGCCTACGGCCAAAGCACGGCTGCCGACACTCCTTCGGTCGTGACTGGCCTCGTGGTCGGTAACAGCCAGCAGCGCAAGATCGACACCCTGAACCTTGGCGCTTCGTATGACTTCGGTCCTGCAAAGTTGTTCGCTGAACTGTCGCAAGCCAAGGACAAGAACAAGCTGGGCACCTCCGCTGCGCTCGCAGGTCTTCCTTACTTCGTGACCACGAGCCAGACCGACAAGTACAACGGTGCCTTGGTGGGTGTGACTGTTCCCGTCGGCGCAGGCCTGATTCGCGCTTCGTACTCGCGTGTCAAGTTCAGCAACGGTGCAACGCCTGTCGTCAACGTGCAAAACTTCTTCAGCACGTCGAACTTCGACTCTACGGCTAACCAGCTGGCGCTCGGCTACGTGCACAACCTGTCGAAGCGCACGGCTCTGTACGCTACGATCGCAAAGCTGAAGATCACCGACGGCCAAAACAGCGCAGTCCTCGGCGGCCAGTCCATTATTCAAAGCAATGGGACGAACCCAGCCGGTGGCGTGGGCAATTCGCCAGCTGGCTACACCCAGCGCAGCTCGTTGGGCTACGACTTCGGCGTTCGCCATTCGTTCTAATTTGACGCTGGCCTAGCCAGTTCAAATTGAAAAACGATAAAAGCCACTCGACGCAAGTCGAGTGGCTTTTTTTATGTCTCTAGTCGTAGGCCGGCACAGCCCTTGCACGTCCATCCGCACAGCGCTTTGCCTTTCTCTCCGTCACCCTAGTTGATGCCTTACTGATGCTCGTTTTTATTCTGCGCCGTTTGTTCCAGGCGGTCATCGTCATGGTGGTGGTGGCTTTCGTGGCTTTCCTGCTGTTCCAGTACGTGGGTGACCCGGTGGTGTTCTTGCTCGGGCAAGACGCCAAGCCCGAGCAGATCCAGCAACTCAGAGTCGATCTCGGTTTCGACAAACCTTTCGCGGTGCAGTTCTGGCACTTCCTGATCAACGCGGCGCAAGGTGAGTTCGGCCTCAGCCTGCGGCAGGGCGCCAAGGTGTCTAGGCTGATCGCTGAGCGCTTGCCCGCCACGCTGGAACTCTCACTGGTCGCTGCGGTGATGGCGCTCGCCATCGGGCTGCCGATGGGCGTCTATGCGGCACTGCGTCGCGGCTCGTGGGGTAGCCAGACGCTGATGGCGCTGTCGCTCTTGGGCGTCTCGTTGCCGACGTTCCTGATCGGTATTTTGTTGATCCTCGTTTTCTCGGTCTGGCTCGGCTGGTTGCCGAGCTTCGGCCGCGGTGAGGTCACGCAGCTCGGCTGGTGGTCGACCGGTCTTTTCTCGCGCGATGGCTGGAGTCATCTGATATTGCCGGCGATCACGCTGGCGGTGTTCCAGCTCACGCTCATCATGCGGCTGGTGCGTGCCGAGATGCTCGAAGTGCTGCGCACCGACTACATCAAGTTCGCGCGGGCAAGAGGCCTGTCCGACCGCGCAATTCACTTCGGTCATGCGCTGCGCAACACGATGGTGCCTGTCATCACCATCACGGGTCTGCAACTGGGCTCGCTGATTGCCTTCGCGATCATTACCGAGACGGTATTCCAGTGGCCCGGCATGGGTCTGCTGTTCATCCAGGCCGTGACCTATGCCGACATTCCGGTGATGGCGGCGTACCTTTGCCTCATCGCACTCATCTTCGTCACGATCAACCTGATCGTCGACCTGATGTACTTCGCAGTCGATCCGCGGCTGCGCATCTCGACGCTCGGGGGACATTGATGTCACGCCTGCAAGTTTCCGGGCGTGCCTTTGCCCACATATCGGCCTTCTATCCGGAGATCGCCGCCTTCCGACGCGACCTCCACGTGCATCCGGAACTCGGCTTCGAAGAGGTGTACACCGGCGCCCGCGTCCATGAGGCGCTCAAGGCTTGCGGTGTCGACGAGGTGCACACCGGCATCGGCAAGACCGGACTGGTCGCGGTAATCCGCGGTCGCTCGACCGCCAGCAAACGCATGATCGGTCTGCGTGCCGACATGGACGCGCTGCCCATGAAGGAAGACAACGATTTCGCGTGGCGTTCCGCCAAGTCGGGCCTGATGCATGGTTGCGGCCACGATGGCCACACCGCAATGCTCGTCGGTGCCGCCCGCTACCTTGCCGAGACGCGCAACTTCGACGGCACGGCCGTGCTCATCTTCCAGCCCGGAGAAGAAGGCTATGCCGGTGCGCGCGTGATGATCGAGGACGGCTTGTTCGACCGCTTCCCGGTGCAGTCGGTGTACGCCATGCACAACTGGCCGGCCATGCCGGTCGGCACCATCGGCATCAACAGCGGCGCGATGATGGCGGCCGCCGACCGCATCACCATCGAGGTGACGGGCAAGGGCGGTCATGGTGCGCATGCCTACCTCACGGTCGATCCGGTATTGGTATCGGCCCACATCATCACGGCGGTGCAGAGCATCGTCTCGCGCAACGTACGGCCGATCGACTCTGCGGTCATCAGCATTTGCGCGATGCAGGCAGGCGACATGGGTGCGATGAGTGTGGTGCCTGGCAAGGCTGTGATGGTGGGCACTGTGCGCACCTTCAGCGCGCAGGTTCAGGCCATCATCGAGCAACGGCTTGGCGAGCTGTGTCGTGCGGTGGCAGCGGGCTTCGGCGCCACGGCGACCGTCACCTTCGAGCGCATTTACCCCGCCACCGTCAACACGGTGGCAGAAGCCTTGTTTGCCGGTGACGTGGCGCAGGGCCTCGTCGGCGCGCCCAATGTCGAGCGCCACATGGAGCCCAGCATGGGCGCCGAAGACTTCTCTTTCATGTTGCAGAAAAAGCCCGGCGCGTATCTGCGCATCGGCCAGGACGCCAAGGGTGGCGCATTTCTGCACAACAGCCGCTACGACTTCAACGACGAGATATTGCCGCTCGGCGCCGCGCTTCATGCCGGCCTGGTCGAGCAGGGCATGCCCCTTGCACAGGTGTCCCCGGCCAAGGGGTCTATCAAGGAAAGCGTGAAGCCCGATATGCACCAAAACGTTGCATCATCGCCAGCTCACTGACTTGATCCCTTTCATCTCGTTCATCCGTTTTCCAAAACCCAAGGAGTTCTCCCTAATGATTTTCAAGCGAAATATGCTCGCAGCGGCCGTGCTGTTCACGCTGACCGCTACCAGTTTGCTGGCTAGCGCGCAGACCATCCGCATCGCGAACCAGGGCGACGCGTTGTCGCTCGACCCACACTCGCTGAACGAATCGCTGCAACTGAGCACCGACGCCAACGTGTACGAAACACTGGTCGGCCGCAACAAGGACCTAACGGTGGCGCCGCTGCTGGCGACAAGCTGGAAGCAGACATCGCCGACGGTCTGGCGCTTCGAACTGCGCAAGGGCGTGAAGTTTCATGACGGCACCCCTTTCACCGCCGACGACGTCGTCTTCAGCTTTGCCCGCGCGTCAGGCGAAGGTTCGGACATGAAGTCGAACACGACCGACATCAAGGAAGTGCGCAAGGACGGCGACTACGTGATCGAGATCGAAACCAAGGGACCGTTCCCGATCCTGCCGGACGTCATCACGCAGTTGATGATCCTGAGCAAGAAATGGTGCGAGGACAACAAGGCGACGACGCCTGTGGACCGCCGCAAAGGCATCGAGAACACGGCATCGTTCAAGGCCAACGGCACCGGCCCGTACCGCGTGCGTGAGCGTCAACCCAACGTGCGCACGGTGTTCACCCGGAACCCGACCTACTGGGGCAAGATCGAAGGCAACGTGCAAGAGGTCATCTTCACGCCCATCGCCAACCCCGCGACGCGCGTGGCCGCATTGGTCTCCGGCGAAATCGACGTGATGGAACCCGTGCCGGTGCAAGACGTGGCGCGCATCAACGCCAGCCCCAACGCCCGCGTCATTGCCGGCCCCGAGCTGCGCACGATTTTTCTCGGCATGGACCAGAAGCGCGACGAGTTGCTCTACTCGAGCGTCAAGGGCAAGAACCCGTTCAAGGACAAGCGCGTTCGCCAGGCTTTCTATCAAGCCATAGACATCAACGGCATCCAGCGCACGGTGATGCGCGGCGCTTCGCGCCCCACCGCGTTGATGGTCGGTCCCGGCATCAACGGCTGGACCGCCGAGCAAGACAAGCGCCTGCCATACGACATCGAAGCTGCCAAGAAGCTGTTGGTGGACGCCGGTTATCCCAACGGTTTCGAAGTGACGATGAACTGTCCGAACGACCGCTATGTGAACGATGGACAGATCTGCCAGAGCGTGGCCGCCAACCTGGCGCGCATTGGCGTCAAGATCAACTTGGCGACCGAGACCAAGGGCACATACTTCCCCAAGATCCTGCGCCGCGACACCAGCTTCTATCTGCTGGGCTGGACCCCGACCACGTACGACTCGCACAACGCGCTGACTGCGCTGATGGCTTGCCCCGACGACAAGACCGGTGCCGGCCAGTTCAACCTGGGTGCGTACTGCAATCCGAAGGTCGACGAGCTGACCAAGAAGATCCAGTCGGAGACCGACAAGCCCAAGCGCGACGCCATGATCAAAGAAGCCTTCGCGCTGCACATCGACGACATCGGCCACCTGCCGCTGCACCAGCAAGCGCTGGCATGGGGTGTCAGCAAGAAGGTCGAACTCACGCAAATGGCCGACAACTACATGCCTTTCAAGTGGATGAGCATCAAGCCGTAAACGTCGATTTCCGCATCGCTTAGACAGAAGACAAAAGCAGACATAGGTCGCGCCGGCCGCAGTGGCGGGCGCGATCTTTGCAGCACCATGCATCGAATACTTGCATTGAATGTTGCCACTCTCCCCACAATGAAAAAAACCTTCGCACGCTGGTACGACAGCGATGTCGGCTACAGCTTCCGGCATTCGCCCATTGCCATGGCAGCGGCGTTCGTCGCCTTTGTCTGCATCTTTTGCGCGACCTTCGCAGGATGGATCGCGCCGCACAATCCGTACGACCTCGCGACACTTCGGAGCGAGGACGCCTTCTTGCCGCCGGCCTGGATCGAGGCCGGATCTCGACGTTTCATTCTCGGTACCGACGACCAGGGCCGCGACATTTTGTCAACGCTCATGTACGGAGCCCGCATCTCGCTGGTGGTCGGCATCGCGTCGGTGATGCTGTCGATGGTGGTGGGTGTCGCGCTCGGTCTGCTCGCAGGGTTCCGCGGCGGCTGGGTCGACACGTTTCTCATGCGACTGTGCGACGTGATGCTGTCGTTCCCGACCATCCTCGTCGCGCTGCTCATCGCCGGCGTCGGCCGCGCACTGTTCCCCAACGCGCACAACACGGTCGCCTTCGGCGTGCTGATCCTGGCGATCTCGCTGACTAAATGGGTCGACTACGCGCGCACCGTGCGCGGCTCCACCATGGTGGAGCGCAACAAGGAATACGTGCAGGCCGCGCGCGTGACCGGCGTCACCCCGCTGCGCATCATGCGCAAGCACGTGCTGCCCAACGTGATGGGTCCGGTCTTCGTGCTGGCGACCATCCAGGTCGCGACGGCCATCATCACCGAGGCCACGCTATCGTTTCTCGGGGTCGGCGTGCCGCCGACTTCACCGTCGCTCGGCACGCTCATCAGCATCGGCAACCAGTTCCTGTTCTCGGGCGAGTGGTGGCTGTCGGTGTTTCCAGGCGCTGCGCTGGTGCTCATCGTGCTGAGCGTCAACCTGCTGGGCGACTGGCTGCGCGATGCACTGAATCCGAGGCTGCAATGAGAAGCGACACGGTAAAGCTGCTCGACGTGCAGCATTTGGTCGTCGAATTCCCCGGTCGGCGCGGCACGCTGCGCGCGCTGGACGACATCTCGTTCGACATCGCACCCGGCGAAATCCTCGGCGTGGTCGGTGAATCGGGTGCGGGCAAGTCGCTCACCGGCGCATCCATCATCGGCCTGCTCGAACCGCCGGGCCGTGTTGCCAGCGGCCAGATCATGCTGGAAGGCGAACGCATCGATCATCTCAACCACCAGCAGATGCGGCATATCCGCGGCAAGCGCATCGGCGCGATTTTTCAGGATCCGCTGACCTCGCTCAACCCGCTGTACACGGTCGGCCGACAGATCACGGAGACCATTCGCGCGCACTTGCCCGTGAACGAAAGCGAAGCGCGGCGCCGTGCTATTGCGCTGCTCGAAGACACCGGCATTCCGGCCGCGGCGCAGCGCATCGATCACTATCCGCATCAATTCTCCGGCGGCATGCGGCAACGCGTCGTCATCGCCTTGGCGCTGGCAGCCGAGCCGACGCTGATCGTCGCCGACGAGCCGACCACCGCACTCGACGTGTCGATCCAGGCACAGATCATCCAGCTCCTGAAGCGCCTGTGCCGCGAGCGCGGTGCGGCGGTGATGCTCATCACGCACGACATGGGCGTGATCGCCGAAACATGCGATCGCGTGGCAGTGATGTATGCGGGGCGCATCGTCGAGATCGGCCCCGTGCACGAGGTGATCCATTCGCCGGCGCACCCGTACACCGCAGGGCTGATGGCGTCGATTCCCGACATGACGATCGAGCGCGAGCGCCTGAACCAGATCGACGGCGCAATGCCGCGGCTCAACGCGATCCCGAAGGGCTGTGCGTACCACCCGCGGTGCCCGCGCGCCTTCGACCGTTGCACGCAGGAGCGGCCTGAATTGATTCCTGCGGGGGCCACCAGCGCGGCATGCTGGCTGCATGACGCGCACCATGGCAAGGAGGCAGTCGTATGAGCGCCGTATTGCCCTTCACCACCACGCCCGCCCTGGCACCTGCACCGCTGGTGCAAGTCGACGATCTCGCGCGCACCTTCGACGTTTCCGCGCCGTGGCTCAACCGCGTCATCGAGCGGCAACCGCGCCTGCTGCTGCACGCCGTCGATGGCGTCAGCTTCACCATCCCGCGCGGTCAGACGATGGCGTTGGTCGGCGAATCGGGTTGCGGCAAGAGCACCGTCGCGCGGCTGATGGTCGGGCTCTACAACCCGAGCCGCGGCAGCGTGCGCTTCGATGGGCAAGACGTGCACGCCACCTTTGCGTCGCCGAAAGGGCGTGCGCTGCGGCAACGCATCCAGATGATTTTTCAGGACCCGTACGCGAGCCTGAACCCGCGATGGACGGTCGAGGCGATCGTCGGCGAGCCGCTGCGCGAACACGGCCTCGTGACCGAAAAAGCAGTGCTGAAAGAACGCGTCGGTGAGTTGCTGCGATCGGTCGGACTGAACCCGCTCGATGGCGTCAAGTACCCGCATCAATTTTCAGGCGGGCAGCGACAGCGCATCTCGATCGCGCGTGCGCTCGCGACCGCGCCCGAGTTCCTGGTGTGCGACGAGCCGACGTCGGCACTCGACGTGAGCGTTCAGGCGCAAGTGCTCAACATCATGAAAGACCTGCAGCGCGAGCGCGGTCTGACCTATCTCTTCATCTCGCACAACCTCGCGGTGGTGCAGCATGTGAGCGATCAGGTGGGCGTGATGTACCTCGGTCGGCTGGTGGAGGTGTCGCCCAAGCGCACGCTGTTCGCGACGCCGCGCCACCCCTACACGCGCATGCTGCTGGACGCGATTCCGCAGATGCACGCGACCGGGCGCGACCGCACGCCGGTGCAGGGCGAGGTGCCCAATCCGCTGGCGCCCCCCTCGGGCTGTGCATTCAATCCACGCTGCCCGTTCGCCAACGAACGATGCCGCGTCGAGCGCCCGAAGCTCCTGACCATCGACAGCGTGCAGGTCGCCTGCCACGCGGTCGAAGAAGGCCGCCTATAGCGAGCCCATTGCCTTTGCTCTATAAGACTTGGTGCCTGCGAACTGAAGAACAACGCAACAACATCAAGGAGAACAGAGCATGTGGCTACTGCTATTGCTGCCCTTCATCGGGCTTTTGTGGATCCCGTTCTACAACGCTGAATTGCCTGCGTTGTTCGGCTTTCCCTTCTTCTATTGGTATCAGCTTTTGTGGGTGCCCGTCACCGCGCTGCTGATCTGGATCGTCTACCGGCACGGTCTGGCCAAGGGAGAAGAATGATGGCAGGCCAGATCAACTGGACGGCCCTTTGGGTCTTCGTTTTCTTCTTCGTGCTGGTCACGGTGATGGGCTTTGCGGCTTCGCGCTGGCAGGCACCCGACAAGAAAAAAGGTGCACACCTCGACGAATGGGGGCTGGGTGGCCGCAACTTCGGCACGTGGATCACGTGGTTCCTGGTGGGCGGCGACTTCTACACGGCGTACACGGTGATCGCGGTGCCGGCGCTGGTCTACGCGGTCGGAGCGTATGGCTTCTTCGCGTTGCCGTACACCATCCTCGTCTATCCGATCGTCTTCGTCGTGATGCCCAAGCTCTGGCATGCGGCGCATCGCGCCGGCCACGTGACCGCTGCCGACGTGGTGTACGGGCGCTACGGTTCGCGCTCGCTCGAACTTGCTGTGGCTATCACCGGCGTGGTCGCGACCATGCCGTACATCGCGCTGCAACTGGTCGGCATGGAAGTCGTCATCAAGGCGCTCGGCCTCACCGGTGAACTGCCGCTGGCAGCGGCCTTCGTGATCCTCGCGCTCTATACCTACTCGGCCGGACTGCGCGCGCCGGCGCTCATCGCCTTCGTCAAGGACCTGATGATCTACATCGTGGTGCTGGTCGCGGTGGTGCTGGTGCCGATGAAGCTCGGCGGCTACGCCAGCGTGTTTCACGAGGCAGGCGCGGCGTTCGCGGCCAAGGGCGGCGCGACCGGGCTCATCCTCAAGCCGTCGCAAATGCTGCCGTATGCCAGCCTCGCCCTGGGCTCGGCGCTGGCGGCTTTCATGTACCCGCACACGCTCACCGGCATCTTCGCGGCCAAGAGCGCAGACACCATCCGCAAGAACGCGGTCTTCTTGCCCGCGTACACCGTGCTGTTGGGCCTGATCGCCTTGCTGGGCTACATGGCTTACGCAGCCAAGCTCACGGTCAAGAGCAACAACGACGTGGTGCCCACGCTTTTCAATGCGCTCTTTCCCTCGTGGTTCGCAGGCTTCGCTTTTGCCGCCATCGCGATCGGCGCGCTGGTGCCGGCGGCGGTGATGTCGATCGGCGCTGCCAACCTGTTCACGCGCAACTTCTGGAAACCGTATGTCAACCCAAGCGTGTCGCCTGCGGGTGAAGCCAAGGTTGCGAAGATCGTCTCGCTCGTCGTCAAGCTCGGCGCGCTGGTGTTCATCCTGTTCCTGCCGACGCAGTTCGCGCTCGACCTGCAGCTGCTCGGTGGGCTGTGGATCCTGCAGACGTTTCCGTCGGTGGTGTTCGGCCTGTTCTTCAACTGGTTCCGTGCACCGGCGTTGCTGGCAGGATGGCTGGTCGGTTTGGTCGGCGGCAGCTGGCTGGCGTTCTCGGACGGCATCAAGCCGGTCCATGCCTTCCACTTCGGCGACACGAGCTTCACGCTCTACACCGGCCTGACTGCGCTGATCGTCAACATCGTCGTGGCGACGATCGTGCAGATGGTGATCCCGGGCAAGGCACTGCGCGAGGCGCGGGTCTAGAACAGCCGGCGCCTCGGCTCAGCAGAGCCGGGCGCTGCGCCAGGTTTCGTTCGGCAGCTTGCCGAAGCGCTCGCGGTACGAAGCCGAAAAGCGACTCAGGTGCGAGAAGCCGCAGCCGAGCGCGACGTCGGTCACGCTGTCTGCGCTGCGCCTCACGAGCTGCGCGTGCGCCGCATCGAGTCGCAGATTGCGCAAGGCTTCCATCGGCGAAGCCTCGCGGTGCCGACGAAACATCAGGCTCAGCGTGCGCCGGCTCACACCGGCGGCATGGGCGATGTCGTCGAGCGACTGGCTTTCCGCGAGCCGGCTTTGCATGAACTCTTCGGCGCGACGCAGCGGCGGCAAGTCGATTCGCTGTGTCGAGCGCCGTGCACCGTCGTGTTGTCGCCGCGCCGAGTTCGGGTGATGGCACAAGAGATAGCGAATGAGGTTGTCTTCGTAGTGCAGCAACCACTGTGGGTCGTAGGTCCCGCCGCCCGTGACCGGTGCGGCTGCGGGCAGCAAGGCGACCAGTCCCGCCACGAGGCGCCGCCACTGCATGCCGATGGCATTGTCGAGTCGGAACGGTGTCTCGAATTCGATGTTGCTGTCGTCGATCCGATCTCGAACGTCATCTGCTGCAAAGGTCTGGCGCGCGACCTCGTTCAGATGCTTGCGCTCGATCTTCAGCATGAGCTGTTCGCAGCCGGCGTGCCACTTCACCTTGACAGGCCGATGCGCCGAAATCACCGCGCCCTGGCCGGCATGGATCTGCACCAGCTCGCTGCCCATGCGGACCTCGGCGCGTCCGCGCAAAGGCATCTGCACGAGCACGAAGTCGTCGAGCGAGTCGGGTTCGATGTCGACTTCGCAGCCGTAACGCAGGATGCACAACGACATCGGCCCCAAACCGGCGCGGTAGAAAGCCGAGTCGACCGCGCCGCGGCCCCAGTGGCTGCGATGCGACTTCAGCTCGGCGCTGACGAGCGCCTGCGTTTCGTCGGCATGACGCGATCGAAAAACCTCATGCCGATACAACGGCGACAGCTGCTGGCTGGACAAAGCGTTCATGGGCACTCCCTGGCCCGTAAGCGTAGACCTCAACGTTCATAGCAACAAGCGTGCCCTTGGCGTGTTCCTGGGGCTTACAGCTTGGCGGTGCAGAGCGGTGCGCCCGTGTCCACGTAATTGGTCATGACGGTGCCGATCAGCTTGTTGGTGATGCGGCCGGTGGCGTCTTTGCTGATGACGCGAAGGTAGTAGTTCTGGATCGGGAAGTTGTTGGCGCCGTACTTGTAGTCACCGCGAATCGACTTGTACTTGGCGGCCTTGATCGCTTTGAGCAACGCGGGCTTGTCGCCCACCTTGCCGCCAACATCGCGCACCGCAGCGTCCATTGCCATCAGCACGTCGTAGGCTTGCGCAGCGTAGAGCGAAGGATTGCGGCCACCGTTTTGCGTGCGGTAGTCGGCGACGAAGCGGCGGTTGGCATCGTTGTCGAGGTCGTGCGCCCAATGCGAAGTGTTGAAGATGCCCAGCATCGGTTCCCCGACGCCGCCGATCATGTCTTCGTCGGCGGCGAAGGCGGTCGACACCAGCGTCACGTCTTTTGACAAGCCGGCGGCGACAAACTGCTTGACGAAGGCGATGCCCATCGCACCGGGCAGAAAGTAGTAGAGCGAGTCGGCCTTGGCGGCGCGAATCTGCGCGAGCTCCGGCGCGTAGTCGATCTGGCCGAGCTTGGTGAAGATCTCGTCGGCCACCGTCCCCTTGTAGGCGCGCTTGAAACCGTTGGCCGCATCCTTGCCGCCCGGATAGTTGGGCGCGATCACGATGGTCTTCTTGAAGCCCTTGTCGGAGGCGAACTTGCCGGCCGACTCGTGGTACGCGTCGTTCTGGTACGAGGTGCCGAAGAAGTACGCATTGCACTGCGCACCGGAGTACGCGCTCGGGCCCGTGTTGTTCGACAGGTACGGCACCTTGGCCGCGAACAGCACCGGGCCTACGGCCAGCGCGACTTGCGAACCGATCGGGCCGGTGAAGAGGTCGATCTTGTCGCGTTGCACCATGCGGTCGACCGCCTGCCGCGCCGAGTCGGGGTTGCCGCCGGTGTCGGCTTCGACGTAAGTGACCGGCACGCCCCCCAGCTTGCCGCCGAGTTGCTTCATCGCGACCGCGAAGCCGGTCTTGGAATCGGCGCCGAGCGCCGCGAAAGGACCGGACAGGTCGAGCGCGAGGCCGACCTTGACGCCCTGTGCGCCAGCCGCTGTAGACAGCGTCGCAGCCAAGGCGAAAGTCAGGCAGGCAAGGCTGCGGGGAAACTGTGACAGAGCAGGCATGAAGATCCTCGAAGTAACTTGATGTGCTCGAGAGTCTGGTGGCGACCGGCCGCGCGGGCTATCCATTTCGGGCAATGCGCGGCATTCTCGAAGCGGACAGACGCGGCACAGAACCCTTCCCAGAATGCAGCCATGTTCGTATTTTGAAAGCGAGCCCCCGATGCAGAACCAAACCGACATTGCGGTTGAAAGAGAAGTCGAACAACCCGTCGAACGACAAGTGCGCTTCTATCCCACGGCGCGTGCGCAGAGAATCGCGGCCCCCCACACGCTCGTGCAGGCCGACCGCGTCCACAAAAGCGTTTACACCGACCCCGAAATTTTCGAGCTCGAGATGGACCGCGTTTTCGGCCAGGCCTGGCTCTACGTTGGTCACGAGAGCCAGGTACCGAACACTGGCGACTACTTCACCACGCGGCTTGGGCGCGAGCCGGTCGTCATGCTGCGGCACTCCGATGGCGCGGTGCACGTGCTCTACAACCGCTGCCCGCACAAGGGCGCGAAGATCGTGCCGGACGGCAGCGGCAGCGCAGGCAAGTTCCTGCGTTGCCTGTACCACGGCTGGACTTTCAAGTGCGACGGAAGCTTGTTGTCGGTGCCTCTGCGCAGTGGCTACGAAGACACTGCGATGGACTTGAAAGACCGCGACAACGGCGTGCGCAAGGTGGCGCGCGTGGCGACGTATCGCGGCTTCGTCTTTGCCAGCCTGACGGCCGACGGGCCCGATCTGCCCGAATTTCTTGGCGGCGTGGCGACCTCTCTCGACAACTTCTGCGACCGGGCACCCGATGGCGAAGTCGAGGTGGCCGGCGGCGTGCAGCGCGTCATACAGCGCAACAACTGGAAGATCTTTTTCGAGAACCTGCACGACACCATCCATGCGGTCGCCACGCACGAATCGTCGTGGCGCGCCGCCAAGGAAGAGTTCGAGTCGATGCCCGAGGGCACGCAAAAACCTTTCGAGATCGTCATCGTCGACGGCAACGGCGAGCCGCTGGAGTTCTGGGAGAAGCTGGAGCTCAAGGGCTACGACGGCGGCCACGGCTACATGGAAGGCATCTTCACGCCGCCCAAAGATCCGGTGAGCCTGGCCTATGTCGCCTCGCTCGAAGCCCGCCAGGGCGCGGCGCGTGCCGACGAGATCCTGCGGGTGAACCGGCACAACACCATCGTCTACCCGAGCTGTTCGCCGCACACCTCGTTCCAGCAGATTCGCGTGATCCGGCCGCTGTCGGTCGACCGCACGCTGGTCGAGATCTTCACCTTCAGGTTGAAGGGCGCGCCGGATGCCACTTTCCAACGCGCGCTCAAGTACACCAACGTCATCAACTCGCCGTCGTCGACCGTGATGCCCGATGACCTGGAGGCCTACAACCGCGTGCAGGAAGGCCTCGGCTCCGACGGTGGCGACTGGGTCAGCCTGCACCGCGCGGCAGGACGCGAAGAGGCGTTGCCCGGTGGCCGTGCATCCAACGGCAACAGCGAGATGCCGATGCGCAACATGTTCCGCGCATGGGCCGGCTACATGGCAACCGAGCCGACAAAGCACGGTCTGCTGAAAGATGCCGCATGAACTTCACAGACTGGCAAGAGCAGCAGCACATCACGCAGTTCCTGAACCATGAGGCGCGGCTGCTCGACGAGCACCGCTGGGCCGAATGGATGGACCTCTTCACGCCTGACGGCTTGTACTGGATGCCGCTGGTGCGCGGACAGACCGACCACCTCAACCACGCCTCGCTCTTTCGCGACGACGCCCTGCTGCGCTCGATGCGCGTGCGCCGGTTGTCGCAGGTGCGCGCCTATTCCCAGCAGCCAGCCACGCGCACCTCGCACGTCATCGGCAACATCGCGCTCGAGTCGCGCGAGGCGGATGGCTGCATCGTCTACTCGACCTTTCATTTGCTCGAATGGCGTAAGGACGCGCAACGCGCTTTCGGTGGCAGCGTGCTGCACACGCTGCAACGCGAGGGCGACAGCTTTCGCATCCGGATGAAGCGTGTCGACCTGCTCAATTGCGAGGCGCCGCACGAAGCGCTCGAGGTGTTCATGTGAAGGCCGCCTTGCTTGCGATGCACTACCAGAACGATGTGCTGCACCCCGATGGGTTGGTGCGCGTCGGCGTCGCCGCGGACGACCGCAAACGCACGCTGCTGATCGATGCGGCGACGCGACTGATCGCCGGCGCACGGGCAAACGGCGTCCCCGTAATTTCTGTCCGCATCGCGTTCGCGCCTGGCTATGCCGACTGTCTGACCAACTGCACGCTGTTCCGCAACGTCGTCAAAAGCGGCGCGGTGCAAGAGGGTCAATGGGGCGCCGACTTCTTCGCGACGCTGGCGCCGCTGTCCGGCGAAGCCATCGTCACGCACCAGCGCGACAACCCGTTCTGGGCGACGGATCTGGAAGCCCTGGTGCAGCGCACTGGCGCCACGCGGCTCTACATGGCGGGCATCGCGACCAACTACGTGGTCGAGCACGGCGCACGCCATGCGAGCGATCTGGGTTACGACGTGGCCGTGATCGGCGATGCGTGCAGCACCGCCAAGCCGCATCTGCATGCTGCGAGCCTTGAGACGCTGTCGTTGTTGGCGGACATCGTGACGGTGGACGAAGCCGTGGCGCAGATGGCAGCAAACACGAGGGCTGAACGATGACGCACGACGGCCAGCTCGAAGGCAAATTGGCGATTGTCACCGGCGCGTCGACTGGTATCGGCGCCGCCATCGCACGCGCCTTCGTCGATGCCGGCGCCTATGTGCTGGCGGTGGATATCGACGAAGCCCGCGGCCGTGCATTGCATGCGGCGCTGGGCCCGCGCTGCCGCTTCGTGCATGGCGACATCGGCTCCGACGCGGTGCTCGATGCGTTGATTCAATCGGCGCTCGAGTTCGCCGGCCGCATCGACTTCGTCGTCAACAACGCCGTGTTCTACGGCGACCGTGGCGCCGAGGCGAGCCGCGCCGAATGGCTCCATGCGCTCGACATCAATCTCGTATCTGGCGCGTTGCTGGTCCACAAGGCCAGCGCCGAGCTGGCGAAGCAAGGCGGTGCGGTCATCAACATGGGCAGCGTCGGCGGCAAGTTCGGCACGGCCGGTCGTGCCCTCTATCCGGCAGCCAAGGCGGCCATCCTGCAGCTCACCCGCAACCAGGCCGCGACGCTGGCGCCACAGCGCGTGCGCGTCAACTCGGTGTCGCCGGGATGGACCTGGTCGGACGCGCTGTCGCGCATGGCCGGTGGCGACAGGGCGCGGGCCGACGCCATGGCCGCGCCGCTGCACCCGCTCGGCCGTGCTGGCGACGCCGACGATGTGGCGCAGGTGGTGCTATTCCTGTGCTCGGATGCAGCGCGCTTCGTCACCGGTGCCGACATTCCGGTAGACGGCGGTTTTTCGATGCTCGGCCCGGACCAGGGCCGTTCGGCACGCGACTGGTTCGAGCGCGGTACCTGAGTCGACAAGCCCGAAAACGCTTACTGCTCTTCGCCCCAGGCAAACCCGTCGCGGGCGATCATCGCGCTCGATGCGCTCGGCCCCCAAGTGCCCGCGGCGTAAGGGCGCGGTGCGCCATCGGCGGCCCAACTGTCGATCAGCGGTTCGACCCAGCGCCACGCTTCTTCCTGCTCGTCGCTGCGCACGAAAAGATTCAGCCGACCGGCGATCACGTCGAGCAGCAGGCGCTCATACGCACCCACGCGTTCTGCGCCGAATCGTTTGTCGAAATCGAGATCGAGTTGCACCGGCGCCAGCGGCACCATGTCGCTGCGCACGCCGCCCTTGATGGTGACGCGCTGGTCTTGCGCCTGCGCGAGCAGATGCAGTTCGAGTCCGTCCTTCGGCTGCAGGTTGATCACCAGCTTGTTTGCGACACCCACCGGCGTGCGAAAGATCGCGTGCGGAGCTGGCCGAAAATTCATCTCGATGCGAGCTTCGCGCGAGCCCAGCCGCTTGCCGGTGCGGATGTAGATCGGAACGCCGGCCCAGCGCCAGTTCTCGATCTCGGTGCGCAGCGCCACGAAGGTCTCGGTGCGGCTGTCGGGCGGCACGCCGGCTTCTTCCTTGTAGCCCGGCACGCGTTCACCGTAGGCCGTGCCCGCGGTGTACTGCCCGCGAATCGCATGCAGGCCCAACGTCTCGGGCGTCCAGCGCTTCAGCGAGCGGAGGACTTTCAGTTTTTCATCGCGAATGGCATCGGCGTGCGCGTTGATCGGCGGCTCCATGCCAATGGCGCACACCAGCTGCAGCGCGTGGTTCTGCACCATGTCGCGCAAGGCGCCGGTCTGGTCATAGAAGGCTCCGCGCTTCTCGACGCCCAGGTCCTCCGCGATGGTGATCTGGATGTTGGCGATGTGCTCGCGGCGCCAGATCGGCTCGAACAGCGAGTTGCCGAAGCGCAGCGCGAACAGGTTTTGTACCGACGGCTTGCCGAGGTAGTGATCGATGCGGAACACCTGGTTCTCGTGCAGCACCTTGCGCACTGCCGCGTTGATCGCCTGGTTCGATGCGAGGTCGTGGCCCAGCGGCTTCTCGAGCACCACGCGGGTTTGCGGACCGTTGAGGCCGGCCGCGGCGATCTGCTCGACCACCTGCGTGAAGAGCGAAGGCGCGGTGGCGACGTACATCACCACGGTCTCGGCGTTGCGCGTTTTGAGCAGGTCCGCGAGCCGCGCGTAGTCGGACGGCTTGGACAGGTCCATGCGCTGGAACGTCAGCATCTCGGAGAACTTCTTGAACTCGTCCTCGCTCGGCCGCTTGGCGCCTTCGACGGCTTTGAAGCGCGAGCGGATCAGTTCGCGATAGGCGTCCTCTGTGAGGTCTTCGCGCGAGACGCCGATGATGCGGCCCTCGGCCGGAAGGCTGCCATGTCGGAATGCCTGGAACAGCGCCGGCATCAGCTTGCGCCATGCCAGGTCGCCGGTGCCGCCGAACAAAACGAGATCGAAACTCATGGGGATGACTTGTGTGGGTGATGGAGAAGGGTGCCACGGGTGGCCATGCATCACTTTAATGGTAGTTGTACCGATGCTGAAAACGCCCTGACTTTGATAGGCTGACCCGTGGCCCGAGTGGGCCATTTTGTTTGCAGTGCCGGATCAACGTCAGGCGTAAGGTCACATGAAAAAACTTCTTGGTACGGTGGTGTTGCTCGTTGCGTCTGGTGCGGTGTCGGCCCAGCAAGTCAACGTGATCTGCTCGGTGCAGGCCGATTGGTGCAACATGATCGCCACGGTCTACGCAAAGACCACCGGCGTCAGGATCAACCTGGCGCTCAAGGGCTCGGGCGAGGCACTGGCCCAACTCGTCGCGGAAAAGGACAACCCGAAGACGGATGTCTGGTTCGGCGGCACCGGCGACCCGCACCTGCAGGCGGCCGAATCGGGCCTCACGCTCGAATACAAATCCCCGTCGTTGCCGCAGCTCTATCCGTGGGCGCAGCAGCAGGCGCAACAGTCGGGCTACAAGACCGTCGGCATCTACTCCGGACCGCTCGGCTTCGGCTACAACACCGAGCTGCTGAAGAAGAAAAAGCTGGCTGCACCGACCAGCTGGGCCGACTTGCTCAAGCCCGAATACAAGGGCGACATCCAGGTCGCCAACCCGGCATCGAGCGGCACGGCCTACACGATGATCGCCACGCTGGTGCAACTCATGGGCGAAGACAAGGCCTTCGACTATCTCAAGGCGCTGCACAAGAACGTCAGCCAGTACACCCGTTCGGGCACCGGCCCGATCAAGGCGGTGGCACGCGGTGAAACGGCGGTGTCGATCAGCTTCGTGCACGACGCGCCGCAAGAAAAGATGCAGGGCTTTCCGGTCGAGACCGCCACGCCGAGCGAAGGCACCGGTGCCGAGATCGGCTCGATGAGCATCGTCAAGGGTGCACGCAATCTGGAGCAGGCCAAGAAGTTCTACGAGTGGGCGCTGACCCCGCAGGCGCAGACCTTCGGCGCGGCCGCCAAGCAGTACCAGTTGCCATCGAACAGGGCGACGCCGGTCGATGTCAACGTGCCCGACTTCAAGAAGATCAAGCTCATCAATTACGACTACAAGAAGTACGGTGAGAGCGCGGAGCGTCGCCGGCTGATCGCGCGTTGGGAAAAAGACGTCAACTCGCTTCCGCATTGAGTGACGGCTCGAGTGCGCACCCAGTCAAGCGTGATGAAGCGTGATGTGAAGGGCAAGCGCAACGCCGCGATCTGGCTCTGTCTCGCGGCGGGATTTTTCGGCTACGTGGTCCTGCCGTGGTACGCCATTCAGGACACCAGCTGGTACGAAGCATTGCCCCGAATCTTCAGCGGCGACGAGGCTGCCAATGGCGTGTTGCAGGCGGCAACGCACGGGCGGGTCTGGCTGTTCGCGGGCGTCGCTGGGCTCGCGCTGTGCACCATCGGTGCGCTGCTGCCAGCCGGCCGTGCGCAGGGCCGCTGGCTGCTCGTCGGCGGACTCGTCGGCGCGGTCGGCCTTTCGCTCGCCGGCTTCCTGATCGGTGCCCGGGGCTGGAGCGCGGGCTGGCTCAACAGCGCTTTCGGCGAGCTCGCGGTCAATCAGTTCGGCATCGGTGCCGGCGGCTTCGTGGCGTTGCTCGCGCTCATCCTGCTGTGCGCCTTCGGGCTGGCGCGGCTCGGCTTCTTCAAGGGCGATCTGTTCGTCTCGGGAGCGGTCATCGGCTGCGACGTGCTGATGGCGCTCTTCATCGCCTATCCGGTGAGCAAGGCGCTGGCCGGCGCCTTCTTCGACGAAGACGGCCATGCGTCGCTGTCGGCCTTCGTCGGCCGTGTCTTCATGGAGCGTATCTGGGGCCTGAGTTGTCTGGCCGGCGGGCTGCGCTGCGGCGTCGCATGGAACACACTGGCGCTGGCGCTGGTCACCGCCATTGGCACCACCTTTCTAGGCACGTTGATGGCGTTGATGGCCGAGCGCGGGCACAGGCGCTGGCAAAGCCCGTTGCGCGTGCTCGCGGTGTTGCCGATCATCACGCCGCCGTTCGTCGTCGGGCTCGGGCTCATCCTGTTGTTCGGCCGCGCCGGGGTCGTCAACCAGTTGCTGGAAAGCTGGTTCGGCATCGAGCCGTCACGCTGGTTCTACGGGCTCAAGGGCCTGATCATCGCGCAGCTCTTTGCCTTCACGCCCATTGCTTTCATGATCATGCGCGGCGTGGTGCAGGGCATCGCGCCGAGCCTCGAAGAAGCCGCGCAAATGTTGCGCGCCGACCGGCGTCGCACCTTCTTCACCATCACGCTGCCGTTGCTGAAGCCGGGGCTGGCCAATGCGTTTTTGGTCGGCTTCATCGAGAGCATGGCCGATTTCGGCAATCCGGTGGTGGTGGGTGGCGATTTCTCGGTGCTTGCGACCGATGTGTTCTTCGCCATCGTCGGCGCGCAGAACGATCCGGGGCGGGCGGCTTCGCTGGCCTGGATCCTCACCTTCTTCGCGCTCGGCGTCTTCGCGCTGCAGCGCGGCCTGCTCGGCAAACAAAACTTCACCACGGTCAGCGGCAAGGGCGATGCCGGTATCGCGATGCCGTTGCCCGATGGCGTACGGCGCACGATCTACGCCATCGCCTTTCCTTGGATCGTGTTCACGCTGGTGGTCTATCTCTTCGCCTTCGCCGGCGGCTTCGTGCAGACCTGGGGTCGCGACTACACCCTGACGCTCGCCCACTTCAAGACGGCGTTCTCGCTCGAATGGGGACAGTTCGGCTTGGTGTGGGCCGGCACCGCATGGAACTCGCTCTTCACCACGCTCAAGCTGGCCGGCATCTCGGCGCCGATCACCGCCACGCTCGGCATGCTCATCGCCTGGCTGCTGGCGCGCAATGAGTTCAAGGGGCAGGGGCTCTTCGAGTTCGCGGCGCTGCTGGCGTTTGCGATACCGGGCACGGTGCTCGGCGTGAGCTACATCCTGGCTTTCAACGTGCCGCCGCTGGAGCTCACCGGCACCGGACTCATCATCGTGCTGTGCTTCATGTTCCGCAATTTGCCGGTGGGCGTGCGTGCCGGCACGGCCGCTTTCAAGCAGCTCGACCGCTCGCTCGACGAGGCTTCGCTGATGCTGCGCGCATCGACTTCGCAAACGCTCTTCAAGGTCGTGCTGCCGCTGTTGAAGCCTGCGCTGGTGGCCGCGCTGGTCTACAGCTTCGTGCGTGCGATGACGACCGTGAGCGCGGTGATCTTTCTGGTCACGGCCGAGAACGAACTGGCGACGACCTACATCATCGGGCGCGTCGGCAATGGCGACTACGGTGTCGCGCTGGCGTATTGCACGGTGCTGATCGTGCTGATGTCGGCGGTGATCGCGCTGATCCAGTGGGCGGTCGGTGAGCGCAGGCTGGGGCGCCGCGGCGCCATTGCCGCAAGCTCGACCACGGTGGCGACGCCCGCGTAACCCGCGCACTGAACACAAGGCAGTCATGACGACCCACGGCATCGAATTTCGCAACGTCACCAAGCGCTACGGCACCGACAGCAGTGCACCGCTCGCTGTCAAAGGCATCAGCTTCGAGGTGCCGCAAGGCACGCTGACCACCATCCTCGGCCCTTCGGGCTGCGGCAAGACGACCACGCTGCGCATGATCGCGGGGCTCGAATCGCCGACCTCGGGTTCGATTTTCATGGGCGGCCGCGACGTCACCACGCTCGGGCCCGGCGAGCGCAACGTCAGCATGATGTTCCAGAGCTACGCGCTCTTTCCGCACATGGACGTGATCCAGAACGTGGCCTATGGCCTTCGCATGAGCGGCATCAAGAAGGACGAGGCGACGTCGCGTGCCCGCGAAGCGTTGCGCGGTGTCGGGCTGGTCGGTTTCGACACGCGTTTGCCGAGCGAGTTGTCCGGCGGCCAGCAGCAGCGCGTGGCGCTGGCGCGCGCGCTGGTGCTGGAGCCCGCGGTGCTGCTGTTCGACGAGCCGCTGTCGAACCTCGACGCTCGCCTGCGCCGCGAGATGCGCGAAGAGATCCGCACGCTGCAGCAACGGTTGAAGCTGACGGTCGCCTATGTCACGCACGATCAGAGCGAGGCGCTGGCGGTGAGCGACCAGATCATCGTGATGGACCAAGGCGTCATCGCGCAACGCGGCACGCCCGAGCAGCTCTACGGCAAGCCTGAAAGCGAATTCGTCGCCGGCTTCATGGGCGAGGCGATGGTGTTCCCGGCCATGGCGCAGCCCGATGGCGTGGTCACGCTCGGCCCGCTCACGTTGGGGTCGCGTTATGGCAATGTTGCGCCGGGCGTGGTCAAGGTGGCCGTGCGGCCGGAGGCCTGGCTGATCGGCTCTGCCGTCGGCATCGACGCCACGCTGCGCAAGGCGACCTACCTCGGCAGCTTCTACGAGTACGTCTTCGACACGGCGCTCGGTGCGGTGTTCGTGGTGTCTTACGACCTCGCGCGTCCGTTGGCTGCCGGCGTAAAGACGACGTTGTCGCTTGGCAACCATGGCGTTTCGGTGGTGCCCGCGGCGGCTTGAGAGCGCCGGGTGGCTCCTGCGGTCCAATGGCGGCATGAATATCGTTTTCGATCTGGGCGCCGTGCTGTTGACCTGGGAGCCCGCGGTTCTGGTGCAGGCGCACCTTGGCGCCCATGCACCGACCGCCAAGGCTGCACACGCGCTGGCGCGCGACATGTTTCACCATGAAGACTGGCTCGGCTTCGACCGCGGCACCCATCCGCTAGATGTTGCGATCGGTCTGATGGCGACGCGCCTGGGCCTGCCGGCCGACAAGCTCGACGCGTTGCTGGCCCCGATGGGCGAGCGACTGGCGCCGATCGCGGTCACGGTCGAACTGCTCAACGGGCTGCGCCAGCGCCGTGATGCCGGCGAAGCCCTGAAGCTGTATTACCTGTCGAACATGCCGGTGCCGTATGCGCGCGCGCTGGAGCGGCGGATGTCGTTCCTGCAGTGGTTCGACGGCGGCATTTTTTCAGGTGATGTAAAGCTGCTCAAGCCGCAGCGCGAGATCTACGCGTTGCTGGCAGATCGTTTTGTGCTGAAGCCCCAGATGACCGTGTTCATCGACGATTCCAGGGCGAATGTGGACGCAGCACGTGTCTTCGGCTGGCACGCCGTGCATTGCGAGTCGCCGACTGCGCTGCCTGAACAGCTGGCCCGTCAGATGACTGCGTTGTCGGGGACCACGGGGGACCGCTGCCACGACGGCAATCGTCGGATCTGAGGCGACCGTCAGGGAGTTGTGGTGGTGACTGCGCGCTTGTGTGGCAATGTCGTCCGGCTGCCCGACGTCGGCGTGAAAGCCGCGGACCCCACCGGCTCGCCAGTCCGCACCACCTTGTCGACATCGAACCCCAGAGTCCGTGCGTATTCGAGTTCGGCGGCAAGCGTTGCCTCGTCGACCCGCGGCGCGCGCGACAGCACCCAGAGGTAGTCGCGATCCGGCGTGCCGACCAGCGCGACCTGGTAGTCGCGGTCGAGCTTCAGGATCCAGTAGTCGCCCCAAACTGCCGGCAGCCAACTTAGCCAAGCGGGTGCAAAGCGCACTTTCAACCTGCCTGCGCCGGGCTGGCCGATCACTGGAACGACGTGTGCAGAGCCCACCGCTTCGTCGAAACTACCGTCGGCCAGCATGCAGCGGTTGCGCACCTCGAACGTGCCGTCGGCCAGCTGCGTGTAGTCGGCCGACACCGGGCCGGTGCACTTCTTTTCGAACCGGTTGGGCAACCGGGCCTGTTCGTGCCAGACGCCCGAGTAGCGCTTGAGGTCGACCGGTGCCACGACTTGCAGCGGTGCCCGCATCAAAGGCGCGCCGTCTGCCGGGCCGCCCATGGCTTGAGCGCGTGCAGTTCGTGCGCTGGTCAACGCGATCAGCGTGAGGAACCCGCCCACGCAGAAGGCGGCCGCAAGGGTTCCGATGGACACGTTGCGGGAATGGTCTTCGGATCCGAAACGGGTTCGAGAAGCTGACGACGGGAGCGGCTCGCGGCTGCGACGAAAGGACATTGAATCCTCCTGATGTAACGGTTTCCAAATACTGGACCGCACACGCTCGAGGCGGTGTCGGTGACGGACCACGGGGACTGTCGGCATCGGCGCTATTTGCCGGTGACCTTGCATCCCGGAGGCTGCATCAAAACATGCAGGCCGCTCATCCCGGTACAAGCATTCGCCGACATCGCGCAGGATAATGTTTCGATGAACCAACTCGACGCCCTTCGCCAATGGACCACCGTTGTCGCCGACACCGGTGACTTTCGGCAATTCGTGCAGTACAAACCGCAGGACGCGACGACCAATCCGTCGCTCATCCTGAAGGCCGTGCAAAAGCCGGACTACCGACCGCTGCTCGACGAAGCGGTTTCCAAATTCAAGGGCAAGCCGATCGACGAGGTGATCGATCGGCTGCTGGTGCGCTTCGGCGCCGAGATCCTGTCGATCATTCCGGGCCGCGTTTCGACCGAAGTCGATGCACGACTCAGTTTCGATACCGCTGCGACGGTGGCACGGGCCGACCGCATCGTGGCGCTGTATCGCGCAGAAGGCATCGACGTCGAAAAGCGCGTGCTCATCAAGGTTGCGTCGACGTGGGAAGGCATCGAGGCCGCCCGGCAGCTCCAGCTGAAGGGCATCAACTGCAACCTCACGCTGTTGTTCTCGTACGCGCAAGCGGTGGCGTGCGGCGCGGCCAAGGTCAAGCTGATCTCGCCCTTCGTCGGGCGCATCTACGACTGGTACAAAAAGACAGGTGGCGCCAAGTGGGAGGAGGCCGCCAACGCGGGCGCCAACGACCCGGGCGTGAAGTCGGTCCAGCAGATTTTCGATTACTACAAGAGCCAGGGCATCAAGACCGAAGTCATGGGCGCGAGCTTTCGCAACGTTGGCCAGATCGCCGCGCTGGCGGGCTGCGACCTGTTGACCATCAGCCCCGAACTGCTGGGCGAACTGGCGGCGAGCGAAGCGCCGTTGCCGCATGCACTCGATGCGTCGGCTGCGGCCAAGCTCGATATCCAGCCGGCTTCCTACGACGAGCCAGGGTTCCGCTTTGCCATGAACGAGGATGCGATGGCCACCGAGAAACTGGCCGAGGGTATTCGTGCCTTCGCCGCCGATGCGATCAAGCTTGAAAAGTTGATGGAGGCCAATTGAGCGCCGCAGGCGTGCCCCTGGCATCTGGCTACTTGCGGGCCGACAACGCGCCGACCTGGGCCGCGTTGCAGGCGCACTTCGAAGCGTCCGGCAAGTCGCTCGATTTGCGCGAAGCTTTTGCATCGGACCCGCAGCGCGTCGCCTCGCTGAGCCAGTCGGCGCCTCATGTCTTCGCCGACATGTCGAAGAACCTGACCGACGTGGCAACTGAAAAGTTGTTGCTGGCGCTGGCACGCGAATGCGGCCTCGAAGCGCACCGAGACGCGATGTTCGCCGGTGACCACATCAACACCACCGAAGACCGCGCCGTGCTGCACACGCTGCTGCGCGCGCCGGCCACCAAAGGCATGACCGGCAAGCTGGCCGAGGTGCACGCTACGCTCGATGCGATGCTGGCATACGCCGAAAAGGTACGCGCCGATCACACGATCACCGACGTGGTCAACATCGGCATCGGCGGCTCCGACCTCGGCCCGCAGATGGCGGTGCTGGCCATGGCCGAGTACGTCGCGCCTGGCAAGCGTTTTCACTTCGTCTCGAACGTCGACGGCCACGAACTGGCCGGCGTGCTCAAGGGTCTGGCCCCGGAACACACGCTGTTCCTGATCGCGTCGAAGACCTTCACCACCGCCGAGACGATGACCAACGCACAGTCGGCCAAGCGCTGGTTCGAGCAGGCCGGCGGCGTCGACATCGCGCAGCATTTCGCGGCGCTCACGACCAATGTCGAAGCGGCCAAAGCGTTCGGCATCGACACCACTTTCGGCTTTTGGGATTGGGTCGGCGGGCGCTACTCGTTGTGGTCCGCCATCGGGTTGCCGATCGCGCTGGCCATCGGTGCCGACGGCTTTCGTGCGCTGCTGGCTGGCGCACACGCGATGGACGAGCACTTTCGCACCGCGCCGCTGGCGCAGAACTTGCCGGTGCGGCTCGGGCTGCTCGATGTCTGGTATCGCAACTTCCATCGCTTCACGACGCGCAGCATCGCGCCGTATCACAGCGCGTTGAAGCGCTTGCCGGCGTACTTGCAGCAGCTCGAGATGGAGAGCAACGGCAAGCAGGTCGACCTCGACGGCAAGCTGCTGCCTTTCGGTACGTCGCCGGTGTTGTGGGGCGAGCCGGGCACCAACGGGCAGCACGCGTACTTTCAAATGTTGCACCAGGGCACCGACGTGACGCCGCTCGAGTTCATCGGCGTGCGCGATGCATCGCACGATCTCGATGGGCATCACCCGAAGCTGTTGGCCAACTGCATCGCGCAGGCGCAGGCGCTGATGGTCGGCAAGCAGGACGCTGGCGGCCACAAGAACTTTCCGGGCAATCGGCCCAGCACTTTCTTCGTGTTCGAGAAGCTCACGCCGGAAACGCTTGGCGCGTTCCTGGCGATGTACGAGCATCGCGTGTTCACCAGCGGCGCGCTGTGGGGCATCAACAGCTTCGACCAGTGGGGCGTGGAACTCGGCAAGGTGCTGGCGCGGGACATCGAGCCGCGGCTGGCTTCGGGGGACACTTCCGGGCTCGACGCTTCGACGGCCGGTTTGCTGGAGCGCCTGCGTCCGCCAGCTTAAGTGGCTTGCACGGCCACTCCGCCTTTATGATCCTTTTGGGGTTTTCCCATGGGACTACAAAGAGGAGTTAGCCGAATGAATATCCAGGAATCTGTTCGCACGTGCTTCACCAAGTTCGCCGATTTCACGGGTCGTGCTTCGCGATCCGAGTATTGGTGGTTCGTCCTCGTGTATCTGATCGCCTTGTTTGTCGGCGCGCTGATTCACCGCTTCGTGCAGGGCTTGGTGGTGCTGGTGTTCATCGTCCCGATCATTGCAGTCGGCGCGCGCCGCCTCCACGACATCGGCAAGACCGGCTGGCTGATGCTGCTCGGGCTGATTCCGCTCGTCAATTTCGTCCTCCTGTATTTCACGGTGCAGCCGTCGCAGCCTGAGACCAACCAGTGGGGCGCTCCGCCCACCACGGTACCGGTCGTTTAGGCGCTCGAAACTTGCATCCTCCAAAGGCCGCCTTGCGCGGCCTTTTTCACGTCGCCAGGGTCAAACTACATCCTGTATTGCTCGAATCAGGGAATCCACTAGCCAATCAATGCATGAAAGTACCGGATGTGGCAATCGAAGTACCAAAGCCGCAATCCGCAATCTACAGAATCCTTCCCACAGCGATCGGTGGTCGCTGATCACAACAGGAGACTATTCATGAAGCGTTTTGCCAAAGCGGGCCTCGTCCTCGCACTCACCGCTGCCGGGTTCGCCCATGCCGCCACGGAATTGGTCATTGCCACCGTGAACAACGGCCACATGATCGAAATGCAGAAGCTCACGCCGTTCTTCGAGAAGGCAAACCCCGACATCAAGCTCAAGTGGGTGACGCTCGAAGAAGGCACCCTGCGCCAGCGCGTGACCACCGACATCGCCACCAAGGGCGGCCAGTTCGACGTGATGACCATCGGCCTCTATGAAACACCGATCTGGTCGAAGAAGGGCTGGCTCAAGCCCATCGCCACCGACGCGGCATACGACGTCGACGACCTGCTGCCCGCGATTCGCAGCGGCCTCTCGACCGACGGCAAGCTGTACGCCGCACCGTTCTACGGCGAGAGCTCGATGCTGATGTACCGCAAGGACCTGGCAGACAAGCTCGGCATCAAGATCTCCGACAACCCAACGTGGACCGAAGTCAGGGCGTTCGCCGACAAGGCCAACGACCCGAAGGCGGGTGTGTACGGCATGTGCCTGCGCGGCAAGCCGGGTTGGGGCGACAACATGGCCTTCCTGACCACGCTGGTGAACACCAACGGTGGCCAGTGGTTCGACATGAAGTGGAAGCCGCAGATCGACACCAAGCCCTGGCATGACGCCGTCACTTTCTACGTCGACATGATGAAGAAAGACGGCCCTCCTGGCGCGTCGGCCAACAGCTTCAACGAGAACCTGGCGCTGTTCAACGAAGGCAAGTGCGCTGCCTGGGTCGACGCGACCATCGCGGCATCGTTCATCAGCGACCCGAAGCAGTCGAAGGTGGCCGACAAGGTCGCCTTCGCGCAGGCACCGACCGCCACGACGCCCAAGGGCGCCAACTGGCTCTGGTCGTGGAACCTCGCCATCCCCGCCAGCTCGAGCAAGGATGAAGCTGCGCAGAAGTTCATCAAGTGGGCAACGTCGAAGGACTACATCAACCTGGTCGCCAAGGAAACGGGCTGGGCTTCGGTGCCGACCGGCACGCGCAAGTCGACCTATGCCAACCCTGAATTCCAGAAGGTGGCCAAGTTCGCAGAAGCCGAGAAGAAGGCCATCGACACCGCCAACCTGACCGACAGCACGCTGCCGAAGTCACCGTACGTCGGTGTGCAGTACGCGGCGATTCCGGAGTTCCAGGCGATCGGCGTGGCTGTGGGCCAGCAGATGAGCGCGGCACTGTCGGGCAAGGTCACTGTCGACCAGGCGTTGAAGACATCGCAGACCGCGGCCGAGCGTGAGATGAAAAAGGGCGGCTACTACAAGTAGTCCGTTTTCATCCCCTCTCCTCGCGGGGAGAGGGCCAGGGTGAGGGGGCATCGGCGCATCCACATTAACAGTGGTCTATGTCGCTCTCCCTCACCCCAACCCTCTCCCGCAACGGGAGAGGGGGCAATCACCAGCGAGGAATACAAAAATGAAAAGAATACTGCCGCGCGCCCTCATGGCGCCCGCCGTGCTCACGCTCTTCCTCTGGATGATCGTGCCGCTGTTGATGACGTTGTACTTCTCGTTCGTCAACTACAACCTCATGCAGCCGGGCGAGCGCACCTTCGCCGGCATCGAGAACTTTCACTACTTCGTGACCGACCCCGACTTCTGGCCGGCGGTGTGGAACACGCTGATGCTGATCGGCAGCGTGATCATCATCACGGTGGTGGGCGGGGTGCTGCTGGCCATGCTGGTCAACGAGCCGTTTCCCGGCCGCGGCATCGTGCGCGTGCTGCTCATCTCGCCGTTCTTCGTCATGCCCGCGGTCAACGCGCTGCTGTGGAAGCACATGATGATGAACCCGATCTACGGGGTCCTGGCCGATCTGTGGCGCTTCTTCGGTGCGACGCCGGTCGACTGGCTGACGGACGTGCCGCTGTTCTCGATCATCATCATGGTGGCATGGCAATGGCTGCCTTTTGCCTGCCTGATTTTCATCACATCGCTGCAGTCGCTCGACCGTGAACAGATGGAAGCCGCGCGCATGGACGGCGCGACCGGGCCGCAGCGATTCTTCTATCTGACCATCCCGCATCTCGGCCGCCCGATGGCGGTGGTGATCATGATCGAGATGATCTTTTTGCTCGGCATCTTTGCCGAAATCGCCATCACCACCAATGGCGGCCCGGGCAATGCGAGCACGAACATGACTTACATGATCTTCAAGCAGTCGCTGATGAATTTCGACGTGGGTGTGGCCTCCGCCGGTGCGCTGTTCGCGGTGGTGTTCGCCAACATCGTGGCCGTGTTTTTGATTCGCATCATCGGCAAGAACCTGGACTGAGAGGCAAGCATGCAAGCCACCAAACCCCCCAGCAATTTTCTGCCATTGACGTTGCGTACCGTCGGTGCGTGGGCCGTCACGCTGATCCTGTTCTTTCCGCTCGGTTGGCTGTTTCTCACGGCCTTCAAGACGGAATTGCAGGCGATCCATGTGCCGCCGCTGTTCGTCTTCGAGCCGACGATGGACAACTTCTCCGAAGTGCAGCGTCGCAGCGACTACCTGCTGTATGCGCGCAATTCGCTCATCACCAGCCTCGGTTCGACCCTGTTCGGCCTGTTGATCGCGGCGCCGGCCGCGTATTCGATGGCGTTCTTCCGCACCAAGCGCACGCGCGACATCCTCATGTGGATGCTGTCGACCAAGATGATGCCGGCGGTTGGCGCGCTGATGCCGATCTATGTGCTGGCGCAAGCCTCCGGTTTGCTGGATTCGCTGACCGCGCTGACCGTCGTGTTCACGCTGTCCAACCTGCCGATCATGGTCTGGATGCTCTACACGAACTATAAGGACATCCCGCCCGAGATCCTCGAAGCCGCCCGCATGGACGGCGCCGGCATCTGGAAAGAATTCCGCTACGTGGTGCTGCCGCTGTCGGTCGGTGGGCTTGCATCAACGGGCCTGCTGTGCCTGGTGCTGAGCTGGAACGAGGCCTTCTGGGCCCTCAACCTGGTGTCGGCCAAGGCCGGCACGCTGGCCACGCTGATCTCGCAGTACTCCAGCCCCGAAGGCCTGTTCTGGGCCAAGCTGTCTGCCGCCTCGTTGATGGCCATCGCGCCGATCGTGGTGTTTGGCTGGTTCAGCCAGAAACAACTCGTCCAAGGCCTGACCTTTGGCGCGGTGAAGTAATCAAGGAGACAAATCAATGGCCTACCTCGAACTCAAGAACATCAAGAAAAGCTTCGACGATGCGCACATCATCAAGGGCGTCGATCTCGAAATCGCCAAGGGCGAATTCATCGTTTTCGTCGGGCCCTCGGGCTGCGGCAAGTCGACGCTGCTGCGGCTCATCGCAGGGCTCGAACCCATCACCAGCGGCAGCCTGATGCTCGATGGCAAGGACATCACCTACACCGCGTCGGGCAAGCGCGATCTGGCGATGGTGTTCCAGAGCTACGCGCTCTATCCGCACATGAGCGTGTACGACAACATGTCGTTCGCGCTCAAGCTGGCGGGTGTGTCGAAAGACGTGATCAAGAGCAAGGTCGAGCACGCGGCGAACACGCTCAACCTTACCCAGTACCTGCAACGTACGCCCAAGGACCTGTCGGGCGGGCAGCGTCAGCGTGTCGCCATCGGGCGCGCGATCGTGCGGGCACCCAAGGTCTTTTTGTTCGACGAGCCGCTGTCCAATCTCGATGCAGCGCTGCGCGGCAACACGCGTGTCGAGATCCACAAGCTGCACGTGGCGCTCGGCGCGACCACGATCTACGTCACGCACGACCAGGTCGAGGCGATGACGCTGGCCGACCGCGTGGTGGTGCTGCGCGACGGGCTGATCGAACAGGTCGGCTCGCCGCTCGACCTGTACGACCGGCCGGCCAACCAGTTCGTCGCGCAGTTCATCGGCATGCCGTCGATGAACATGGTGGCGGCCGCCGCGATCCCGAGCTTCTCGTCGCAGACCGGTGGACGTTTGCCGCAGGACGGTTTCCTCGGCGTGCGCCCCGAAGGCTTGCGTGTGCATCCGGGCCGTGGCGCGGCACCGGGCGGCGTGTCCGGCCGCGTCGACCTGATCGAAGCGCTCGGTGCCGACACGTTGATTCACGTCGACGTGGGTGGCGTACCGCTGATCGCTCGCCAGAACGAACGCACGCCGCTGCGCGTGGGCGACGAGGTCGGCGTCGAGCTCGATCCGTCGGTGCTGCATCTGTTCAACAAAGAAGGCCGAACGGTTGCCGCATGAGGCACCAAACGCAAAGGACATCGTGACCACCAGTGAACCCGATCGGGTAATTCTTCATCTTGGGCTCGGCTCGTTTCATCGGGCGCATCAGGCTGTGTACCTGCAACGCCTCATAGAGGTCGGCGACACGCAATGGTCGATCACCGGCGCCAACCTGCGCGGCGACTTGGCCCCGGTGCTCGATGCACTGCAGGCGCAGGGCGGCAGCTACACGCTGGAGACGGTGTCGCCCGCGGGCGAGTATCGCTACGAGCGCATCGAATCGATTCGCAAGGTGTTGCCGTGGGAGCCGACGCTCGCTGCGGTGATCGCCTGCGGCGCTGCACCGGCCACGCGCATCGTCTCTTTCACGGTGACCGAGGCGGGCTACTACCTGGACCCGAAGGACAAGCTCGACCTGTCGTTCACCGACTTGTCGGGCGATGTCGAGCGGGCACGCAAGGGCGAAGCGGGGCAAACCATCTACGGCGCGCTCTGCGCCATCCTGCGGGCGCGCAAGGCCGCCAATGCAGGGCCTGTCACGCTGCTCAACTGCGACAACCTTCGCCACAACGGCGAGCGCTTTCGGGCTGGCCTGCTGGAATTCATCGGCATGACCGGCGACGACGCGTTGCTGCAATGGGTGCGAACGAACACGACTTCGCCCAACGCGATGGTCGACCGCATCACGCCGCGCCCGCCGCCAGAGTTGCGCGACCGGGTGAAAGCGGCGACCGGCTGGGACGACGCCGTGCCTGTCACCGGAGAGAGCTTTATCCAGTGGGTGGTCGAAGACGACTTCATTGCGGAGCGGCCCGACTGGGGTCGCGTCGGCGTGCAACTGGTCGATTCGGTGGCGCCTTATGAAGAGGCCAAGATCCGCATCCTCAACGCGACGCACAGTTGCATCGCCTGGGCCGGCACGCTCATCGGGCTCGACTTCATCCACGAAGGCACGCACGACGCGGCGATCCGCAAGATGGCATTCGACTACGTGACCGACGACGTGATTCCGTGCCTAAGTTCGCCGACGTCACCGGGGCCGATCGATCTGCCGGCGTACCGCGATGTGGTGCTCGACCGCTTCGGCAACCCTGCCATCCGCGACACCAACCAGCGCGTCGCGATGGACGGCTTCTCAAAGATACCCGGCTTCATCGCGCCGACGGTGCGTGAGCGGCTGGCGGCGAGCGAATCAATCGACAGCGTGGCCATGTTGCCGGCGCTGTTCCTCGCTTTCTTGCAGCGTTGGCATCGCGGCGTGCTGCCGTACGAGTACCACGACCAGAGCATGGATGTGGCGGCGGCGCATGCTTTGTGCGACGCGGTCGACCCGGTCGAGACGATGTGTGCCGATGTAGCGCTGTGGGGCTCGGCGGCGAGCGACGCGCGGCTGGTGGATGCGGTGCGCGGTGCCAGCGAAAAAGTGACGCGCTTCGTCGAAGGCGCACCGGCATGACCGCAGTCACAGGCGCCATCGACGCCATCGCTTCGACGGCTGCTACGACCGCCGCGAGGAGCGGCAGCTTCGTGGGTCGGCATATCGTTTTAACGGGCGCAGGCGGCGGCATCGGCCTCGCCGTGGCACAAGCATTCGCGGCCGAAGGCGCTCTCTGCAGCGTGGTCGACCGATCGCCGACCGCCTCCGACGAGGCCGCCGCGTTGCAACAGTCGCATCCCGCACAGATTCACTATGTCGGCGCCGACGTGACCGATTCGCGCGCCATCGCCGACATGCTGGCCTCCGCCACGCAGTGCTTCGGCCCGGTGCACACGCTCTTCAACAACGCGGCGCTGTTCGACCTGGCACCGCTGCTCGACAGCGACGAGGCCTCGTTCGACCGCCTGTTCGCAGTCAACGTCAAAGGCATGTTCTTCGTCATGCAGGCCGTGCTGCGGCAGATGGTCGAAGGCGCTACGCCGGGCGCGTCGATCATCAACCTGGCGTCGCAGGCCGGCCGCCGTGGCGAGGCGCTGGTGTCGCACTACTGCGCCACCAAGGCGGCCGTCATCAGCTACACGCAGAGCGCCGCACTGGCGATGGCGCCGCACGGCATTCGCGTCAACGCGATTTCGCCGGGTGTGGTCGACACGCCGATGTGGGCGCATGTCGACAGCCTGTTCGCCAAGGCCGAAGGCTTGCCGCTCGGTGAAAAGAAGCGACGCGTCGGGCTCGAAGTGCCGCTCGGCCGCATGGGCAAGCCGGGCGATATCGCCGGCGCTGCGCTGTTCCTGGCGGGCGAGGCGGCGAGCTACATCACGGCGCAAACCTTGAATGTCGACGGTGGTAACGTCATGAGCTGAACGGTTTTTCCGTTCTGCTCCAGCCTTCGCTCGTCACTGCTTCATGCCCGCTTTCCCGACTGCTCGATGACCGCCGCACGCCAACGCCACTTGCCTCGCCACCGCGAGCCGGAGATGGAGCGCGACTTCGCGCGCTCACCGGCGCTCGGCTACGAGGCGCCTGACGAAAGCGGGTTGGTGCGCTGCCTTGCGCACGGCTTTCCGAGCCCGCTGGTGCGATGGCATTTTCATGAAGAGTACGAGCTGCATCTGATCACCGAGACGTCGGGCAAGGCCTTCGTGGGCGACTGGATCGGACCATTCCAGCCCGGCCATCTGGTGCTGTGCGGGCCCAAGCTGCCGCACAACTGGATCTCGCTCGATGCGCCGGAAGGTGGTGCGGCCGGGCGCGATCGCGTCATCCAGTTTCGGCACGAGCCGATCGAACGTGCGGCGGTTGAAATTCCTGAATTGCGCGAGGTCATGCACCTGCTTGACCGCGCGCGCAACGGCATCGAATTTTTCGGCATGTCGGAGCGTGCGCGGTTGCATTGGGATCACATCAAGGCGTCGCGCGGTGTGCGGCGCTTCGGCGTGTTTTGCGACTTCATGGCCGACCTGTCGCAGTGCACCGACTACCGCTTGCTGTCGAGCGTTCAGATGCAGGGCGTCGAGGGCGATGCCGAGGTCGACCAGATCAACGGCATCGTCAACCGGATCACCGCCAACCTGGCCGAGCCGATTGCGATGTCGGATGTGGCGGCTGAACTGGGCATGAGCGAGAGCAAGTTCAGCCGGTTTTTCCGGCGCTCGACCGGCAACAGCTTCACCGATTTCGTGAACCGCGTGCGCATCAACAGCGCGTGCCACCTGCTGATGCAGACCGACCACTACGTGACCGACATCTGCTACCAGGTCGGCTTCAACAATGTGGCCAACTTCAACCGGCGCTTTCTGGAAATCAAGGGCATGACGCCCAGCGAATTCCGGCGGCAGGCCGATCACCGCTTCGGCGGATCGACGGTGCCGTTGAATGCTCTGGCACCACCGAGTCTTCAGGCGCCCACGCCGACCAGCACCGGCGTCGCGCGGTAGCGGTCCGGAAACACCTTCCTCAGGTTCTCGATTTTCGGTAGGTCGTTGAAGACGATGTACGGCTGATTCGGATTGCGCGTCAGGTAGTCCTGGTGATAGCCCTCCGCCGGAAAGAAGGCTTTTTGCGTTTCGATGGTCGTGGCGATCGGACCGCCGAAGGTCTTGGCCGCGTCGAGTTGGGCGATATAGGCCTTGGCGACGCGCGCCTGCTCGGGCGATTGCGCGAACACGGTCGAGCGGTATTGCGTGCCCCGGTCCGGCCCCTGGCGATTGAGTTCGGTCGGGTTGTGCGCGACCGAAAAGTAGATCTGCAGGATGCGGCCGTAGCTGATTTGCTTGGGGTCGTAGGTGATGCGAACGGCTTCGGCATGGCCGGTGCTGCCCGAGCCGACCGACTCGTACCTGGCCGTCTTCTCGTCCCCGCCGGCATAGCCCGACACTGCGCTCGTCACGCCCTTGACGTGCTGAAACACGCCCTGCACACCCCAGAAGCAGCCACCGGCGACAACGGCCGTTTCGGTGCCGGTAGCAGACGCTGCGGCGGCACTCGCAGCACTCGCAGTACTCGCCGCATCGTCGGTCGGTGCTGGAATGACGACCGCATTCTCGGCAGCGAACGAAGGCACTGCCTTCCAGAGTGCTGCGCCACCGAGCAATGCCACCGCGGAAAGCAGCGTGCGGCGTGCCAGCACCGAGCGTGTTGCCGATGCGGATGTGGCGGCGGAGACGGCGGAGACGGTTGCTCTGGCCTGATGGTTCGATTGTTTGTTGTTCATACGGGTTTCGCGTCCTTTCGTGCTTCTTCCAGCAATTGCTGAATAACCTGTTCCGACTTTTCGTATTCGCCTTCGCCGAAGTGGTGAAAGCGAATGCGGCCTTTGGCATCGACGAAGTAATGCGCCGGCCAATAATTGTTGTTGAAGGCGCGCCAGATGGCAAAGCTGTTGTCGATCGCAACCGGGAAAGTCACGTCGAGCTCGCTCACCGCACGCTTCACATTGTTGATGTTTTTCTCGAATGCGAACTCGGGTGCATGCACGCCGACCACAACGAGCCCTTGGTCTTTGTACTTGCGATTCCATTCGCGCACATAGGGCAGGGCGTTGCGGCAGTTGATGCAGCCGAAAGTCCAGAAGTCGACCAGCACCACCTTGCCGCGCAATTGCTCGGCCGTGAGCGGTGGCGAGTTGAGCCATTCGACGGCGCCTGAGAAGCTCGGTAACGCGCCTTCGTCAGGCAGCGAGAGCGGGGCGAACCGCGGCACGGCGGGCGCCTGCACCTTGATGAAGGCAGCGCGGTCGTTTGCAGTGGGGGGACGGGCAGCATCCGATGTCTGGTCGAGCGCCGCGTGCGGCCGCAGGCGCTCCAGCAAGCCACGCTCGATCGACGCACCGCCGCTGCCCGACGAGAGCTGCGCGAGCACGCCGGTGTCGAGGCCGAGCGACACCGCTGCAACGCCGGCCAGCACCGCGACGCCCAGGCCTTTGCGCAACCATTCGCCAGCGCCGATCGTCCGCTTGAGGAAGGCGAACACGCGGCCACCGAGCAGCAATGCGGCGGCAAGCGACGTCATGGCGCCGGCTGCGTAAGCCAGCAACAAAAGCGAGGTGTGAACGGTGGGCCCTTGCAGCGCTGCACCGGTGAGGATGAGCCCGAGCACCGGTCCGGCGCAGGGCGCCCACAGGAGGCCGGTTGCCACGCCGAGCAGCAGCGAGGGCACGACGGGGCTGCGTACGCCGCCGTCAGATGCGACGCGCTGGTTTTGGCTGCGCGTCGCCGAATTCAATAGTCCGGAGCCGAGCGCGACCAGCGGCCGCGTGACGCGCTCCGCAAGGCGAGGCGCGATCAGCATCACACCCATGACCCCGAGCAGCACGATGGCCGCCATGCGTCCGTATTCATTGGCCTCGACGGCCCAAGCGCCGGCTACCGCACCGAGCGACGCGACGCCTGCGAAAGTCAGCGCCATGCCGACGAGCAGCGGCAACCCGCTCTTGACGAAAGGCTGGTCGACCCGCGCGAAGACGAAGGGCACCACGGGCAGGATGCAGGGCGCCAGGATGGTCAGCGCTCCGCCCAGATAGGACAGGATGAAATAGATCATGGGATCCTCAGGTTGGCGAAGCGCTGTCGGGAAAGGCTGGAACGCTTACTTCTTCATCTCATCCTTGCCCATCGAGTCTTTCTTCATGCCGTCTTTGGCCATGCCGTCCTTCGCCATCGAATCCTTCTTCATGCCGTCCTTTGACATCGAGTCCTTCGTCATGCCGTCCTTTGACATCGAGTCCTTCGTCATGCCGTCCTTGGCCATGGAGTCTTTGCTCATCGAGCCCTTGGCCATGCCGTCGTCCTTTTTCATTTCGTCGGCGGCAAAGGCCGAGACGGAACCGATGGCCATGCAGGTGGCGATGAGTGCTGCGGAGAATTTGTTCATTTAAGTTGTCCTTCGAGTGAGTCGTTTGAAAAATAGAGAAGATAAAAATGGCGCGGTTCGAAATGAACTCGGCCTTGCGCTTCAGTAGCGCTGAGCCCTTCCGGGGGCTCAACTGCCGCCGAACCAGTTGTAGCCCTGGTCTTCCCAATAGCCGCCAGGGTAGGTGTTGGTAACGAAAATCGCCTTGATGTGTTTTGGGTTTTTGTAGCCCAGCTTGGTGGGCATCCGCAGCTTCATCGGGAAGCCGTATTTGGGGGGCAGTGGTTGGCCGTCGTAGGTCAACGTGAGCAGCGTCTGCGGATGCAGCGCGGTCGGCATGTCGATGCTGGTGTAGTAGTCGTCGGCGCACTTGAAGCCGACGTACTTGGCGCTCGTGTCGGCGCCGATGCGCTTGAGGAAATCGGCGAAGTGCACGCCGCCCCACTTGCCGATCGCGCTCCAGCCTTCGACGCAGATGTGCCGCGTGATTTGGTCTTGCTGCTGCATGGCGCGCAACTCGGGCAGCGTCCACTGGCGCTTGTCGGCGACCATGCCGGTGACTTCGAGCTTGTAGCTGGCCTCGTCGACTTCGCGGATCTCGTCTTCGCCGTAGTAGGCGTTGAACGGAAACGGCCGCGTGATCATCGAGTCCGGATAGGTCGGCGCCAGTTGCGTCGGGTCGAAGATGAGTCCTTGCACCCTGTCGTTAAAGCGCGAGATGGTGGTGAGCGCAGCGTCGACGCCGGCGTTGTCGGTGATGCTGCAGCCTGTGAGCAGCGACAGGCCGCCGAGCGTGAGCGTGCGTTGCAAAAAGGCGCGGCGCGCAGGCTGCTCGATGCGGCGGCCAATGAGCTTGCGGGCTTCGGCGAGGGCAGCGTCGGCATCGACGTTGTGCAGGGCTGGGCGTTTGAGAATGTTCATGCGGCTTCTCCGTTGTTGGCGGCTTCGCTTGTTGTCTTGCCTGCCGAGTTACCGGCATCTCCGCCGGCCCCGGCACGGCCGCTCAGCATCGTGAGCAAGGTCTTCGGCACCAGCGCGACCATCACCAGATGCACCGCGACAAAGCCCACCAGCAACGCCATCGCGACGAAGTGAATGCGGCGGGCCAAGTCATAGCCGCCCAGCAGATCGCGCAACACCGCGAATTGCACCGACTTCCAGAGCACCAGGCCCGACAGCAGCAGCACGGTGATGTCGAGCATCACGAAGAGGTAGGCGAAACGCTGCACGCTGTTGTAGTGGCGCGGGTCGGCGTGCGACAGCTTGCCGTGCAGCGCGGCAAGCCCATCGCGCACGATGCCTCCGACTGAGAGTGGAAAGAACTTGCGGAACAGCCGACGGCTCACGATGTTGAGCGAGAGGTAGACGAGGCCGTTGGCGGCCAGCAACCACATCGCCGCGAAGTGCCACTGCAAAGCGCCGCCGAGCCAACCGCCGAGCGTGATCGCGCCGGGAATCTCGAACGGAAAGAACGGCGCCGCGTTGTAGATGCGCCAGCCGCTGGTCACCAGCATCAGCACGGCCAGCGCATTGAGCCAATGCGTGATGCGCATCCAGACCGGGTGAATCGGCTTGAACTTCGGGGTGACTGAATCGCTTTGCATGGCTGGCATTCTTGGCCGTACCCGTTGGCCGATTCATCACGAAGAGTTCAATTAATCGTGATAACTCCCGCGGCCATATCGCGGGACAATCCGACGACATGGAAACTGCCAAACGCGTGCTGATCGTCGAGGACGATGCCCATATCGCCGAGCTGCTGCGCATGCATCTGCACGACGAGGGCTATGCCGTGACGCACGCCGCCGACGGCCATGCCGGCATCCGCGAACTGGAGCGCGGCAGCTGGGACGCATTGATCCTCGATCTGATGCTGCCCGGCGTCGACGGCCTCGAGATCTGCCGCCGCGCCCGCGCCATGACGCGCTACACGCCGATCATCATCACCAGTGCGCGGTCCAGCGAAGTGCATCGCATCCTCGGCTTGGAGCTGGGCGCCGACGACTACCTCGCCAAGCCTTTCTCGGTGCTGGAGCTGGTGGCGCGGGTGCGGGCGCTGTTGCGGCGCACCGAGGCGCTGGCGCGCAATGCACGCATGGAGTCGGGCCGGCTCGATCTCGGCAACCTCGGCATCGACCCGGTGGCGCGCGAGGTGCAGGTCGACGGCAAGCCGATCGAGCTCACGCCACGCGAGTTCGATCTGCTCTATTTCTTCGCGCGCCACCCCGGTCGCGTGTTCTCGCGGCTCGATCTGCTGAACCAGGTGTGGGGCTACCAGCACGATGGCTACGAGCACACCGTCAACACGCACATCAACCGGCTGCGCATGAAGGTCGAGGCCGACCCCGCGGCTCCGCGGCGCATCCTGACCGTGTGGGGCCGCGGCTACAAGCTGGCGGCGGATGTCGAGGAGGCCGCCGCATGACGCGCTCGACGCCCTCCGGGTGGTCGATGCCGTCGAGCCTGTCGACGCGTCTGTCGATCGTCTTTGCGGTGCTGCTGCTGGCGTGCTTCGGCGTGTCGGCCTGGCTGCAGATGGCGGGCAGCGAACGACACGAGCAGGAAGTGACGCAGCGCCTGTCGATCGGCCTGGCCGCGCACATCGCCGGCAATGCCGAGCTGATGAAGCGCGACGGCCTCAACCCGTCGGCCGTGCACGAGCTGTTCGACCAGCTGATGGCGGTCAACCCGAGCGTCGAGGTCTATTTGCTGGACGCCGAGGGGCGCATCGTCGGACAAGCCGCGCCGCCGGGGCATCTAAAGCACGACCGCGTCGACCTCGGCCCGGTAAAGCGCTTGCTGGCGGGCGCCGCATTGCCGATTCTGGGCGACGACCCACGCGGCGGACTGGAAGGACAGGATGTGTCTGGGGCACAAGGCGTGCAACCCTCGCGGGGCGGCCGCAAAGTCTTCAGCGCTGCACCGTTGAAGGTCGATGGCCGCGATGCAGGCTATGTGTACGTCGTGCTGTCCGGCGAAGACCGCGAAGCCCTGGTCGCGAACCTGGGCGCCGGCAACGTGCTGCGAACGACGCTGTGGTCGATGGCATGGGTCGCTTTGCTCGGCCTCATCGCGGGGCTGGTCGCCTTCCGGCTCATCACGCGGCCGTTGCGCCAGCTGACCGACGCCGTGCAACGCTTCGAGCGCGATGGCGTCGCAGCCATCGATCCTGCAACGCCGGCCTTCGCACAGGTCGCACGCGGCGACGACGAGATCGCCACGCTCGGCAAAGCCTTTCAGAAGATGACGCTGCGCATCGCCGAGCAATGGCGCGAACTCACCGCGCTGGACCAGCAGCGCCGCGAACTCTTCGCCAACGTCTCGCACGACCTCCGCACGCCCCTGACCTCGCTGCACGGCTATCTCGAAACCCTGCTGATGAAGGCCGACACGCTGGCGCTGGCCGACCGGCGCCGCTATCTCGAGATCGCGCTCGGCCAAAGCCGCAAGGTCGGCCGCCTGGCGCAGGAATTGTTCGAACTGGCGCGGCTCGAGTCCGGCGTGGTCAAGCCCGACAAGGAGAGCTTCGCGCTGGCCGATCTGGTGCAGGACGTGTTCCAGAAGTTCGAGCTCGCCGCGGAAGCACGCCGTCAGCGCCTGGTGCCGCAGATTGCGTCCGGCCTGCCGGTGGTCACGGCCGATCTGGGAATGATCGAACGCGTGCTGACCAACCTGCTCGACAACGCGATCCGCCACACGCCAGAGGGCGGCGAGATCGTCGTGCAATTGCGGCCCGCCGAAGCGGGGGAGGATGGTGTGGCCGGCGTACAGGTCGAGATCAGCGACACCGGCCCCGGTATCCCCAAAGAGCTGCAGCCCGTCCTTTTCACCCGCCCTGCCTTCTCGTCGTCCGGCGGCCGCAGTGGCGGCCTCGGCCTGATGATCGTCCGCCGCATCCTGCAACTGCACGGCAGCGAAATCCGCCTGCTCCCCCAACCCGGCAAAGGCGCAGTCTTCGCCTTTCAGCTCAGCTAAAAAACGAACGAAAAAAGGCCCGCACGAAGCGGGCCTTTTAGTTGGTGAGGTGCCGCAGCGGACACGAAGTGCCGCCAGCCTCCGGGGGGATCACATGCCCATGCCGCCCATGCCGCCCATGCCGCCCATGTCAGGCATGCCGCCGGCGCCGGCTTCGTCCTTCGGTGCATCGGCGACCATGGCTTCGGTCGTCAACAGCAGCGAAGAAACCGACGCTGCGTTTTGCAGTGCAGTGCGGGTGACCTTCGTCGGGTCCAGGATGCCCAGCTCGAGCATGTCGCCGTACGTGTCGTTTTGTGCGTTGAAGCCGAAGTTGCCCTTGCCGGCCAACACAGCATTCACGACCACGCTGGCTTCGCCGCCGGCGTTGTTGACGATTTCGCGCAGGGGCGCTTCGACGGCCTTCAACACCAGCTTGATGCCGGCGTCCTGGTCGGCGTTGTCGCCCTTGATCTTGTCGCCGACAGCTTGCTTGGCGCGCAGCAGAGCCACGCCGCCGCCAGCCACGATGCCTTCTTCGACTGCAGCGCGGGTGGCGTGCAGTGCGTCTTCGACGCGAGCCTTCTTTTCCTTCATTTCGACTTCGGTGGCAGCGCCGACCTTGATCACTGCAACACCGCCGGCCAGCTTGGCCACGCGCTCTTGCAACTTTTCACGGTCGTAGTCGCTGGTCGCTTCTTCGATCTGAACGCGAACTTGCTTCACGCGAGCTTCGATGTCTGCAGCAGCGCCGGCACCGTCGATCAGGATGGTGTTTTCCTTGCCGACTTCGATGCGGGCAGCCGAGCCGAGGTCGGCCAGGGTCACCTTTTCGAGCGTCAGGCCGACTTCTTCAGCGATGACCTTGCCGCCCGTCAGGATGGCGATGTCTTCGAGCATGGCCTTGCGGCGATCGCCGAAGCCAGGTGCCTTGACAGCCACGACTTTCAGGATGCCGCGGATCGTGTTCACGACCAGAGTAGCCAGGGCTTCGCCTTCGACTTCTTCGGCAATGATCAACAGCGGACGGCCCGACTTCGCGACTTGTTCCAGCGTAGGGAGCAGGTCACGGATGTTGCTGATCTTCTTGTCGTAGAGCAGAACGAACGGGTTTTCCAGAATCGCGGATTGCTTTTCAGGGTTGTTGATGAAGTAAGGCGACAGGTAGCCGCGGTCGAACTGCATGCCCTCGACGACGTCGAGTTCGCTGTCCAGGCTCTTGCCGTCTTCGACGGTGATGACGCCTTCTTTGCCGACCTTGTCCATCGCGTCAGCGATGAGCTTGCCGATGGTTTCGTCGCTGTTGGCCGAGATCGAGCCGACTTGTGCGATTTCTTTCGACGTGGTGGTGGGCTTCGATGCCTTCTTCAGCTCGGCGACCAGGGCCGTGACAGCCTTGTCGATGCCGCGCTTCAGGTCCATCGGGTTCATGCCGGCCGCGACCAGCTTGAAGCCTTCGCGAACGATGGCTTGAGCCAGAACCGTAGCGGTCGTGGTGCCGTCACCCGCGTTGTCCGAAGTCTTGGAAGCCACTTCCTTCACGAGCTGGGCGCCCATGTTCTGGAGCTTGTCCTTGAGTTCGATTTCCTTGGCGACGGACACGCCGTCCTTGGTCACCGTGGGGGCGCCGAACGAACGCTCGAGCACGACATTGCGGCCCTTGGGGCCCAGGGTCACTTTGACTGCGTTGGCCAGGATGTTGACACCCTCGACCATGCGCGCGCGGGCTTCACCGCCGAAGACTACGTCTTTTGCTGCCATGTTTATTTACTCCGATGAGATGGGGTTGATTACTTCTCGACGACTGCGAACAGGTCGTCTTCCTTCATGACAAGCAGCTCGTCGCCATCGACCTTGACGGTCTGGCCGCTGTACTTGCCGAACAGAACGCGGTCGCCGACCTTGACGCTCATGGCGAGCAGTTCGCCCTTGTCGGTCTTCTTGCCCGGGCCAACGGCCAGCACTTCACCCTGATCGGGCTTTTCGGCAGCGTTGTCGGGGATCACGATGCCCGAGGCAGTCTTGGTTTCGCTTTCAATGCGCTTGACGATCACACGATCGGCCAAAGGACGAAGTTTCATAGCATCTCCTGAATAGAAACGGGTTTGGTTTGAGGGTGCCGGACCGAACGGCTGGCTGCCCAATCGACTGGAGGTGAGCGCTGTTAGCACTCGTCCTCAGCGAGTGCTAATGATAAGGGCATTCGTTCAGGTTTCAAGGGCGGATGTAAGCCGATGTAGGCGGCTTCTGGCGTGGGCTCGCGCTGTTGACCACGCCATATTTGTGCGTCGCCTGCACGAAAGTCGTGCGTCATCGAACAATAGACAGGAGACGACAAATGGACTTCGAAGGCATTTATTGCTTCGACACGGCCTCGGTGCGCTTTGCGTTCTATCCGGACGGCGACGACGGCGCCCGTATCCTCGGGCTGGTTTCAGAACAGACTTTACGGGACGTTTGCGGTGCTCGTGATGGCAGCAGCGAAAGCTTGCTCGCAACTTGCCGCAGTCACTTCAGCCTGATCCGGGACAAGGCGATCGAACTGTATTTCGCCGATCCCTCACGTGCAGTGGTGCTGACGACGGGCGACTTCGCTCTCCCGGCAATCCCGGCAATGCAGGCGTCGATGGTTTCATCACAAGCAGCCGGCGCTGCAGCCGGGGCCTGAACAAACAGCGCGCGCCGCATACGCGCTTCTCTCTGACACGCGAAGGCGCCCGGTGCCCTTCGCGGCGCTCGCCTTTGACCCAACAATGGCCTTGAACTTGCGGTCGTTGTCGTCGATTCTCGGCCATCGATCATCGATTGAACGCAGCGAAAGTGTCCCTCGTGATTCCAGAAATCCGATCTCTCCATACCCAACCCGTCGATTCCCAATCCTCTGGTACCCAGTCTCGCCAGGCTCAGGACGCCTATCTTTTTCGCGAGGGCACCCATGCTCGGCTCTACGATCTGTTGGGCTGCCATGTGAATCCTCAAGGCGGCGCGTCGTTCGCGGTCTGGGCGCCCAACGCTGAGTCCGTCTCGCTTATCGGCGACTGGAACTACTGGTCCGGCGATGCCGATCCGCTGCAACTGCGCGACGACGGCACCGGCATCTGGCAAGGCTCGGTAGCAGACGCGCAGCCGGGCCAGACATACAAGTACCGCATTCGCTCGCGTGTCAACGGCTATGTCGTCGACAAGGCCGATCCGGTCGCGTTCTATGCAGAGCACGCGCCCGCTACCGCATCACGCATCTGGTCGATGGACTACGAATGGAACGACGACGCGTGGATGACATCGCGCGGCGCTCGCAATGCGCTTGACGCGCCGATGTCGACGTATGAGTTGCACCTGGGCTCATGGCGCCGCCACGATGGCGAGTTCCTCGGCTACCGCGAAATCGCGCGTCAGCTCGCTGAATACATGTTGAAGATGGGCTTCACCCATGTGGAATTGATGCCGGTCACCGAGCACCCGTTCTATGGTTCATGGGGCTACCAGACCACCGGCTACTTCGCGCCGACCTCGCGCTTCGGTACGCCGCAAGACTTCATGTACCTGGTCGACCATCTGCACCAGAACAACATCGGTGTGCTGCTCGACTGGGTGCCTTCGCACTTTCCGACCGACGAGCACGGGCTGCAGTATTTCGACGGCACGCATCTGTTCGAACATGCGGATCCGCGCCAGGGCTTTCACCCGGAGTGGAGTTCGAGCATCTTCAACTACGGGCGCAACGAGGTCCGCAGCTTTCTGACGTCGTCCGGCCTGTTTTGGCTCGACAAGTACCACCTTGATGGATTGCGCGTGGACGCGGTCGCGTCGATGCTCTACCTCGACTATGCGCGGAAAGACGGGGAGTGGATTCCCAACAAGTTTGGTGGTCGCGAGAACCTCGAGGCCATCGAGTTCTTGCAAACCCTGAACCGCGCGGTGTACCGCGAATTCCCCGATACGGTGACCATCGCGGAGGAGTCGACTGCCTGGCCCAACGTCTCGCGCCCCACCGACATGGACGGCCTCGGCTTCGGCATGAAGTGGAACATGGGCTGGATGCACGACGACCTGGCCTACATGAAGGAAGACCCGGTCTACCGCAAGTACCACCACGGCCAGATGACGTTTTCGCTGGTGTATGCCTTCAATGAAAACTTCGTGCTGCCGCTCTCGCACGACGAGGTGGTCTATGGCAAGGGCTCGCTCATCAACAAGATGCCGGGCGACCCTTGGCAGCAGTTCGCCAATCTGCGCGCGCTGTTCGGGTTCATGTGGGGACACCCTGGCAAGAAGCTGCTTTTCATGGGCGGTGAATTCGGCCAGCGCCGCGAATGGACGCACGACGGTGAGCTCGAATGGTGGTCGACGTCGCTAGAGGGCCACTCAGGCCTGCAACATTTCGTGGCCGAGCTCAACCGGGTGTACCGTGGCACGCCTGCGCTGTACCAACTCGACTTCAGCGCCAACGGTTTCGAGTGGATCGCGGCCGACGATGCGGATGCCAGCGTGTTCGCCTTCTTGCGCAAGGCGCACGATGGCACCGCTCCGGTGCTGGTGGTGAGCAACATGACGCCACTGCCCCGGACCAACTATCTGCTCGGCGTGCCGTTGGGTGGGGAGTGGCGCGAAGTGATCAACAGCGATGCCGGCGAATTCGGCGGCGCAGGATGGGGCAACCTGGGTGGTGTGGAGTCGTCGCCGGTGCGCTCTCATGGCCGGCCGCATTCTGTTTGCCTGACCTTGCCACCCCTTTCGACCCTTATTTTCCAATACGTGCCCCATGCAAAAAAAGCCAGCACCGCCCACTGAGGTCGCCGCAGTTTCCGAGACCGCCAAAGCGGCGCAGTCGACACCCGCAGCCCATCTTTCCTTGCCTTCAGACAGCGGCGGCGAGGGCCGCGTCCGTGCGGTCATCGATGCTGTGTTGCCCGCCGTCGATGCCGGCCGCTTCGCCATCAAGTGCGTTGCGGGCGACCTGGTGAAGATCACCGCGCATTGCTTCACCGACGGGCACGACGTGGTGCGCGCGATGCTGCGCTGGAGCGCGGATGCCGGTGATGGTGCGCGTGATTGGCACGAGGTACCGATGAAGGCGCTGGTGAACGATGTGTGGGAGGCCAGCTTCGCGCCGCCGTCGATAGGGCGCTTCGTCTACACGGTGGCGGCATGGGTCGACCCGTTCGAATCGTGGCATCACGAGATGACGCGTCGCATCGAGCCCGAAGACATCCGCATCGCGTCGCAGGTCGGCGCCATGGACATCATCGCCGCAGCGGCGCGGGCGCAGGTTGCGGACCGCGACACGCTCTTGCGCTGGGCCAAGGCGCTGCAGACCGCGGCGCTCGACGCTGACCACGACGCCAACGCACTCAAGGCCCTGGCGCTCGACGAAACGCTGGGCGAGTTGGCCGGCCGCTATCCGGACCGTCGCTTCGAGACGCGCTACGCCACCGAGCTGCCGCTCTTCGCGGATCGCAAACGCGCCCGCTTCAGCAGCTGGTACGAGCTGTTTCCGCGCTCTGCCTCGCCGGAGCCCGGTCGCCACGGTACCTTCAAGGATGTCGAGGCGCGGTTGCCAGCCATCGCCGAGATGGGTTTCGACGTCTTGTACTTTCCGCCGATCCATCCGATCGGGCGCACGCAACGCAAGGGCAAGAACAACGCTCTCGTCGCGGGTAAAGACGATGTCGGCAGCCCGTGGGCCATCGGTGCCGCGGAAGGCGGTCACAAGTCGATCCTGGCGGAACTGGGCACGCCGGACGAATTCAGGCAACTGGTGCATAAGGCGGCAGGCCTCGGCCTGGACATCGCGCTCGACATCGCCTTTCAATGCGCCCCCGACCATCCGTACGTGAAGTCGCATCCGGCCTGGTTTCGCTGGCGTCCGGACGGCACGGTGCAGTACGCCGAGAACCCACCCAAGAAGTACCAGGACATCTACCCGTTCAACTTCGAGAGCGACGACTGGCGCGCGATGTGGGTCGAGTTGAAGAGCGTATTCGATCACTGGATCGGCGAGGGCGTGAAGATCTTTCGCGTCGACAACCCGCACACCAAGGCGTTTCCGTTTTGGGAGTGGGCCATCGGCGAGGTCAAGAAGGAACATCCTGAAGTACTGTTCCTTGCCGAGGCTTTCACGCGGCCCAAGGTCATGCATCGACTGGCCAAGCTGGGCTTCTCGCAGTCATACACCTACTTCACCTGGCGCAACAGCAAGCAGGAGCTGACCGAGTACTTCATCGAACTGTCGACGGGCCCGGGCAGCGATTATTTCCGCCCCAACGTGTGGCCCAACACGCCCGACATCCTGCACGAGCAATTGCAGGGCGGCGAGGCGTCGCTCTACATGATGCGGCTGGTGCTGGCGGCCACCTTGTCTGCCAACTACGGCATCTACGGACCGGCCTACGAACTGCGCGACCACTTGCCCCGCAATTCTGGAAGCGAGGAATACCTCGACTCCGAGAAGTACCAGTTGCGTACCTGGAACCACGACGATGCGCAGAGCCTCGCGCCCTTCATCGCGCGGGTGAACCGCATCCGGCATGACAACCCAGCCCTTCAAGCCGACCGCAGTCTGCGCTTCTTGCCGGTCGAAAACGATCAGCTCATCGCCTATGCCAAAGAGTCCGAAGACGGGAGCAATGTGATCGTGACCGTGGTCAACCTCGACCGTTACAACGTGCAGTCGGGCTGGATCGGTCTGGACGCGGCGTCGATTGGCGTGGAGCCCGGCGAGTCGTTCCAGATGCACGACCTGCTGAGCAACCAGCGCTTCATCTGGCAGGGTGAATTTCACTTCGTCCAGCTCGACCCGCACGCAGTTCCCGCACATATTTTCGTGGTCCGTCGGCGCAGTCGCACCGAGCGTGATTTCGACTATTTTCTCTAGACTCCAAAAGCCTCGACGCCCATGAACGCACCCGTGCCCGCCCTTGCCCTCGAGACACCGGAGATCGACATCAGCGACGATCCGCAGTGGTATCGCGATGCCGTGATCTACCAGCTCAACGTCAAGGCGTTTTTCGATACCAACGACGACGGCGTCGGCGACTTCAAGGGCGTGACGGCCAAGCTCGACTACGTCAAGGATCTGGGCGTCAACACGATCTGGCTGATGCCGTTCTATCCGTCGCCGCTGCGGGACGACGGCTACGACATTGCCGGATACGACGATGTGCATCCGCAGTACGGCACGCTGGCCGACTTCCGCGAAATGATGGCCGAGGCGCACAAGCGCGGCCTGCGCGTCATCACCGAACTGGTCATCAACCACACGTCCGACCAGCACCCCTGGTTTCAAGCCGCGCGCAATGCGCCGCCCGGCTCGCCCGAGCGCAACTTCTACGTGTGGAGCGACACCGACCAGATCTATCAAGGTACCCGGATCATCTTCACCGACACGGAGAAGTCGAACTGGACCTGGGACCCGGTCGCCAAGCAGTTCTTCTGGCACCGTTTCTTCAGCCACCAGCCCGACCTCAACTTCGACAACCCGGCGGTGATGGAGGCGGTGCTGAAGACCATGCGCTTCTGGCTCGACATGGGGGTCGACGGGTTCCGGCTCGACGCCATTCCCTACTTGGTGGAGCGTGACGGCACCAGCAACGAAAACCTGCCCGAGACGCACGCGGTCATCAAGCAGCTGCGCGCGGCAATCGACGCCGAATACAAGAATCGCTTCTTGCTGGCCGAAGCGAACATGTGGCCCGAAGACGTGCGCGAATATTTCGGCGACGGCGACGAATGCCACATGGCGTACCACTTCCCGTTGATGCCGCGCATGTACATGGCGATCGCGCAGGAAGACCGGCATCCGATCGTCGAAATCATGCAGCAGACGCCGGAGATTCCGGAAGGCTGCCAGTGGGCCATCTTTCTGCGCAACCACGACGAGCTCACGCTCGAAATGGTGACCAGCAAAGAGCGCGACTACATGTACACGATGTACGCCGCCGACATGCGCGCGCGCATCAACCTGGGCATTCGGCGCCGCCTCGCGCCACTGATGGAAAACGACATCGATCGCGTCAAGCTCATGAACGGCATGTTGCTGTCGATGCCGGGCTCGCCGATCATTTATTACGGCGATGAAATCGGCATGGGCGACAACGTGTTCGTCGGCGACCGCAACGGCGTGCGCACCCCGATGCAATGGAGCCCCGACCGCAATGCCGGTTTCTCGCGTGCCGACCCGCAGCGGCTGTATCTGCAGCCGATCATGGACGCGATGTACGGATACGAAGCGCTCAACGTCGAGGCGCAGGCGCGCGATAGCAGCTCGCTGCTCAACTGGACCAAGCGCATGCTGGCGGTGCGCAAGACCAGCTTCGCCTTCGGCCGCGGCAAGCGCATTTTTTTGAAGCCGGGCAACCGCAAGATCCTCGCGTACCTGAGCGTCCACGAAGACGAAACGCTGTTGCACGTGTTCAACCTGTCGCGCGCTGCGCAGCCGGTCGAGCTCGATCTGTCGGCCTATAAAACGCGCGTGCCGGTCGAGATGCTCGGCCGCACCTCGTTCCCGCCCATCGGCGAGCTGCCTTACATGCTCACGCTGCCGTCGTTCGGCTTCTACTGGTTCCGTCTGGCGAGCGATGCCGCGATGCCGAGCTGGCACCAGGAAGAGGTGGCGCTGCAAGACCGGCCGACGCTCGTGCTGTTCGACGGCTGGACCAGCTTTTTCCGGGAGCGCGTGATGCCGTGGCGCATGGGCATGGCCGACCGCATGCGCGTGCAGTTCGAGACCGACACGCTGCCGCGTCACATCGAAATCCAGCGCTGGTATGCGACCAAAGGTACCGCCGTGTCGCGCGCCAGGCTGGCCGACTACGCTGTCTGGGAGATGCCGGGGTCCAGCTGGATGCTGCCCATCCTGAAGCTCGACGGACCGCCGGACGACGACACTTATTTCATGCCGCTCGCGCTGGCATGGGAAGACACTGAAGAAGAACGCGTCATGCGCCTGACGCCGGCCGCACTCGCCAAGATCCGGCAACAGGCCAATGTCGGCGTCATGGCCGATGCGTTCTACGACGAGCCTTTCTGTCGCGCTTTGGTGCAGGCGATCGAGGTCGGCAAGGAACTGACCACCGTCGGCGGCAAGATGAAGTTCAGCGCTACCGCCGCCTTCAAGGCTGCCAACATCGACGTGCGCGAGATGCCGGTGTCGCGCCCGAGTGCGATGAGCAGCAATACCGTCGTCACGCTGGACGACACCCTGTTCCTGAAGGGCTATCGCCGGCTGCGCGAGGGTGTGAACCCCGAGCTTGAGATGGGTCGTTTCCTGACCGATGTCGTGCACTACCCGAACTGCGTTCCCGTGCTCGGCGCACTTGAATATTTCGGCACCGATGGCCGCGTGATGACGCTGGCGCTGGTGCAGTCGCATGTGCAGAACCAGGGCGACGGCTGGGACTACACGCTCGGCTATCTCGAACGCTATCTGGAAGAGTTGCGTACCGCGGGCGCTGCAGCCGGCGAGGAGCTATCGACGGTCAAGGCGCATGGTGGTTTCCTGGCACTGGCTGCGATGCTGGGCAAGCGCACGGCTGAGCTGCACCTGGCATTGGCCACGCGCACCGGCGATGCAGCCTTCGATCCCGAGCCGCTGGCGGCGGCGGACGTGGCCGGCTATCGCGACCGCGCCGTCGCCGAATCGAACGGCACCCAGGCCTTGCTGCGCGAACGCATCGGGCAGCTGCCGGCATCGGTTCAGGTGTATGCGCAGGCATTCCTGTCGAGCGGTGCGGCCCTGCACACACGGCTCGCTGCAGCGCACGGTGCCTCGCAGGTCGGCGGTATCAAGACGCGCTACCACGGCGACTACCACCTGGGGCAGGTGCTGGTCACGGCCAACGACTTCGTCATCATCGATTTCGAGGGCGAGCCGGCCCGCACCTTCCAGGAGCGGCGCGCCAAGGGCTCGCCACTGCGCGACGTGGCCGGCATGCTGCGGTCGTTCAACTACGCACGCTGGTCGGCACTGCGCCGCATCGCGCAGACCGCTGAAGAGCTGGAGCGGCTCGAGCCCGACGCCAAGGCCTGGGAATCCGCAACGCGCGATGCCTTTTTGCAATCGTATACGGCGACCCTGTCCGGCAAGGGCGCGGCATCGATCGATATCGAATTGCTGCGCCTGTTCGAAATCGAAAAGGCGCTGTACGAGCTGCGCTACGAACTCAACAATCGCATCGACTGGGCTCAGGTTCCGCTGCAAGGCGTGCTGGCACTGATCGACTCGAACGCCGCGCGCTGAGGCGCGTTCGTTCCTTCACTGGAGACACATCATGGAAAGCTTCGGCATCCAACTCGAACCCTTGCGCGCCGTACTGTTTCAGGTCGGTGCCTTCATCCCGCGACTGTTGATCGCCATCGTGGTGATCATCGGTGGCTGGCTCATCGCCAAGGTGGTGCGGCTGGTCGTCACCAAGGCGTTGCGCGCCATCAACTTCAACGTGCTCACGGAGCGCGCGGGGCTCGACAACTTCTTGCGGCAGGGCGGCGTGGCGAGCGACACCACTGCCATCTTCGGCATCCTGGCGTACTGGCTCGTCATCCTCGCGGCGCTGCTGATCGCCTTCAACGGCCTCGGCCTGACCTACATCACCGACTTGTTGGGGCGCGTGGTCTGGTTCGTGCCCAACGTGTTCGTCGCGCTGCTGGTGCTGGCCTTCGGCTCGTACTTCGCCAAGTTCGTCGGCGACACGGTGCTCGCCTATTGCCGCAACATCAAGCTGCAGGACGCGGCCTTCGTCGCCAAGCTGGCGCAGTACGCCATCATGGTTTTCGTGGTGCTTATCGCGCTTGACCAGGTCAGGGTCGGCGGCGACATCGTGCGGCAGAGTTTCCTGGTGATTCTGGGCGGCATCGTTTTTGCACTGGCACTGGCCTTTGGCCTCGGCGGCAAGGACTGGGCGGCCGAACGCATCGAGCAGTGGTGGCCGCGTGACAAGAAAAACATCAAGGACTCCGTGGACGACAAGCTCCGATGAAAAGCACTGAAACGACCAGAGCATGAAGCGCAGACACGCCATGCCTTTCGGCGCGACGGTGTTGGCCGAGGGCGGAGTTTCGTTTCGCCTGTGGGCGCCGTCGATGACACCTGTGGTGCTGGTGCGTGAGCCGCAGGCCGGTCATACAGAGGCGCCGGTCGAGCATCCGATGCTGCTGGAAACCGATGGGTTCCACTGTGTCACCGTGCCCGAGGCGAGTGCCGGCGACCTCTACCGCTTTCGCATGCCCGATGGATTGCGCGCGCCCGATCCGGCATCGCGCTACAACCCGAACGATGTGCACGGCGCCAGCCAGGTCATCGACACGGGGGCCTATGAATGGCGCGACGAAGCTTGGCGCGGCCGCCCCTGGTCGGAAGCGGTGATCTACGAACTGCATATCGGCACGTTCACGCCCGAAGGCACTTTCACGGCGGCCACTGCGCGACTTGCGGCACTCGCCGAACTGGGCGTGACGACGATCGAGGTGATGCCGCTCGCCGACTTCCCCGGCCTGCGCAACTGGGGCTACGACGGCGTGCTGCAGTACGCACCCGATGCGACCTACGGCAAACCTGACGAGCTCAAGGCGTTCGTCGACGCAGCTCACGGGTTCGGCCTGATGGTGCTCATCGACGTGGTCTACAACCACTTCGGGCCTGAAGGCAATTACCTGCATGCGTACTGCCCGCAGTTCTTCAATCCGGCACACCAGACGCCATGGGGCGCCGCCATCAACTACGACGGCGAAGCATCGCGCACGGTACGCGACTTCTTCGTCCACAACGCGCTTTACTGGGTCGAGGAATATCACTTCGACGGTCTGCGCATGGACGCCATCCACGCCATCCGCGACGACTCGCCACAGCACATCATTCGCGAAGTGACAGAGACCTTGCGCGTCGGTCCGGGGCGCACGCGGCATATTCACGTGGTGCTCGAAAACGAACTCAACGAAGCGTCGTTTCTAGAGCGTGACGACGGTGGCCGCCCGCGCGACGGCACGGCCCAGTGGAACGACGATCTGCACCACGCGGCCCACGTGCTGACCACCGGTGAAACCGATGGCTACTACGGCGACTACGCCGATGTGCCGGTCGCACAATTCGGCCGCGCGCTGGCGGAAGGCTTCGTCTACCAAGGCCAGCCTTCGCCTTACCGCGAAGGCGAGACGCGGGGCGAGTCGTCGATGCATTTGCCGTCGGCCGCCTTCGTGTCGTTCTTGCAGACGCACGACCAAGTCGGCAACCGCGCTTTCGGCGAGCGCATTCATGCACTCGGCGACGAGGTCTTGCTGCACGCTGCTTATGCCTGCGTGCTGTTGTCGCCGCATGCACCGATGCTTTTCATGGGCGAGGAGTACGCAGCGTCGACGCCGTTCCAATACTTCTGCGACTTCGGGCCTGAGCTGGCCGAAGCCGTGTCGAACGGTCGGCGCGAGGAGTTCGGCCGCTTCGCGACCTTCTCGACCGATGAAGCCCGCGCGCGCATTCCCGATCCGAACGCCGAGTCGACGTTCCTCGCGTCGAAGCTTCGATGGGACGAGCGCGAGATCGAACCGCATGCGCGGTGGCTGCGCTTCATCGGTGATTTGCTGGCCGTGCGACAGAGTGCGGTCGTGCCGCATCTGACGGGCCTGCGCGGTGCCGGCACCTTTTCGTGCGATGGAGATGGCGGGATTCTTCGAGTCGTCTGGCAGCTCGACGGCGGGCTTGCAGCGGCCACCACGCTTTATGTGCTGGCCAACTTCGGCCGCGACAGCGCTGACGGCATCGTCATGCCGCGCGGCCACATGATCTACAGGTCGGACGCAGAGCCGACCGGCGACGCCACCTTGCGCCTTGCGCGCGGTGGCGTTCTAGTCACCCTCGAGGAGCCTTCGAATGTCTAGTCCCCGCGCGCACAGTGATATCGAGGCCGTGCAACGCCTCTGCGCGCACTTCGGTATCTCGACCGACTATCACGACGTCTGGGGCAATCACCATCGCGTCGCGCGAGAGCATCTCGTGGGCTTGCTCGCGGAGTTCGATGTGGTGCTCGACGACACGCTCGATGCGACAGCGGCACTCGATGCAGCTCAACGTGGGGACTGGTCCGAGACGCTTCCGCCGGTGCTGGCCATGCAGGCGGGCGCCGCCGAATGGTCCATCGCGCTGCGCCTGCCGGCGACCGCGCACCACGTGCGCTGGCGGCTCGAAGAAGAGGGCGGCGCAGTGCACGGCGGCGAGATCGATGCGCGCGCGTTGCCCGATACCGCCTATGCGGAGCTCGATGGCATCGGCTGGTACGAACGTCGGCTGACGATGACGCTGCGTCTGCCCGCGGGCTACCACCGTTTCAGCATCGAGGGCGCCACCGCGCCGCATGGCGGAGCCGTCGCAGGCACTTCGACTGGCAAGCCAAGCGGGCCCTATGTTCACGCCACGACACTCGTCATCAGCGCGCCCGAGCACTGTCATCGGCCGGTCGCACTGCAAGGCGACGGCCGCATCTGGGGGCCAGCGGTGCAGCTCTATTCGCTGCGCTCCCAGCACAACTGGGGCATCGGTGACTTCGGCGATCTGGCGCAACTGGTCGGCATCATGGCCGAGCGCGGCGCCGACATCATCGGCCTGAGCCCGCTGCATGCGCTGTTCTCGCACAACCCCGCGCATACCAGCCCGTACAGCCCGTCGTCGCGGCAGCAGATCAATGTGCTGTACATCGACGTACAGGCGGTCGATGAGTTCAACGCGTGCGATCCGGCGCGGCGCCTGCTGCGCTCGGCCAGTTTCCAGTCACGCCTCGCCGACCTGCGAGCGACATCTCTGGTCGACTATCCCGGCGTGGCTGCCGCCAAGTTCGAAGTGCTCGAACTCCTGTTCGCGCACTTTCGCGCGCAGCATGTATCGGCCGACGGTAAGAGCGCTTCGACCGATTCGCGCAGCACGCGTGGCGAAGCCTTCTTTGCCTTTGTCGAAGAGCGAGGCGAGGCCTTGCGTCGGCATGCGCTGTTCGAGGCGTTGCAAGCGCACTTTCATCTGATCGACGACTCGATCTGGGGCTGGCCGGTGTGGCCCGATGCCTACCGCGACCCGGCTTCGCCCGAGGTCGCCGCATTCGCCTCGGAGCATGCCGATCGCGTGCTGTTCCATCTCTACCTGCAATGGGTCGCCGTCGAGCAACTGGTGCGGGTGAACTCGCGTTGCAAGGCGCTCGGACTCGGCATCGGCCTCTTCCTGGATCTTGCTGTGTCTGTCGATCGCGGTGGCTCCGATGTGTGGGGCGAGCCGTCGGCTTTCGGTGCTGGCGCCAGCGTCGGCGCGCCGCCGGACGAGTTCAATCCGAACGGCCAGAGCTGGGGCTTGCCGCCCTTGCGGCCAGACCATCTGCGCGCCAGCGGCTACCGCATCTTCATCGAGACCTTGCGCGCCAACATGCGCGGTGCGGGCGCCTTGCGTATCGACCACGTGATGGGGCTGATGCGCCTGTTTTGGGTGCCCCAAGGACGCACCGCACGCGATGGCGCTTATGTGCACTACGCGCTGCACGAGATGATGGCGATCGTCGCGCTCGAGAGCCAACGCAACCATTGCATGGTGGTGGGCGAAGACCTCGGCACCGTGGCCGACGAGATGCGCGCAGCGCTGTCCCGGTCCGAAGTGCATTCGTATCGCCTCTTGTACTTCGAGCGCTGGCCCAACGGCGACTTCAAAGCGCCTGCCGAGTACCCGCGTCATGCGCTGGTCGCCGTCAGCACGCACGACCTGGCCACGCTGGCCGGCTGGTGGTCGAGCCACGACCTGCGCCTGCGCTGGCAACTCGGCTTGTTCCCCGATGAGCAAACCTTCGAAAAGCAATTGCTCGATCGTGCGCAGGAGCGCGTGCGCCTGCTGCTGGCGGTGCAGCATGCCGGGCTGCTGACGGGCGAGCAGGTGGCCGAGGCGACCGGCAGCCAGACCTTGCCTTCGCTCGCGGTGCAGGCCGTGCACCTGTACCTGGCGATGGCGCCCTCGGCGCTGATGCTGGTCCAGCTCGAAGACGCTCTGGGTTCGGTCGAGCAGGCCAACCTGCCCGGCACGACCGACCAGCAGCCGAACTGGCGTCGCAAGCTGCCGATCGATCTCGATGCCGTCGGTGCCGATGGCGATGCGCGCAAGCTGTTCGACGCGATGGCCCAGGTGCGACCGCGTGCAGCAGTGGCGGGTTCCGCGATGGCCGCGGGCGTGCAGACACGCGTGCCGCGCGCCACTTACCGGCTCCAGTTCCACAAGGATTTCGGCTTCGACGATGCGGTCCGCATCCTTCCGTATCTCGCGCAGCTCGGCGTGAGCCATGTGTACTGCTCGCCGATCCAGCGGGCACGCGCCGGCAGCATGCACGGCTACGACGTGGTGGCGCACGACGAAGTCAACCCGGAGATCGGCGGTGCCGAAGGCTTCGCGCGATTCATCGGCGCCTTGCGGCAGCACGGTCTCGGGCAATTGCTCGACATGGTGCCCAACCACATGGGCGTGCTGGGCGCCGACAACGCATGGTGGCTCGACGTGCTCGAGAACGGCCAGGCGTCGCACTTCGCGCAACACTTCGACATCGACTGGCAACCGCTCAACATCGAGCTCACCGGCAAGGTGCTGCTGCCTGTGCTGGGCGGCCACTACGGCGAGGTGCTGCAGAACGGCGAGATCGCGCTGCGCTTCGACGCTGCCGAGGGCAGCCTGGCGCTCAACTATTTCGAGCATCGATTTCCGCTGGCGCCCGAGAGCTATACCGACGTGTTGCTGGCTGCATCGCGACACGTCGAAGACGCCGATGTCGCAGCGGGTGCCGCGAGCATCGCGTCGGCCTTTGGCCATCTGCCGGGTCGCAATGAAACCGAGCCGCAGGCGCGCGCCGAGCGTGCGCGCGACAAGGAGCTGCTGAAGGCGCGTCTGGCGCGTCTGTGCACCAGGTCGCCAGCGCTGACCGAAGCCATCGCAGCGTCGGTCGACACGGTGAACAGCGATGACACTCGCGATCGGTTGCACGCGTTGATCGAAGCGCAGGCCTATCGCCTGGCTTACTGGCGCGTTGCGGCGGACGAGATCAACTACCGTCGCTTCTTCGACATCAACGATCTGGCCGCGTTGCGCATGGAGCGCGACGAGGTGTTCGAGGACACGCAATCATTCGCTCTCGACCTGGCCGCAGACGGCGTGGTGGACGGGCTGCGTATCGACCATCCCGATGGTCTGTACGACCCGGCCCGCTACTTCCTGCAATTGCAGCAAGGCTATGCGCGGAGGGCGCGCCTGACGTTGCCCGATGTCGATGTGCAGGGTCGACCGGCGCGCCCGCTCTATGTCGTCGCAGAGAAGATCGCGGCGGCCAACGAAGAGGTGCCGGAGAGCTGGCATGTGCACGGGACCACGGGCTACCGCTTTGCCAACGTCGCCAACGGCGTGCTGGTCGATGCCGCGGCGGGGCCTGAGGTCGAACGCATCTGGCGCGACTTCAGCGGTGTCGATGCGTGCTTCGAGGCGCTCTCGCATGTCGGCAAGCGCGACGTGATTCGCACCGCGCTGGCGTCCGAACTCAACGTGCTCGCGACAGAGTTGGTGCGCCTCGCGCGCGCCGATCGCAGCACGCGCGACTACACGCTCAACGCGCTACGCCGCGCACTCGCCGAGGTCGCGGTGTGCCTGCCGGTGTACCGCACGTACTTCGTGCACAGCGCTTCGGAGCAAGACCAGCACTTCATCGCGCGCGCGGTGGAAGAGGCGCGGCGGCAGAGCCAGGATTCGGACTTGTCGGTGTTCGACTTCGTGCACCAGAGTCTGCTGGGCGAAGCCGTGCCACTGGCATCGGATGATTTGCAAGGGCGCGTGCGCCACTTCGCGCGGCGCTTCCAGCAGTTCAGCGCGCCGGTGTCGGCCAAGGGGGTCGAAGACACGGCCTTCTACCGTTACTTTCCGCTGAGTTCGCTGAACGAAGTGGGCGGCGAGCCGGGCACCTTCGGCATGACGGTGACCGAGTTTCACAGCGCCAGTGCCGACCGCGCGCTGCGCTGGCCGCACACCATGCTGGCGACGTCCACGCACGACAACAAGCGCTCCGAAGACGTGCGCAACCGCATCGACGTTCTTTCGGAAATGCCGGCTGCGTGGCAAGCCGCGTTGACGCGATGGTCGGAGATGAACCAGCGCGTGCGCGACCGGCTTGAAGCCAAAGGCGCGCCGAGCGATTCACCTTCGCGTGCCGACGAATACCTGCTCTACCAAACCCTGCTCGGCACGCTGCCACCTGGTGGACTCGACGATGAAACGCTCGCGCCGTATGTCGAGCGCATCGTGCAATACCTGTTAAAGGCGGCGCGAGAGTCGAAATCGCACACGCGATGGACCGCGCCCGACGAGGCCTACGAAGCGGCGCTCGAAGGCTTCATACGCGGACTGCTGGCCGGCGTGCAGGGCAACGTGTTCCTGCGCGATTTGCAGGGTTTTGGCGATACCGTGGCCTGGCTCGGCGCGTGGAACAGCATCACGCTGATGTTGCTCAAGTACGGCTCGCCGGGCGTTCCCGATCTGTACCAGGGCAACGAGTTGATGGACCTGAGCCTGGTCGATCCGGACAACCGCCGACCGGTCGACTACGACTGCCGGCAACGCTGGCTGCAACAGCTCGATGACTTGCCGCAAGGGCGGGGCATGGCCGATGAAGTGGGCTCGCTGGCACGCGCACCGCACGATGGCCGGGCCAAGCTGTGGGTGGTGCGGCGCCTCCTGGCATTGCGTCGCGACAAGTCTGCTTTGTTCCGCGACGGCGGGTATGCCGCGCTCGGCATCGACGGCCCGAAGTCCGAGCATGCATTGGCATTCGAGCGGCGGCTCGACGACGATGTGCTCATCGTCGCGGCGGTGCGCCGATTCGCAGGGCTCACTGCGACGACTGGGCCGGACAGCGGCGTACCTGCATTGCCGGGTGGCGAGGTCTGGCAGGGCACGGTGCTTCGTCTGCCGAATGCGCCCGAAGGCAGCGCATGGGAAAACTTGTTGACCGGCGAACGCATGGTCGTCGAGCAAGGTGCGCTGCAGCTCTCATCGTTGTTCGGCAAGTTCCCCGGCGCGGCGCTCGTGCCGTGGTCGAATCGTTCGGCCTGAAGCGTCGATGCTTCAGGAGATGCCGGGCGTCACAGCAAGTCGCTCGGCACGAACCAGGAGAAGAACAGCAGCTTGAGCCGCACGATCATGCTGGCCTCGGGCTCGTCGTCGAAGACATCGTCGGTGCCGTCCGTGCTGAACCACTGAACCTGGTCGGTGCCGGGCTTCAACTTGAGTCTGTACACGCCCTGGGCTTCATCGATCTGAAACGCTTCGATGAGCTGGTGCGCCAGCTCGAAGCTTTGCACCCGAACGCCTAACTCGGTGTTGAGGCGGGCTGAGCGCGGATCGAAATTCATCGAGCCGACCAGCACCGATTCGCGATCGATCAACGCAAGTTTGGCGTGCAAGCGGCCTCGCGATTGTGCGAACGTCTTGCGCAAGTTGAGGCTGCGCTTGATCTGCACCGAGCTGACTTCGTACAGCTCGACGCCGAGCTTGAGCATCGCGACCCGGTAGTTGTTGTAGTTGATGTTGACCAGTGGCTCGTCGGTGTCGGCAAGCGAATTGGTCCCCACTGTCATGTTGACGCCGCGCCCGCGCAGCCGCCGCATCTGATCGAGGCCGGCATCGCCAGGAATGAAGTACGGCGAGATCACCACGATGTCGGATTTGGCGGTGTCGAAGAGCGTGTGCGTGCGGTCGGCCAGCGTCTGCGGCGAGCTGAAGCGGCCGGTGATGGAACTGCCGCTGCCTTCGTCGAGCGCCTTCAATGGACTGTCGGCGGCCGCGGTCGCGCTGGCACGGATGAGTTCGATGCGGCCTTGCGCCAAGGCGGCGCCGATGGGCGCATCGCCGAACATGTCGGCGTCGGGCACGGGCGCCGGTTCTGGTGCCGAAGTCGGCGCAGTCAGCACGTCGAAGTTGGCGCGCAGCTGTTCTCGCGAGGCGTGTGGCACGACGATGCGCGCCAACGAATAGACCACCTCGCTGTTCCAGTAGGTGTCGAAGAGCGCCGACAGTTCGGTCACGACCGACCCGGCCATCATCAGGTCGAGGTCGATGAAGTTGTCGCCGGCACCGCGCAGGAAGTATTCGTCGGCGAGATTGCGACCGCCCGCGATCGCCATCGCGCCGTCGGCCACGAAGAGCTTGTTGTGCATGCGGTGGTTGAGTCGTCGGAACTCGCTGGCAAAGCTGATCCAGCGCGTCGCCATGCTCTCGCGGCCGGAGGCGAACGGGTTGAACAGGCGCACTTCGACATTCGGGTAAGACGCCAGGCCGAGGAGCATCGGATCGAGGCCGCCCGTGTAGAAATCGTCCAGCAGCAAGCGCACCCGCACACCGCGCAAGGCGGCGTTGCGCAGTTCTCGCAAGATCAATTTGCCGGTCTTGTCGTTGCCGAGCAGGTAGTACTGCAGGTCGAGCGACGACTGTGCGCGGCGGATGAGCTGCAGCCGCGCATCGAGGGCGAACTCGGGTTGCGGCAGGGCACGAATGCCCGACAGCGCGGTGCTCCCGTCGGGAGGCTCGGCACGGTAGGGCGCGGTGAGGCGCCCCAGTTCGGTCGTGGTCGATGCCGCGATTGCATGCACCGGTGGCGCGGTCGAAGGTGCGGGCAAACCGGCACAGGCGTTGAGCAGCAGCACGGCCAGGGCGAATGACCAGCGCCAGAGGGACGAGCCGCAGTGAAAGACGATGCGCATGCAGTTCCGGCGGTTGAAGACAATCAAGACGATGAGGGGGTCGGGATCGCAGTGGCCCGGGAACCGGAGCATATGCGGGTGTAGACACCTGCAGCAAAATCGATCCGATGAAACGACACATCCTGAAGGTCGCCGCTTTCCAGTCGATCGCTGCGCTGTTGGCGCAAGGGCTCGTGAGTGTGCCTGCCGGTGCCCAGACCGCGACGGATACGGCGCCCACGCTGTCCACGTTGCCCGCAATCACCGTGTCGACGCCCCGTGGCGCTGCCTCGCCTTTCGATGTCGCCGGCTCCGTCGACCGGGTCGAAGGCAGCGATCTGCGCAACGACAAGCTGCAGGTCAACCTCTCTGAAAGTCTGGGCGCGGTGCCCGGCCTGCTGGTGCAGAACCGCCAGAACTATGCGCAAGACCTGCAGTTGTCCATACGCGGCTTCGGTGCCCGATCGACCTTCGGCGTGCGTGGGGTGCGCATCTACGTCGACGGCGTTCCGGCCACGTTGCCGGACGGGCAAGGCCAGACGTCGAACATCGACATCGGCTCGGTCGATCGCGTCGAGGTGCTGCGCGGACCTTTCTCGGCGCTCTACGGCAACTCGTCGGGCGGCGTGATGCAGGTGTTCACCGAAAACGGAGCGGGACCACCCAAGCTCAGCTATTCGTTTGCCGCTGGCGCCTACGGTGCGTTGCGCCAAAGCACGATGGTCAGCGGCTCGTCCGGCGCCGTCGATTACTTGCTGAGCGGCAGCCACTTCAGCATCGATGGTTACCGCGCGCACAGCGCCGCGCAACGCGACATCGTCAACGGCAAGCTGGGCATCGCGCTGGACAACGGCGACAAGCTCACGCTGGTGGTCAACAGCGTCCACTTGAAGGCGCAAGACGCACTCGGCCTCACGGCGGACCAGTACGCGATGGCTCCCCGCAGCGCGCCACTCGCGGTGCAATACGACACGCGCAAGACGGTCGATCAGACCCAGGCCGGCCTGACCTACGAGCGGCGTATCGACGCGTCGCAAACGTTGCGTCTGATGGTCTACACGGGCGAGCGAAAGACAACGCAGTTTCAGGCGATCCCGCCATCGGCTCAATTGAATCCGCTGCAGTCGGGCGGCGTGATCAATCTGGCACGCGACTACGGCGGCATCGACTTGCGCTGGTCTGCCAAGCTGCAACTGGCTGACCGTCCCTTCGACATCGTCGCGGGCCTGGCGTACGACAGCCTGCGCGAATGGCGTACGGGCTATGAAAACTACATCGGTCGCATCACGGCGCCCATCCTCGGCGTGCAGGGCCGGCTGCGTCGAAACGAGCGCAACACGGTGTGGAACCTGGACCCCTACGCGCAGGCGACGTGGCAGTTCGCCGAGCGCTGGACGCTCGAAGCCGGCGTGCGACGCAGTGCGGTGCACTTCGATTCGCAAGACCGCTACATCATCGGCGCCAACGGCAATGACAGCGGCAGCGCCCGGTACGAAAAGACCTTGCCTGTCGTGTCACTGCGCTACGAGGTGACACCGGATGTGGCGGTGTACACCTCGGCCGGTCGCGGTTTCGAGACGCCGACGCTCAACGAGCTGTCGTACCGCGCTGGCGGCGCCAGCGGACTCAACTTCGCGTTGCAGCCGGCCGTCAACGACAGCTTGGAAGTAGGGGCCAAGGCCAAGGTCGGCGGTGGGTTGCTGACCGCCGCGTTGTTCCGCACCGGCACGCGCGACGAAATCGTCACCAACACCAACATCGGCGGTCGGGCCACCTTTCAGAATGCGGGGCGTACCCGCCGCGATGGGTTCGAGTTGGGGTGGCAACACGAGACCGCGAACTATTGGCGCACGCAGCTCGCCTACACCTTGCTCGACGCGCGTTACCGGGATCAGTTCTGCTCGCCGTCACCTTGTGCCGCGAACAACACCGTGGCGGCCGGCAATCGAATACCTGGCATCGCGAGGCAGTCGGTCTTCGCGTCGTTCGGCTGGGCGCCTCCGGAGGGCTGGCATGCCGGTGCGGAGCTGCGGGCACTGAGCCGCATCCAGGCCAACGATGTCAACAACGCGCGCGCGCCAGGCTACATGCTGGCCGCACTCGAAGCGGGCTATGCGAAGCGGCTCGAGCATTGGGAGTTGAACGCCTTCGCGCGCGTCGACAACCTGTTCAACCGACGCTATGTCGGCTCGGTCATCGTGAACGAAGGCAATGCGCGGTACTACGAACCGGCGCCCGGGCGTAACTGGACGGTGGGCGCGGGCGCTTCCTATCACTTCTGAGGCGATGCGCGCCGGCTTGCAAAGTCGGCAATGGGCTGCGAGTTGCAGGGACAAGGCGGCTGAGAGTCCCGCACACCAGCGCCACAGGCTAGGCTGCAACGCGAGCTCGCATTCCAGAGCCGTCAATGACCGCCGTGACTTACCGAGCCTGACGTTCCAACTTTTTAAAGACCTTCTATGCCAGACGACGAACGCTGTTGCGGAACCGGTACCTGCATCATCGATGCGCGGGGCCACTGCTGGTGCGGCCAACAATGGGACGGAGAAAAAATGTGCCGTCCCAGCCAGCTCGGAGCACCCTCTGGCACGCCCGAAGCGCCGCAAAAGCAGCTGGGCACCCAAGCAGAATCCCCTTGACCGCAACTGTCCCTCGGGGCCCGACCCGTTGGGCCCAGGTGCTTGGCTACGGCGGCTTGATGCCGTTCGCCGGGCTCGCGTTTGCGGTCTGGCTGCTGGAGCCGACCGACCGTGCCCGCAGCCTTTCAGCTCTGGTGGCCTACGGCGCTTCCATCCTCGGTTTTTTGGGTGCCGTCCACTGGGGCCTTGTCATGCGCGATGCGTCGGGTGGTCGGTCGACCGGTTCGCTCGTGTGGGGCGTGACACCCGCTCTGGTCGCCTGGATCGCGTTGCTGATTGACCCGGCAACGGGTCTCTGGGTGGTCGTCGCCGGACTTTGGGCATGTTTTGCGGTGGACCGAGTGACGTACCCCGATTTCGGAGTTCGCGGCTGGCTGCCGATGCGTCTGGTGCTGACTGTGGTCGCGAGTCTTTGCTGCGCTGCAGGTGCGATAAGGGTGATGCAATGAATGCGCTGCAACAAATTGCGCTGCGACCGAACACCAGGACCTGGCGCCGACCTTCCGCGACAGGGTCTACGTGATCCCGAGCCCTGATGCCGCCATGACAGGCCTCAACGATGCAGATATCTCGCGCATCGTTGAAATGGCCTGGGAAGATCGCACCGCATTCGAGGCGATCGCGCTGCAGTTCGGTCTGAACGACTCGGCGGTCGTCGCCCTCATGAGGCGTCAGTTGAAGCCCGGCTCGTTCAGGACCTGGCGCAAACGAATGGCCGGCCGGGTGACCAAACATGCGGCGCTGCGCAGCGCCGAAGTGCAGCGCCACCGCGCGACCCACACGCGGCAGTAGCGAGCGTCGCCCGCCTTACAGGCCAGCGGCTGCCCGCAGCTTGGGCGCGATGCTGGTGTTTTCCCAGGTGAACTCGGGCTCTTCACGGCCGAAGTGGCCGTAGGCGGCAGTCTTCTGGTAAACCGGGCGGAGCAGGTCGAGCATCTGGATGATCCCCTTGGGACGCAGGTCGAAATGCTCGCGCACCAGGGCGGCGATCTTCTCGTCGGAGATCAGGCCAGTGCCTTCGGTGTAGACCGTGATGTTCATCGGCTCGGCCACGCCGATCGCATAGGCCACCTGGATCTGGCACTGCCGCGCGATGCCGGCGGCCACGATGTTCTTGGCCACGTAACGCGCGGCGTAGGCGGCCGAGCGGTCGACCTTCGACGGGTCCTTGCCCGAGAACGCGCCGCCGCCGTGCGGGCAGGCGCCGCCGTAGGTGTCGACGATGATCTTTCGCCCTGTAAGGCCGCAATCGCCTTGCGGACCGCCGATGACAAAGCGGCCGGTCGGGTTGATCAGGTAGCGGGTGTTCTTCAGCCATTCCTTCGGTAGCACCGGCTTGATGATCTCTTCGATGATGGCTTCGGTGAACGAGGCCTTCATCTTGGTTTGCGTCTCGCTCTGGTCAGGATGGTGCTGGGTGGAAAGCACCACGGTGTCGATACTGTGCGGCTTGCCATCGAGGTAGCGCATGGTCACCTGGCTCTTGGCATCGGGGCGCAGGAAAGGCAGACGGCCGTCCTTGCGCAATTGCGCCTGGCGTTCCACGAGGCGGTGTGCGTAGTAGATGGGCGCGGGCATCAGCTCGGGCGTCTCGTCGCAGGCGTAGCCGAACATCAGGCCCTGGTCGCCGGCGCCGGTGTTCAGGTGGTCGTCCGATGCGTGGTCGACGCCTTGCGCGATGTCGTTGGACTGCTTGTCGTAGCAGACCATCACGGCGCAACCCTTGTAGTCGATGCCGTACTCGGTGTTGTCGTAGCCGATGCGCTTGATGGTGTCGCGCGCCACCTGGATGTAGTCGACGTGCGCGTTGGTGGTGATCTCGCCGGCGAGCACCACCAGGCCGGTGTTGGTCAGCGTTTCAGCGGCGACCCGGCTGCGCGGGTCCTGCTCGAAAATCGCATCGAGGATCGCGTCAGAAATCTGGTCGGCAACCTTGTCGGGATGGCCTTCGGAGACGGATTCGGAAGTGAAGAGAAAGTCATTCGCCATTTTTTGAAACTCCATCAAAGTTGAAAAGGCGCGTTGCCGATTCCTTTGGGATCTCTGGCGAACGCTTTAGCAGAATGCCGATATGGCAATGCACAATCGCCCGGCGCTTGTGCGTGTCGCCCTGCAAGTAGTTCCATTAACTCAGCGACAATTTGCATTCTATTCGAGCTGCGCCGGGTGCGCATCGCCTGTGAATTCCATGTGCCGATGCGCATGCTTCGTGTTTCAAAACCCCCCTCGTTTTCGATGATCACTCTGTTCCGCCTGCTCGCCCGCGTGCCGCTGCCATGGATGCATCGGATCGGCGCGGGGCTGGGCTGGCTGGTGTATGCGTGCTCTCCGACGTACCGCCGTCGCATCAAGGCCAACGCCGAGGCGGCGGGATTCACGCGTGCGCAATACCGGCCGGCCATCGGCGCGGCCGGCAAGATGGTCGCGGAGCTACCGTGGCTCTGGCTGCGACCACCCGGCGTCAGTGTGCTGACGCGTGTGCGCTGGTTCAATGAAGACGTGTTCGAGCAGGCACTCGCCACGGGGCGCGGCGTCATTCTCGCGACGCCCCATGTCGGCAGCTGGGAGATGATCGGTCAGGCCATCGCGGAGCGCTTCGCACCGGAGCACGGGCCGCTCACCGTGCTGTACCGCCCGGCGCGCAAGGCCTGGCTTGCGGACCTCACCGCAGGGTCGCGCGACCGGCCCGGCCTGAAGGCGCTGCCCACCACGCTGGCCGGCGTGCGCGGCCTGATGCGCGTGATGCGCAGCGGCGGCTACACCGGCTTGTTGCCCGACCAGGTCCCACCGCAAGGGCAGGGCGTGTGGGCGCCGTTCTTTGGCCGGCCGGCCTACACCATGACCTTGCTGGCCCGCCTTGCGCAGCAGACCGGCGCGCAGGTCCTCATGACCTGGTGCGAACGGCTGCCCGATGCGCGTTTTGTGATCCACTTCGAGGCAGTCGATGCGCCCGCGCTGCACGACGCCGGCGCGACACCCGAGGCCGCCGCCACTGCAATGAATGAGACCTTGATGCGACTGATCGAACGACTGCCCGGACAGTACCTTTGGGGCTATGGCCGCTACAAGCGACCGAGGGACGAAGCGTGAGCCTGGGTGCCAAGCTCGGCATCGGCTTCATGCGCATGCTGGCGCACTTGCCGCTGCCATTGATTCGCGGTTTCGGTGCCGCCATGGGCGTCTTGCTGCACACCGTCGCGCGACCGCGGCGGCACGTGGTCGACGTCAACCTGAAGCTCTGCTTTCCGGACTGGACGCCGCAACGCCGCCGCCGCGTGGCGCGCGAAACCTTCGTGCATGTGGCACAGGCCTGGCTCGATCGCAGCTGGCTGTGGCATGCGCCGCTCGCAGTGGTCCAGGCGCGGTTGAATCTGCACGGCGCCTTGAGCGAGCTCGAAGGCGAGGCGCCGACCATCGTGTTCGCGCCGCACTTCTGTGGGCTCGATGCGGGCGGCACGGCGCTGTCGATCGGCGTTCCGCGCCCATGGACCTCGATCTTCACGCCGCAGCGCAATCCGCTTATCAACGACTGGCTGGAAGTGGGCCGCACGCGCTTTCATCGCGAGGTGCGGGTGTTCGATCGCACCTCGGGCGTGAAGCCGATCGTGAGCGGCTTGCGCAAGGGCGGTTTGTTGTACCTGCTGCCCGACATGAATTTTGGGCCGCAGGAGTCGATCTTCGTGCCGTTTTACGGGGTGCCGGCGGCCACTGTGCCGTCGCTGTCGCGCTTCGCCCGGCTGGGTCGCGCGAAGATCGTGCCGGTGCTCTCGCGGATGACGAAGACCGGCTACGACATCGAAGTGCTCCCATCGTGGCAGAACTTTCCGACCGACGATGTGGAGGCCGATACCGCCTTGATGAACAAGCGTCTCGAAGGCTACATAGACACCATGCCGTCGCAGTATTACTGGGTACACCGACGTTTCAAGACGCGGCCTGACGGCGAGCCCGCGGTCTATTGACCGCTGGGTGGCCGGCTATCGATTCAGGAAAGTCTCGATCTCCCGTGCCACCAGCGCGGGCTGCTCGTGGACGATCCAGTGGGTCGCGTTCGGCACCTTCTTGACCGTCAGATTCGGCACGTAGTCTTTAAGCCCATCGAGCAGGCCCGGCAGCAGCGCGGCATCGTCGAGCGCCCAGAAGACGAAGGTCGGCACATCCACGGTGAAGCGCTCGCGCGGGAGCACGGGAATGCTGTCGATCCAACCCCCTGCCGCATCAGGCAAAGGCGGCTTCATCGGTGTCACGCGGTACAGGTTGCAAGCACCGGTCAGTCCGGCGCTCCACACCTCGCGGTACTGGTCCTTGACCGCTTCTGTGAGCCAGCCGAAGCCGTCCGGGCCTGCCTTCATCAAAGTGAAGAACGGCCACATGCGCTTGAAGTCGTCGGCTGCCAGCAAAACCTCGGCATCGGGACGCGACAGGAAGTGCATGTAGGCACTGGCCTTCTGCTGCGCCGGGTTGTCACGCAACTCCCGCATGAAGGTTCCGGGATGCGGCGAATTGATGATGACCAGCTTGCCGACCTGCGCCGGAAAGGCGTTGCCGTAACCCCATGCGAACGCGCCGCCCCAGTCGTGAGCGACCAGCGCGGCCATGCTGCCGTCTGCGCTTTCGGTGGCGACAAGTTGCTGGATGTCCTGGATCAACAGATGCGCCTTGTAGCTGGCCACGTCGGTCGGTGCGCTGGACTTTTCGAAGCCACGCAGATTGGGCGCGACACAGCGATAACCACCGTGCGCATCGCTCGAAAAATACGCGAGCAACTCGTCCCAGATGAACGCTGCCTCCGGGAAGCCGTGCAGAAATACCATCAAGGGCCGTCCCGGCTTGCCGGCGGCCCGGCAGCTCAGCGTGGTGCCGTTGGGCAAGGTGCGTTGAAAGGTCTCGATCATCAGTTCGTCTCCTGTTGTTTTGACTCAGTCTGGATCGGCGGGCGCCTCTTTCGCCGCCGGCTCGGGCACTTCAGGATGGGCCCAACGCCAGATCAACTCGGCCGCCTCGCCGACGCCCTGTTTTTTCAGGGCGGAGAACAGTTTGACCTCGCCGCCGCCGCTCTGCAGTCGCGCAATCGACAGCGCCTTGGCGCCTTCGGAGCGGGTCAGCTTGTCGGACTTGGTGAGCAGCACGAGAAACTTCAGCCCTTCCGCCACGCGGGGCCGGATCACGTCGAGCAGGATCTCGTCGAGCTCGGTCAGGCCATGTCGCGGGTCGCACATCAGCACGACGCCGCGCAGCGTTTCGCGCGTCATGAGGTAGTTGCCCATCACGCGTTGCCATCGCAGCTTGGCTTCTTTGGGCACGGCTGCGTAGCCGTAGCCGGGCAAGTCGGCCAGCACGGCATCGTCGACCTTTTGCTTGCCGAGGCCGAAGAGGTTGATGTGCTGGGTGCGGCCCGGCGTCTTCGAGGCGAAGGCCAGCCGCGTTTGCTGCGTCAGCGTGTTGATGGCAGTGGACTTGCCCGCGTTGGAGCGCCCGACGAAAGCGAATTCCGGGAGGTCGAGCGGCGGTAAGTGTTCCAGTTGCGGTGCACTGGTCAAGAAATGGGCGGTGTGCAGCCAGCCGAGCGCGATGCGTTCGCGTTCTGCTGTAGCGGGGTCCGGGCCGGGCCGGGTGTGGGCCGGCTTCGGCAAAGGGGTGGTCATCTGTTGGCTTTCGGAACGGGGCGCCATTGTAGAATCGCGCGGTTTTGCGCCATAAATTCGAGCCCCCGATATGAAGTTTGTTGCCCATTTTCTGCTTGCAGCCCTCATGGGCATCGCCGTCAGTCCGAGCTTCGCTGCAGATGAGCCCGCAGCCGCGCCGGCCAAGCCAGCCAAGCCGGATCTGGTCAAAGGCGAGGCGGCGTTCGCTGCCAAGGCCTGCGCTTCGTGCCATAACGCGGACGGTAACTCGGCGGTGCCGGCCAACCCCAAGCTGGCGCAACAACACCCGGAGTATTTGTACAAGCAGTTGGTCGAGTTCAAGGCCGGCAAGCGCAAGAACGCGGTCATGCAGGGAATGGCCGCCACGTTGAGCGACGGTGAAATGCGCGACATCGCGTGGTTCATGGGCTCCATAAAAATGAAGCCAGGCTTCGCTAAAGACAAGGCCACGGTCGCACTTGGAGAAAAGATCTATCGCGGCGGCATCGCCGATCGCCAGATCCCAGCTTGTGCCGGTTGCCACAGTCCCGATGGCGCGGGTATTCCCGCACAGTACCCGCGGCTCGGAGGCCAGCACGCCGACTACATCGCGACCGAACTCACCATGTTTCGCGATAACGTCCGCACGAACAGTATCCAGATGACGGGTGTCGCTGCCAAGCTCAACGACCGCGAGATCAAGGCTGTGTCCGATTACATCGCCGGATTGCGCTGAACTCGCCCATAGGTTGGCTCACTGCGTGTAGCCGCCCACCCCCTGACCGGGGGCAGCACCAGCGGCCCGGCTAAGCCGGTTCCGCGGTGCTTCACGAACAGAAGCGCATGACACGCAGTAGTCGTTTTTGAACTAACCGCCAATAAATCAGACCAACAGGCGGGCTTATCCAGGGGGATGGCCCGCTTTTTTGCTCTCATGTCCATCTCCACCCACGGTCTTCGTGTTCGTCGCGGCCCGCAATCGCTTCGCGCGGCGGTGGAACTGTTTTCGTCGATGCGGTTCGCGATCTCTTTGCTGACCATCATCTGCATCGCATCGATCATCGGCACGGTGCTGAAGCAACACGAACCGATCGGCAATTACATCAACCAGTTCGGCCCGTTTTGGTCCGAGCTTTTTCATGCCGCCAAGCTCGATTCGATTTACAGCGCTTGGTGGTTTTTACTGATCCTGCTTTTTCTGGTGATCAGCACGTCGTTGTGCATCGGGCGCAACACGCCGCGTATCGCGGCCGACCTCAAGACTTTCAAGGAAGACATCCGCGCGCAGAGCCTGAAGGCTTTCGGCCAGCGCGCCGAAACGGTGCTGGCTGAAACGCCGGAGGCCGCGGCCAATCGCATAGGGCAGTTGCTCGCGGGCGGCGGCTGGAAGGTGAAGCTGCAGCGGCGGGACTTGTCGGCGAGCGCCGCCAACGGCTCGCCGGATGCTTCAGGCTGGATGGTCGCTGCGCGCGCCGGCGGCGCCCACAAGCTCGGCTACATCGCGGCCCACAGCGCCATCGTCTTGATATGCCTTGGCGGCCTGCTCGATGGCGACCTCGTGGTGCGTGCGCAGACCTGGTTCAACGGCAAGAGCGTGTTCACCGGCGGCGGCATGATCGCCGACGTCGCGCCAGAGCATCGCCTGTCTGCCAGCAATCCGACCTTTCGCGGCAACATCCTGGTGCCCGAGGGCGGCCGATCGAGTGTCGCGATCCTGAACCAGTCCGACGGTGTATTGCTGCAGGAGCTGCCGTTCTCGATCGAACTCAAGAAGTTCATCGTCGACTACTACTCGACCGGCATGCCCAAGCTCTTTGCCAGCGAAGTGGTGCTGCACGACCGCGAAACGGGCAAGGAGACGCCGGCGCGCATCGAAGTGAACCACCCGGCGAGCTACAAGGGCGTCGAGATCTACCAGTCGAGCTTCGACGATGGCGGATCGAGCGTGAAGCTCAAGGCGGTGCCGATGGCGGCCGCCGCCAAGCCTTTCGAGGTCGAAGGCGTGATCGGCGGGCCGTCCGTCGACATCACCAACGGGGCCGACAAGCTCACGCTCGAGTTTGCCGCGCTGCGGGTTATCAACGTCGAGAACTTTGCCGACCCGCAGGCCAACGGCGCGGTCGACGTGCGCAAGGTCGACCTTCGGCACGATTTCGAGTCGCGCCTGGGTGCCGCGAACAAAACCGACAAGCCCAAGACGCTGCGCAACATCGGCCCGAGCATCGGCTACAAGCTGCGCGACGCAGCGGGGCAGGCACGCGAGTACCAGAACTACATGATCCCGGTCGACACGGGCGACGGCCAGCCGGTGTTCTTGCTCGGCATGCGCGAACGGCCCGAAGATCAGTTCCGTTACCTGCGCGTGCCGGCCGACGATCAAGGCTCGATGGATGGCTTCGTGCGCATGCGAAGCGCGCTGGCCGACCCGGCCCTGCGGGCCCGCGCCATCGATCGCTACATCGCGCGCGCCGCCGATCCGAAGCGGCCAGAACTCGGCGAGCAGCTGCGTACCTCGGCGACGCGCGCGCTGGCCTTGTTCTCCGGCGCTGAACGAGCACGCTCCGACGCGGTGAGCGCCGGCGGCTGGCAGGCCATCGCCGAGTTCATGGAGGTCAATGTGCCGAAGGCCGAGCGCGAGCGGGCCGGCGCGGTGCTGGTACGCATCCTGAACGACGTGCTGTTCGAGGTGCTCAACCTGAGCCGCGAAACGGCGGGCCTCGCTGCCTTGCCGCCCGATGACAAGTCGCAGGCTTTCCTGACGCAATCGGTGCTGGCGATAAGCGACGCGCACTTCTATCCGGCGCCGGTCGCGATGATGATGACGGACTTCAAGCAGGTGCAGGCGAGCGTGTTCCAGGTGGCGCGCGCGCCGGGCAAGAACGTGGTCTATCTCGGCTGCCTGTTGCTCATCACCGGCATTTTTGCGATGCTGTACGTGCGCGAGCGTCGGCTCTGGATCTGGCTTTCGCCGAAACGCGCCGAGGGTGACGTGGTGTCGGGCACCGACGCATCGATGGCCTTTTCGGTGAACCGCAAAACGCTCGACAGCGACCGTGAGTTCGAGCATCTGAAGCACAAGTTGCTGGCCTTCTCGAAGCAGAATCCGGTTTCTCCAGTTTCCCCAGTTTCCCCAGTTTCCCCAGTTTCTCCAGTTTCCCCAGACTCCCCCCAGACTCCCTGACAACGCGGGTATCCAGGACAAAGCGCATGAACACGACGACCCTCACTCTCAACGACAGCTGGCGGTCGCGCCGCGATACCTTCGATTGGGTGTTTGCCGCGCTGGTGCTGGCCGGCGGGCTCTTCGCGTTCACGCGCTACGGCGCCTCGATGGACTATTACGAAAAGCCTATCCTGCTGGCCGCCATGGTCGCCGGCGTGTCGCTCGGCTGGTTCTGGCGGCCGCTGCGGGTGTTGGCCCTGGTCGTCGCCTTCGCGTCGCTGTTGGCGATCAGCTCGTACCAGGGTGACCTCGGGCGTGCCGATTCGGTGTTCTGGCTCAAGTACTTCCTGTCGAGCCAGTCGGCCATCCTGTGGATGAGTGTGCTGTTCTTCATGAGCACGACCTTTTACTGGCTCGGCTTGTTCGGTGGCCGTCAAGGCAACGCACTCGAACTCATCGGTTCTCGCATTGCCTGGGCCGGCGTCACCATGGCGCTGATCGGCACCATGGTTCGCTGGTACGAGAGCCACCTGCTCGGCCCCGACATCGGCCACATCCCTGTCAGCAACCTGTACGAAGTCTTCGTGCTGTTCAGCTGGCTGACGACCAGCTTCTATCTCTACTTCGAATCGACCTACAAGACCCGCTCGATGGGCGCCTTCGTGATGCTGGTGGTCAGTGCGGCGGTCGGCTTTTTACTCTGGTACACGCTGGTCAAAGGCGCACATGAGATCCAGCCGCTGGTGCCGGCGCTGCAAAGCTGGTGGATGAAGTTGCACGTGCCCGCCAACTTCATCGGCTACGGCACTTTCTCGCTGGCCGCGATGGTCGCTTTTGCCTACCTCATCAAGGAACAGGCGCAAGAAAAACGCTGGTACAAGCTCACGCCCATCTGGCTGCTGGGTGTGGCGCTCTGCTTCGTGCCGGTGGCGTTTCGCCAGCGTGTGCAGGAAGCCGGCGGCAGTTACTGGGTGGTGTATGCGGGCATCTCGGCGCTGATCGCCGCCGGCATTTTGCTGGGTCGCAAGCGCATCGCCGCACGGTTGCCGTCGAACGAGGTGCTGGACGATGTCATGTACAAGTCCATCACCGTGGGCTTCGCCTTTTTCACGATCGCGACGGTGCTCGGCGCGCTGTGGGCGGCGGACGCCTGGGGCGGCTACTGGAGTTGGGACCCGAAGGAAACCTGGGCGCTGATCGTCTGGCTCAACTACGCGGCCTGGCTGCACATGCGGCTCGTCAAGGGTTTGCGCGGCACGGTGGCGGCCTGGTGGGCGCTGGGTGGCCTGGCGGTGACCACCTTCGCGTTCCTGGGCGTCAACATGTTCCTGAGCGGGTTGCACAGCTACGGGACCTTGTAGGGTCGATTCAGCGTCCATCGAATCCGGGCAAGCGACTTGCGCGTAACCAAAGCAGGGTCGCGCACGAACTAACTTTGCAACAACGATTCCGCGAAAGGTTTCCATGTCGATCGGTTCACGTCAAGATGGCTTCATTCACTCGTCTTCCAGCGAGATCACCCCACGCAGCATCTACGAGGGCCGGCGCGACCTCTTGAAGCTGATGGCTGGCGGCGCCGCTGGTGCGGCACTGGCCGGTTGGGCTTCGCGCGAAGCGATGGCGGAAACATCCGGTCCCGGCAAGCTTGCCAAATTGCCCGGAGGAAAATCTGCCGTGGCGGGGGCGATGTCGACCGAAAAGGTGAGCGACTACAAAGACGCCACCACGTACAACAATTACTACGAGTTCGGTACCGACAAGGCCGATCCTGCAAAGAACGCCGTCACGCTCAAGACCCATCCGTGGACGGTGGAGGTCGAAGGCCTGGTCAAAAAGCCGGGCAAGTACGGCATCGAAGACCTCATCAAGATGAGCGCGCAGGAAGAGCGGATATATCGCCTGCGTTGCGTCGAGGGCTGGTCGATGGTCATCCCCTGGGTCGGCTATTCGCTGGCTGAACTCATCAAGAGGGTCGAGCCGCAGAGCAACGCGAAGTACGTCGAGTTCGTGACGCTCGACGATCCGAAGACCATGCCCTTCGTCGGCTCGCGCATTCTCGATTGGCCGTATGCCGAAGGCCTGCGCATGGACGAAGCGATGCACCCGCTGACGTTGCTCGCCTTTGGCATGTACGGCGAAGTCCTACCGAACCAGAACGGCGCGCCGGTGCGCATCGTGGTGCCATGGAAGTACGGCTTCAAGTCGGCCAAGTCGATCGTCAAGATCCGCTTCGTCGAAAAGGAGCCGAGCACTGCCTGGAACAAGTCGGCGGCGAATGAATATGGCTTCTACTCGAACGTGAATCCGAACGTCGACCATCCACGCTGGAGCCAGGCGACCGAACGCCGCATCGGTGACGGCGGCGGCCTGTTCGCCAAGCGCCGCAAGACAGAAATGTTCAATGGCTACGAAGCCCAGGTCGGCCAGCTCTACGCCGGCATGGACTTGAAGAAGTTTTTCTAGCCATGGCAACGTCCGGGCCTGTGCTGGTGTTCAACAAGCTGTTGCTGCACAAGGCGGCGAAGCCGATCATCTTCTTGATCTGCCTGCTGCCATTCATTCGGCTGGGCTACGGTGCTTTCACCGACGGACTTGGCGCCAATCCGGCGGAATTCCTGATCCGTGCGGCGGGCGACTGGACGCTGCGCTTTGTCTGCATCGTGCTGGCGGTCACACCACTGCGTGTGATGACCAAGCTAAGCGGCTTGGCACGATTCCGCCGCATGCTCGGGCTCTTTGCCTACTTCTACGTCGTGTTCCACCTGCTGAGTTACAGCTGGTTCGACATGGGTTTCGACATCGCAGACATCGCGAAAGACATTGCCAAGCGGCCGTTCATTCTGGTGGGCTTTGCGGCCTTCGTGCTGCTCACGCCACTCGCGGCAACATCGTTCAATCGGGCTATCAAGGCGATGGGCGCCAAGCGCTGGCAGATGCTGCACAAGCTGGTTTATGTAATCGCCGGGCTCGGGCTGCTGCACTTCTTCTGGATGCGTGCGGGCAAGAACAACTTCAACGAAGTATTCGTCTACGTCGCGATCGTTGCAGCACTCCTCGGCTGGCGCGTCTGGTACTTTTTCAACAAGAAAAAGAAGATGCAATCGTCACCGGTGGTGCGTCCTCAGCCTTCGCGGGGAAGCTCGCTGCGGAGCTGATCTTCGAGCGTTTCGCGACGGCGGATCAACGTGGCGCGGGCGCCGCTGACCATCACTTCGGCGGCGCGGCCTCGCGTGTTGTAGTTGCTCGACATACTCATGCAATACGCGCCTGAAGAGAGCACTGCGAGCAGATCGCCGGCTTCCACATTGAGCGAGCGGTCCCGGCCGATCCAGTCGCCGCTTTCGCAGATCGGACCGACCACGTCGTAAATCGTCCTCTCATCCGATCCACCAGATCGCATCTGCAGCGGCACGATATTCTGAAACGCCTGGTACATCGCAGGACGCGGCAGGTCGTTCATCGCCGCATCGATGATGCAGAAGTTCTTGTCTTCACCCGGCTTGACGTAGAGCACTTCTGTCACGCACACCCCGGCGTTGCCCACCAGTGAACGACCGGGTTCGATGATCAGCTTGCGATTGCCGAAACCGCGCGCATCGAGCCGGGCCAGCAACTGCTTCCACAGCGCATCGGCAGCCGGTGGCACTTCGCCGTTGTAGTCGATGCCCAAGCCACCACCAAAGTCCAGATGACGGATTGGTACGCCCGCGGCCTCGATGGCTTCGACCAGATCAAGGATGCGTTCGCACGCATCCAGGTAAGGAGACATCTCGGTGATCTGCGACCCGATGTGGCAATCGATTCCTACGACGTCCAGTCCTGGCAGCTTCGCCGCATGGCGGTATGCGTGCAGTGCACGGTCGTGCGCGATGCCGAACTTGTTCCCCTTGAGACCCGTAGAGATATACGGATGCGTCTTAGGGTCGACGTTCGGGTTGATGCGAATGCTGATGCGGGCTCGTTGGTTGCTGGTCGATGCCACCTCGTTCAACACGTCGAGTTCGGCTTCGCTTTCAACGTTGAAGCAACCGATGCCGGCGTCGAGCGCCTGCTTCATCTCTGCGCGCGTCTTGCCGACACCCGAAAAAATGATGCGGGCCGGATCGGCACCGACCGCCAGTGCACGCGAGAGCTCGCCGCCCGACACGATGTCGAAGCCACAACCGGCTTCGGCAAAGACGCGCAGCACGCCGAGCGACGAATTGGCCTTCATCGCATAACAGATCAGCGCGTCTCTGCCGTCGAAGCCGCGTTGATAAGCGCCGAGCGCATCGAGCATCCACTGCTTCGAATAGACGAAAAGAGGCGTGCCGTGTTCGCGCGCCAGCGCAGCGAGCGACATGGCCTCAATTTGCAGTATGTCGTCTCGTCGCGCGATGTGGGGATGGCCTGGAAGCGTCGTGGTTTCCTGGAGCTCTGACGTCACTTGGTGGTCTCGCTTGTTTCAGGCGATCCGGGCGTGGTCGTCGTGGCTCGTGTTCCGGTTGCGCCCGGAGTTGCCTCAGTGCCGCGCGGTTCTGGCGTTGCCGGCGTTGCAATCGGGGCATCCGTCGAGCCAGGCAAGCGTGGCGTCAAAAGGTCGGGCAGGGTTGCGCGATTCTTGGCTGCCGCATCCTTGGAAAGATAGAGCGGTCCGCGCTGACCGCAGCCGCTCAGTACGACCAGTGACGCCGCGCACAATACAGCAGCGAACATCGACGCGCGAGCCGTATGGCGGCTTCTGCACACCCTGTGCAGGTCGCGGCCGTGGTCGCTCACTAGAATTTGGAGAACATTCAACATGGCGAAATTGTAATGACCGACCTCGAATATCTGGACCGCGCTGAATCCGCGCTCGCCGCCATCGAGCAAGCTTGCGATCGTATCAACGACGCGACCGATGCGGACATCGACAACCAGCGTGTCGGGGGAATGATCACGATCACTTTTCCCAACGCAAGCCAGTTGATCGTGAACCTGCAAGCGCCGTTGAAAGAGATCTGGCTCGCGGCGCGGTCGGGCGGCTATCACTATCGTCACGATGGCGCGGCTTGGGTCGACACCAAGACCGGCAGAGAGTTGTTCTCGCAATTTTCAGAAGAAGCCAGCACGCAAGCGGGGCTGCCGCTCGAGTTCACCGCCGACTAACTGCCGATCGAACGAACCCAGCCTAGTTCCGGAACAGATCCAGGATTCGATTGCGCTCTTCGGGTGGCGGCGTCGGCGCAACGGGCGCGCCGGTGAGCGCCTCGGCTGGCACCACCGGCGCCGTGTCCAGACCCAGGCTCGCCACACCACGGCCTGGCGCGTAGTCGTCGAAGTACCACTCGCCACCGACGTTGACCACGCCCGATGGCGGGGGAAGCTCGGCCACCGGGACGCCCTTGAGGGCAGTCTCCATATACGAGATCCAGATCGGCAGACTCAGCCCGCCGCCCGTCTCGCGGTCGCCGAGCTTGCGAGGCGTGTCGTAACCCATCCAGGCGATGGCTGCCATGGTCGGTTGGAAGCCGGCAAACCAGGCATCGAGCGAATCGTTGGTGGTACCGGTCTTGCCATAAATGTCGGTGCGCTTGAGCGTCGCCTGTGCCTTGGCCGCGGTCCCGCCGCTGGCCACTGACTGCAGCAGGCTGTCGATCATCCAGGCATTGCGCTGAGGAATTGCGCGGATGGTTTCGTTCAACAGCGGCGGCTGCTTTTCGACGAGCACCTTGTCCTTGTGATCGGTGACTCGGGTCACGAGATACGGGTTGACACGATAGCCGCCATTGGCGAACACCGAATACGCCGTCGCCATCTGCATCGGTGTGACCGAACCGGCGCCGAGCGCCATCGGCAAATAAGCCGGATGCTTTTCGCGGTCGAAGCCGAAGTTGGTGATCCAGTCTTGCGCATAGTGAGTGCCAATCGACTGCAGGATGCGGATCGAGACCAGATTCTTCGACTTCATCAGCGCCCGGCGCATCGACATCGGCCCTTCGAAGCCGCCGTCGTAGTTCTTGGGCTCCCACGGCTGACCGCCTGTGGTGCCGGCATCGAAGAAGAGCGGGGCGTCGTTGATGACGGTCGCCGGCGAGAAGCCTTTTTCGAGCGCCGCCGAGTAGATGAAGGGCTTGAAGCTGGAGCCCGGCTGTCGCCATGCCTGGGTGACGTGGTTGAACTTGTTCTTGTTGAAGTCGAAGCCCCCGACCATCGCCTTGATCGCGCCATCGCGCGGATCGAGCGCGACGAACGCGCCTTCGACCTCTGGCAGCTGGGTGATTTCCCAAGTGTTCTTGGGGGTCTTGGCAACACGGATCACTGCACCACGGCGAATCTTGATGTTGGGGGGTGCCTTGTCGGACAGTCCGGATTGCGGCAGCTTCAGGCCTTCGCCGGTGATCTGAACCGCCTCGCCATCGGCGCGCACCGCATTGACTTCTTTCGGCGAAGCTTTGAGCACGACCACCGAAAGCAAGTCGCCGTTGTCCGGATGGTCGCTGAGCGCGTCGTCGATAGCTTCGTCGAATTCCTTCGGGTCGCCCGGCAAGTCGACGAATTTCTCGGGGCCGCGGTAGATCTGGCGGCGCTCGAAATCCATGATGCCTTTGCGCAGCGCTTTGTAAGCGGCTGCCTGGTCAGCGGCCACGAGCGAGGTGTAGACCTTGAGGCCGCGTGTGTAGGTGCTGTCTCCGTATTGCGCGTACATCAGCTGACGCACGGTCTCGGCCACATATTCGGCGTGCAGCCGGGTCGTGTCCTGCCCGTCGCGAAGCTGAAGGTCTTCTTTCTTTGCCACTGCCGCCTGGTCGGCTGTGATGAATCCTGCTTCCTGCATGCGGTCGATCACGTACAGCTGTCGGCCGCGCGCGCGAGACGGATTGTTGACGGGGTTGTTGGCGCCCGGCGCCTTGGGTAACCCTGCCAGCATGGCGGCCTGCGCGATAGAAATATCTTGCAGCGGCTTGCCGAAGTAAGCCTCCGAGGCGGCCGCGAAGCCGTAGGCGCGGTTGCCCAGATAGATCTGGTTCAGATAGATCTCGAAGATCTGGTCCTTGCTCAGCATGTGCTCGAGCTTGAAGGTCAGCAAGATCTCATAGATCTTGCGGGTGAGCGTCTTTTCCGAGCTCAAGTACACGTTGCGCGCCACCTGCATCGTGATCGTGGAGGCGCCCTGGCTTTTCACGCGGTTGACGTTGGCCAGTCCGGCGCGAACCACGCCCTTGTAGTCGACGCCGCCATGTTCATAGAAGCGGGCATCTTCGGCCGCGAGGACTGCGTCTTTCATCACCTTCGGGATGGTGGCGATCGGGGTAAGGTTCCGGCGTTCTTCGCCGAATTCGCCGATCAGCGTGCCTTCCGAAGAGAAGACTCTCAGCGGCAACTTGGGTCGATAGTCAGAGAGCTCGGAAATGTCTGGAAGGTTGGGATATGCCACCGCCAACGCGACGGCGATCACACACAGAATCAACACCACTGCGGCAACAGCAAGCCCCAATGTCCAGAAAATGATCCGCAAAAGCCAGGTCAGCCATACCGACCTTTTAGGAGTTGGAGCAGGCTTGCGGGGCCCGTCGGGGCGTGTTGAGTCGGGCATTGAGCGGGATGGAGTCACCGCGCATTATAAAAAGTGAAATGCGCCGTATTGAAAGCGCCGCGGCGCATAAAGTCGGCCGCGAAAATTCGTGACCTTTGTTGCAGGTCTCGTGACCTTTTGACAACGGATGCGCGCTCTACACCTTCTTCAGCTTTGTTGCCGGTGATTGTTGCTGATAGCATGCAACCACTCGCAAATATTTCCAATCGTTACAACCGACAGGACCGTAACTTGACCGACTTGGGATCGCTTTTTCGCCGGCAGCCTGCGCCACTGCTTGGCTTGGACGTCAGTTCGTCCAGCGTCAAGCTGGTAGAACTCGGTCGCGATGCCACCGGGAAACTGGTGCTGGAACGTTGCGCCATCGAACCGCTGGAACGCGGATGGATCACCGACGGCAACGTCGAGAAGTTCGACGAAGTTGCTGAAGCCGTGCGCCGCGTGGTCCGTAAAAGCGGCACCCGCACTAAAAACGTCGCACTGGCTTTGCCGCCTTCTGCCGTGATCACCAAGAAGATCGTACTTCCGGGCGGTATGAGCGAGCAGGAACTCGAACTGCAGGTCGAGTCCGAAGCCAACCAATACATTCCCTTTTCCCTAGACGAAGTTAGTCTTGACTTCTGCGTGATGGGGCAGAGCGCCAACTCCACGGGAGACGTCGAGGTGCTCATCGCGGCATCCCGCAAGGAGAAAGTACAGGATCGTCAGGGTCTGGCAGAAGCTGCCGGCCTGAAAGCAATGATCCTGGATGTCGAGTCTTATGCTTCTCGCCTTGCAACTGCAAGGTTGATCGAGCAGTTGCCCGGTCAAGGCCGCGACGCCGTCGTCGCGCTGTTCGAAGTCGGCGCGTTCACTACCAGCATGCAGGTGCTTCGGAATCAGGAAGTGCTGTATGACCGGGATCAGGCTTTCGGCGGCGCTCAACTCACTCAATTGATCGTGCGGCAATACGGTTTTTCGGCAGAAGAGGCTGAAACCAAAAAGCGCAGCGGCGATCTGCCTGACGACTACGGTTCCGGCGTGCTCCGGCCTTTCGTGGCCAGCATTGCGCAGGAAATTGCGCGGGCGCTTCAATTCTTTTTCACCAGTACGCCGCACAACCGTGTCGACTACGTACTTTTGGCCGGCGGTTCGGCTGCTTTGCCCGGCTTGACCAGTGCCGTCACCCGTCAAACTTCGTTTGCATGTTCGTTGGTCAATCCCTTCGACGGCATGGAAATCGGCGCAAATATCAGGGAGAAGAAGGTGCGTCGTGAAGCGCCCTCCTACCTGACTTCTTGCGGTTTGGCGATGCGGAGGTTCTTGCAGTGATTTTGATCAACCTGCTTCCGCACCGCGAAGCGGCTCGCAAACGCCGGAAAGAGACCTTCTACGCCTCGCTGGGCGCGGCTGCTTTGCTCGGCGTGCTGCTTGCCGGCGGCGCCTACGTTTGGTACCAAACGCAAATTTCGGGTCAGCAGTCCAAGAACACGTATCTTCATTCCGAGATCACCAAGCTCGAAAGCGAGATCAAGGAAATCTCGACGCTCCAATCTGAAATCGCAGCACTGCGCGCGCGGCAGACCGCCGTAGAAGATTTGCAGGGCGATCGCAATCTGCCGGTGCATCTGCTCAACGAATTGGTCCGCCAGTTACCGGATGGGGTTTACCTCACCAGCATGAAGCAGGACAACCAGACGGTGACGTTGCAAGGCATGGCGCAGTCGAACGAACGCGTCTCTGAACTGCTGCGCAACCTGGGCAACAACAGCCCCTGGCTTGTCAAGCCGGAACTGGTCGAAATCACGTCCGCCAGCGTGAACCTCACACCGCGCGACCAGCGTCGGGTGGCTAACTTCACCATGCGCATCGGCGTCAAGCGACCGACCGATGTGGAAAAGGGCGCACCTGGCGCACCAGTGGCATCGGCCGCTGCAAAGGGGTAGGAAGCCATGGCAACACGACGCCCCACACGCAATATCGATTTCGCCGCTTCCATGCGGCGGTTCGGTGATCAGTTTCGCGGACTGAACCCTAACGATCCTTCGATGTGGCCATTAGCGCCACGCTTCGCGCTGTTCATTGCGGTGGTCATCGCCGTGCTTGCGGCGCTCTGGTTCGTCTGGCTGACAAACTCAAATGACGAGTTGGAGGCAGAGCGCGCGAAGGAAGTGGCTCTGCGCGTCGACTTTCAAAAGAAGGTCGCACTGGCAGCAAACCTCGACCTTCTTAAAAAGCAGCGCGAGCAGGTCCAGCAATACGTGACGTTGCTTGAGAAGCAGCTGCCCAGCAAAGCTGAAATGGACGCTTTGTTGTCGGACATCAACCAAGCCGGATTAGGTCGAAGTCTTCAGTTCGAGCTGTTCCGCCCTGGGCAAATCGTAGTGAAGGACTATTACGCTGAACTGCCTATCGCGCTGAAGGTGACCGGGCGCTATCACGATATGGGCGCCTTTGCCGCCGACGTCGCCAACCTGTCTCGCATCGTGACGCTGAACAATCTGGCGATAACGCCGCAGAAAGATGGCGGGCTCACCATGGACGCCACTGCGCGTACGTTCCGCTACCTGGATCCTGACGAGCAGGCTTCCCAACGCGCTGCCGCCGCAGCTGCAGCAAAGGTCAAGAAATGAGCGCGCGTGCCTTGCTATGCATAGGTGCCGCGGCGTTTGCGCTTACGGCATGCGGCAACTCCGACCGGGACGATCTCCAGCGCTGGATGGCGGAGCAGCGCGCGCAGGTCAAGCCGACCGTGCCGCCGATTTCCGAGCCCAAGAAATTCACCCCGCAGGCCTACACAGAGGCGGCTTCGTTCGAGCCCTTCAACATACAGAAGCTGACGCAGGCTTTGCGTCGCGATTCGAGCCAGCCGAGCAGCTCGGGCTTGATCGCACCGGAGCTCTCCCGTCGGAAAGAATCGCTTGAAGCGTTTCCGCTGGATTCGATGGCGATGGTCGGTAGCCTGACCCGCAATGGGCAGCCGGTTGCGCTCGTGAGCGTTGACAAGCTGCTTTACCAGGTGCGTGTGGGCAATCACCTTGGCCTTAACTACGGCCGCATTACCAATATCAGTGAAACCGAACTCGGCCTGCGTGAAATCGTGCAGGACGCCGCCGGTGAGTGGATCGAACGCGTGGCGAAGTTGCAGTTGCAAGAGAAGGCAAAATGAACCGACAAAAAACAGTGCTTGCTCGGTGGCTGCGCGCCACCAGCGTGACCCTCGTGGCGCTTGGAGTGGCTGCCATCGCGCAAGCGCAAAACGCCATTGAATCGATCACAAGTTCGGTCCAGTCGGGCACGGAAGTCATCCGCATCGATTTGACCCAGCCGTTGTCGGCGGTGCCAACCGGCTTCGTCATCCAGGCGCCTGCGCGCATTGCGCTTGATTTCCCGGGCATCACCAATGCCATCGGTCGTTCCACTGTCGATGTCAACCAGGGTAACTTGCGTTCTGTGAACGTTGTCCAGGCAGGCGATCGGACGCGTCTGGTTATGAACCTCAAGCAGGCGACCGCATACAAGACCGAGATCCAGGGCAAGTCCCTGATCGTGTCGCTCGAGCCGGTGGCAGGTACCGCATTGGTTGCTTCGACCCAGTCGTCCTTCGCTGAGAACCGCAACCGCGACATGGTGCCGCTGCGTGATGTCGATTTCCGGCTCGGCGCCGACAACACAGGGCGTGTGATCGTCGATCTGGCGAACAACCAGGTCGGCGTCGACATCAAGCAGCAAGGCAAGAACCTGGTGGTCGAATTCACCAAGTCGACGTTGCCTGAAGGCCTTCGCCGTCGCCTCGACGTGTCCGACTTCGGTACGCCGGTACAACTCATCACCACCCAACAAGCCGGCGATCGTGTTCGCATGGTCATCGAGCCGCGCGGCGAGTGGGAGCACAGCGCCTACCAGAGCGAGAACCAATTTGTCGTCGAAGTGCGTCCCCGCAAGGTCGACCCGACGAAGCTGACGCAAGGTGTGGGCTACAACGGCGAAAAACTGTCGCTGAACTTCCAGAACATCGAAATTCGCTCGCTACTCCAGGTTATCGCGGACTTCACGAACTTCAATATCGTGACGTCGGATTCGGTGACCGGCGCCCTGACGCTGCGTCTGAAAGACGTGCCTTGGGACCAAGCCCTCGAAATCATCATGCAGGCCAAGAACCTGGGCATGCGCAAGAACGGCACCGTGCTCTGGATCGCGCCGAAAGACGAAATCAACGCCAAGGAGAAGGTGGAGTTCGAAGCCAAGGCGGCGATCGAAAATCTCGAACCGTTGCGCACGCAATCGTTCCAGCTGAACTACACCAAAGCGGTGGACTTGCAAGGACAGATCACCGGTTCGGGGTCGGCAAGCGGCGGTTCTGGTTCTAGCAGCGCGCGCCTGTTGACAGCGCGCGGCAGCGTGATTGCCGAGCCGCGTACCAATCAGCTGTTCGTGACCGATATTCCGGCGCGGTTGGCTCAGGTCGCTGAAATGATCACCAAGCTGGACATTCCGGTTCGCCAAGTTCTGATCGAAGCACGGATCGTCGAAGCATCCGACACCTTCGGCAAATCGCTTGGAGTGCGGCTCGGTGGTGGCATCGGTGGCGGCGTTGTCGGATCAAACAACGGCAATCGCGTTTTCGGCAACCTCGGCGTGGGGCCGACCGTGACGCCTGCGACCGCGACCACTGCTGGCAGCGCGCTCACTACGTTCACCAATTCGAACTTCATCAATTTGCCCGCGACCAGCCCCAGCGGTACTGGCAATGCACCCGGCACCTTCGCCATCTCCCTCTTCAACTCCAGCTTCTCCCGGATGCTGAACCTGGAAATCTCCGCGCTCGAAGCCGACGGCAAGGGCAAAGTGGTGTCCGCTCCCCGCGTCGTGACCGCCGATCAGACCAAGGCGCTGATCGAGCAAGGCACAGAACTGCCATACCAAGTGGCGACGTCCAGCGGTGCGACCTCGATCGCTTTCCGAAAGGCGAACTTGAAGCTCGAAGTGACGCCGCAGATCACGCCGGAAGGCAACATCATCCTGACGCTCGACGTCAACAAGGACACGGTCGGACAGGCGACGACCGCCGGTTTCGCGATCAACACCAAGCACGTGCAGACGTCGGTGCTGGTTGAGAACGGCGGCACTGTGGTGATCGGTGGTATCTTCGAACTCACCGAATCCAACGATGAATCGCGCGTACCGGTGCTCGGTGAAGTGCCCTACCTTGGCGCACTGTTCCGTACGCGCAATCGCGTTGCAAACAAGACCGAAATGCTCGTCTTTATCACCCCGAAGATGATTACCGACCGCAACGCCGCGCGCTGATCGCGCGCAGCGTCAGCCGACCCGCGTGGCGGTCGCATTCGTCGGTCTGCCCGGCGCCGGAAAATCCGCAGTAGGACGGCGCCTGGGTCAGCGCTTGCAGCTCCCTTTCGTCGACACAGACCAGGTTATCGAGCACCGCATCGGCTGCTCGATTCGCGAATTTTTCGATCGTGAAGGCGAAGTCGCTTTTCGGGACATCGAACAACAGGCGATTGCCGATCTGGCTTCGAACGCACACGGCGTGCTGGCCACGGGCGGTGGTGCTGTGCTCCGCGAAGCCAATCGAACGCAGCTGCGCGATCATTTTCACGTCATCTATTTGCGTTCTTCGCCCGAGGATTTGTTTCGCAGACTGAGACACGACGTCAAACGGCCTTTGCTGCAGGTTGCCGATCCGCTGGGACGGCTCCGTGAATTGCATGACGCGCGCGACCCCCTGTATCGAGACACCGCGCACGATGTCGTGGACACGGGCAGACCATCGGTTGCAATGCTGGTCAACATCATCGTGATGCAGCTGGAACTTGCCGGCATCGTCATTCCGGAGCCCCAGCCTCAGATCGCGCCGCCGCTTTGACGCGTTGCAGTCACCTCTACACTCAGGGCCATGCCACAGACAGCACTTCGTGACCGTGTCGAGATCGATCTCGGCGACCGCAGCTACGCCATCCTGATTGCTGCCGAACTGCTCGACGAACCCGATGCGTTCGACGCAGCGCCCGTCGCTTCGATGGCGTTGATCGTCACCAATACGACGGTTGCGCCGCTGTATGCCGCCGCCTTGAAAACGACGCTCTCGAAGCGCTACCGCAGGGTCGAGACGCTCGTATTGCCTGATGGCGAAGTGCACAAGGATTGGGCGACGCTCAATCTCATCTTCGACGCGTTGCTCGGGCACGGCGCCGATCGCAAGACCGTGCTGTTCGCGCTCGGCGGTGGTGTCGTCGGCGACATGACCGGCTTTGCCGCAGCGAGCTACATGCGCGGCGTGCCGTTTGTCCAGGTGCCGACGACGTTGCTGGCGCAGGTCGATTCGTCGGTGGGTGGCAAGACTGCCATCAATCATCCGCTCGGCAAGAACATGATCGGCGCGTTCTACCAGCCGCATCTGGTGCTCTGCGACCTTGCCACACTGCAAACGCTACCACCGCGCGAACTGAGCGCCGGGTTGGCGGAGGTGATCAAGTACGGTCCGATCTACGACATGGTGTTCTTCGACTGGATCGAGGCCAACGTCGATGCGCTGGTTGCGCTGGAGCCGGCCGCGCTGGCTCATGCGGTCAAGCGCAGTTGCGAGATCAAGGCCGAAGTGGTGGCGCAGGACGAGCGTGAAACAGGCCTTCGGGCAATCCTCAATTTCGGTCACACATTCGGTCATGCGATCGAGTCCGGTCTGGGATACGGCGAGTGGCTTCATGGCGAAGCGGTTGGTTGCGGCATGGTGATGGCGGCCCATCTTTCTCACAAATTGGGAGGCGTCGACGCAGCGTTCGTCGCGCGACTCACCCGCTTGATTCAGCGAGCCGGCTTGCCGATCACAGGGCCGGCCCTGGGGGCAGAGCGGTACCTCGAACTGATGCGCGTCGACAAGAAATCGGAAGCCGGCGAGATCCGGTTCGTGGTCATCGACACGCCCGGCTCAGCCAAAGTGGCCGCTGCGCCTGAAGCCATGGTGCGCGAGGTGCTTGTTCAATGTTGCGAGGCCTGATCGCGCCTTACGCCTGCGACCCGGCGCAGTCGCGTGGCCGGCTGCATGACGAGCCACCCGCGCCCACGCGCGATGACTTTCAGCGTGACCGCGACCGCATCGTGCACTCCACCGCGTTCAGGCGGCTGGTCTACAAAACACAGGTGTTCCTGAACCACGAGGGCGATCTCTTTCGCACCCGCCTCACGCACTCGCTCGAAGTCGCGCAATTGGGACGCTCCATCGCGCGTGCACTCCAGTTGAACGAAGACCTTGTCGAAGCGATCGCGCTGGCGCACGACCTTGGCCACACGCCCTTCGGCCATGCTGGTCAGGACGCGCTCAACGACTGTATGCGGACGCATGGCGGCTTCGAGCACAACCTGCAAAGCCTGCGCATGGTCGACACGCTCGAACATCGCTATCCGCAGTACGACGGGCTCAACCTCAGCTTCGAGACACGCGAGGGCATCCTCAAGCACTGCTCGCGCGCCAACGCCGAACGCATCGAAGCCGAAGAGCCCAATGGTGTGGCCCGGCGCTTTCTTGACGGCACACAACCCGCGCTTGAAGCGCAACTCTGCAATCTGGCCGACGAGATCGCCTACAACGCGCACGACATCGACGACGGAGTCCGCTCGGGACTGATCACCGTCGAAAGCCTGGCCGAGGTCGAACTGTTCGAGCGGTATCGGCGAGAAGCGCTGCAAGAACATCCGCAACTGCACGGACGGCGCGTGCTGTACGAGACCATTCGACGGATGCTCAGCGCGCAGGTCTACGACGTCATCGACGCAACCAAAGCTGCGCTCGCTGCTGCGACACCGGCCGATGCGGACGCCGTGCGTCGCGCTTCACCGCTGGTGCGGTTCAGTGAGTCGATGCGTGCGCAATCGATTCAACTCAAGCGGTTTTTGTTCGCTAACCTGTATCGTCATGCGCAGGTGACTGCGACCTCGGAGCGCGCCCAGGCGGTGGTACGCGGACTGTTCGCGGCCTACCTCGATCGCGCGGACGACATGCCCGAATCGTTCGCCGCCCGTACCGATCGCCATCGTGCCGTGGCGGACTACATCGCCGGCATGACCGATCGCTTCGCGATGCGCGAGCACGAGCGCCTGACCGGACAGCGATGGATGGCGTAGCGCCCGCCAACGTTCCGACGGCGCGCATACCTGCAGCAGCGTTCGCGGTGATCGCGGCCGGTGTGGGCGCAGCGCTTCATCTCGGCAAGCTTCCGCCGGCAGTGCCCGCGCTTCAGGCCACGTTCGGCATAGGTCTTGTGGAAGCAGGCTTTATGTTGTCTTTGGTGCAAGCTGCCGGCATGACTTTGGGGCTGCTGGTCGGGTTAGCCGCCGACACGATCGGACTGCGACGCAGCATGCTGATCGGGTTGCTCGTCGTCACTCTTGCCAGCATCGGCGGCGGCTGCGTGACGCCGGGGCCGTACGCGCTGCCGTTGCTTATGGTGCTGCGCGCATTGGAAGGCATCGGCTTTCTGCTGACGGTGATGCCCGCGCCTGGGCTCATTCGGGCCGTCGTCCCTGCCGGCCTAGAGAAGTTGGCGATGGGTTTTTGGGGCGCCTACATGCCGTTGGGGGTCGCTCTCGCGTTGCTGCTAGGTCCGATGCTTATCGCGTCGATGGGATGGCAAGGCTGGTGGTGGGCTTTGTCCGCCGTTTCAGCATGTGCTTGTGTCTGGGTTTGGCGGTCGGTGCCGGCCGATCGCGCGATCGCTGCGGTCGGCGCGCAAGGCGGCCCACGTTGGACGTCGCGGCTCGGCGAAACCTTGCGCGCCGCAGGCCCGCGCCGCGTTTCGCTCGCCTTCGCCGTGTACTCGTCTCAGTGGATCGCGGTCATCGGTTTCCTGCCGGCGATCTATGCAGAAGTCGGCGTGCCGGCGGGTTGGAACGCAGTGCTGACTGCTCTGGCGGCAGCGATGAACATCATCGGCAATCTGGTCGGCGGACGTCTGCTGCAGCGGGGCGTCGAGCCCGCGTTCGTGTTGCGATTTGGCTTCGGAACCATGGCGGTCGCCGGCATCGTGGCGTTTGCCCAATGGGGCCACGGCGTCGACGCAGTGGTGTTGCCGCCGGCAGTTCGGTATGCGGCGGTGTGCCTCTTTTCGCTCAGCGGTGGGGTGGTGCCGGCGACGCTTTTCATGCTTGCCGTGCGAGTGGCGCCCAGCCCCACGACGATTTCCACGACCGTCGGCATGATGCAGCAGGCGTCGGCGCTCGGCCAGTTTCTTGCACCGCCCGTCGTAGCCTGGTTGGCGCATCGCGTCGGGGGATGGCAATGGACATGGGTCGTCACGTTGGCGTGCTCGGTGGTGGGCATCGTGCTGGCGGCCAGGCTAGGCAGCCCACGCACCTCGATGGGTGCGGCGTGAGCGTCCCATGGGCACCCATCAACGTGACATGAGCATCGCTGCCACAATCCCAGGGATGCAGGCAGAGGCCGATACGCGACACTGGCTCGAGCGTGCTGTCATCGGGCTCAACTTGTGTCCCTTTGCGAAGGCGGTGCACGTCAAGGGGCAGATCCGGTACGCTGTTTATTCGGCAGGAAATGACGATGCCGGCTTGATGGAAGCGCTGATGCACGAGGCGGCGGAGCTGGCGAAATGCGCGCCCTCCGAGCGGGACACCACACTTTTGATCGCACCCAACACCTTGGTGGATTTTTTGGACTTCAACGATTTCACGCAGCGTGCCGAGCGCAGCCTGGCGCGGGCCGGTTTCGACGGCGAGCTTCAGCTCGCGAGCTTTCATCCGCGCTTCGAGTTCGCGGGGGCCGCACCGGACGACATCGCCAACGCCACCAATCGCGCGCCGTATCCGACGCTGCATCTGCTACGTGAAGAGAGCGTGAGTCGCGCCGTCGATGCCTTTCCCGAGGCGGACGCCATCTTCGAGCGAAACATTGAAACGCTGACAACGCTTGGGGCTGAAGGATGGGCTGCGCTCGATGTCGGCCCGGGAGGCTCATTCCGGTGAGCACCTTCGTCAAAGCCGCTGGTGCGCACAAGACAGCGAAGGTCGGGAAAGCAGCGAAGGCCGAAGCGGATGTGCTCCAAGAGCTGCGCCCTGGGCAATCGATCGAGTTGCTGAAAGAGCTCCACATCCTGACCCGCGAAGGCCGGCTGAACCAGGATTCGCGGCGCAAGCTCAAGCAGGTGTATCACCTGTTCCAGTTTATCGAGAAGCTGCTGCGCGAACTGCCCGATGGCGGCGCGCATGCGACGCTGGCGGACCATGGCGCTGGCAAGTCCTACCTGGGTTTTATCGTCTACGACCTTTTCTTCAAGGCGCTTGGCGACGGTCACGTGTATGGCATAGAGACGCGTGCGGAGCTCGTCGAGAAGTCGCGCATGCTGGCTGCGCAACTCGGGTTTGGACGCATGTCCTTTTTGAACCTGACCGTGGCCGAGTCGACTGAATCTCTGGCGTTGCCCGACCGCATCGACATGGTGACCGCGCTGCATGCGTGCGATACCGCGACCGACGATGCCATCGCCTTCGGACTGGCCAAACAAGCGGCGTTCATGGTGCTGGTGCCATGCTGTCAGGCGGAAGTGGCCGCATGCCTTCGCGAAACGAAAGCGCTGTCGCTCTCGCGCACGCCGCTCGCAGAACTGTGGCGCCATCCGCTTCACACGCGCGAGATCGGCAGTCAGCTCACCAACGTGCTGCGCTGCCTGCTGCTGGAAGCGCATGGCTACCAGGTGACCGTGACCGAGCTGGTGGGCTGGGAGCACAGCATGAAGAACGAACTCATCATCGCGCGCCGCACCGGTCAATTCAAAGCCAGTGCGGCCGAGCGGTTGAAGGGATTGCTGGGCGAGTTCGGCCTGTCGGCGTTGCTCGAAACTCGTTTTCGCCTGCCCTGAACGCGCGCTATGGCACGGCTGCCTCGACTCACGCTGGCGGACCTTCCGCACCACGTGATCCAGCGTGGCAACAACCGGCAGCCCATCTTTACAGACCGCATCGATCGCGAGCGACTGCTCGCACTCGTGGCGGACGCCGCCCCGCGATTGGGCGTGGCGTTGCATGCGTACGTGCTGATGGACAACCACTTTCATTTGCTGCTCACGCCTTCGACCGTCAGCGGTCTGCCACAGCTGATGCAGGCTGTGGGCAGAGGCTATGTGCGTTGGTTCAACGACCGGCATGGCCGCAGCGGCACCTTGTGGGAAGGCCGATATCGGTCGACCGTCATTCAGCCCGAGCTTTGGATGATGAGATGCATGGCCTACATGGACCTCAATCCATTGCGTTCAGGCGCGGCGATCGACGTGGCCGAATTTGCTTGGTCGAGCTACGGGCATTACGCTGGCCAACGCCATGACAAAGCGCTCACGCCGCCTCCGCAATACTGGTTGCTCGGCAACACGCCTTTTGCGCGCGAGGCGGGCTATGCGGAGCTGGTGCGGAGGGGAATTTCGGCCTCCGAAGCCATGTCATTGACCGACGCTGCCCTGCAAGGATGGGCATTGGGCGATGTGACGTTCGCCGAATCGTTACAGAAGACAACAGAGCGCCGGGTCATAAAGGCAAAGGCAGGCCGACCAGTGCGCGAACCGGCACCGTAGAAGCGCCCGCGATGCATGGCCAGTATTGACCGGGATGCTATTGTTTTTGATATGTCCCTTATTTAACTCGACAACTCTGGTTTTTGAATAAATTGGAATCTGACCCCAAATAAAGTATTTGGCATTGTTTGTGCATCGCAATATCCTCGACATCCCTGCGAAAAAAATGAAGGAGCGCCCATGACCACGGACGACGAAATCAAGCATCTCGAACAACACGGTCTGTATTCGGCCTCGAATGAGCACGACGCCTGCGGCCTCGGCTTCGTCGCCCATATCAAGGGCGAAAAGCGCCACGACATCGTGACGCAGGCGCTCAAGATCCTCGAGAACATCGACCATCGCGGCGCAGTCGGTGCAGACAAGTTGATGGGCGATGGCGCCGGCATCCTGATCCAGATTCCCGATGCGCTGTACCGCGAGGAGATGAGCAAGCTGGGCGTGACGTTGCCACCGTATGGCGAATATGGCGTCGGCATGATCTTCTTGCCGAAAGAGCATGCGTCGCGCATGGCCTGCGAGCAGGAGATGGAGCGTGCCATCAAGGCCGAAGGCCAAGTGCTATTGGGCTGGCGCGATGTGCCGGTCAACCGCGAAATGCCGATGTCGCCGGCGGTCAAGAAAACCGAACCGATACTGCGGCAGGTGTTTATCGGTCGTGGCAACGACGTCATCGTGCAGGACGCGCTGGAGCGGAAGCTCTACGTGATCCGCAAGACCGCGAGCGCCAACATCCAGAATCTGGCGCTCAAGCACAGCACCGAGTACTACGTGCCGAGCATGTCGAGTCGCACCGTGGTCTACAAGGGCCTGCTTCTGGCCGACCAGGTCGGCACCTACTACTTCGACCTGCTGGACGAACGCTGCATTTCGGCCATCGGCCTGGTACATCAGCGCTTTTCTACCAACACTTTCCCGAAGTGGCCGCTGGCGCACCCATACCGCTACGTCGCGCACAACGGCGAAATCAACACGGTGCGCGGCAACTACAACTGGATGAAGGCGCGCGAAGGCGTGATGGCCTCACCGGTGCTCGGCCCAGACCTGAAAAAGCTTTACCCAATCAGCTTTGCAGGTCAGTCAGATACCGCCACCTTCGACAACTGCCTCGAGCTGATGACGATGGCCGGCTATCCGATCAGCCAGGCCGTGATGATGATGATCCCGGAGCCGTGGGAGCAGCACACCACGATGGACGAGCGGCGTCGCGCGTTCTACGAATACCACGCCGCGATGATGGAGCCGTGGGACGGCCCGGCATCGATCGTCTTCACCGACGGCCGCCAGATCGGCGCCACGCTCGACCGCAACGGTCTGCGTCCATCCCGCTACTGCGTGACCGACGACGACCTGGTCATCATGGCCAGCGAGTCGGGCGTGCTGCCGATTCCCGAGCACAAGATCCTGCGCAAATGGCGCCTGCAGCCGGGCAAGATGTTCCTGATCGACCTGGAACAGGGTCGCATGATCGACGACGACGAGCTCAAGGCCTACGTCGTCAACACCAAGCCGTACAAGCAGTGGATCGAGAACCTGCGCATCAAGCTCGACAGCGTCGGCTCGACTGTGACGCCCGTGGAAATTCCTGTTAGCGCGGTATCGCTGCTCGACCGTCAGCAGGCCTTTGGCTACACCCAGGAAGACATCAAGTTCCTGATGAGCCCGATGGCGCAGGCCGGCGAGGAGGCCATCGGCTCCATGGGCAACGACAGCCCGCTGGCGGTGCTCTCCAACAAGAACAAGCCGCTGTACAACTACTTCCGGCAGATGTTCGCGCAGGTGACGAACCCGCCGATCGACCCGATTCGCGAAGCCATCGTCATGTCGCTGGTGTCATTTGTAGGCCCCAAGCCCAACCTGCTGGACATCAACCAGGTCAACCCGCCGATGCGGCTGGAGGTGAGCCAGCCGATTCTCGACTTCGCCGACATGGCCAAGCTGCGCGACATCGAGCGGCACACCAAGGGCAAGTTCAAGAGCACGACACTCGACATTACCTACCCGGCCGATTGGGGGCGCGAAGGCGTCGAGGCCAAGCTCGCATCGCTCTGCGCCGAAGCGGTCGACGCGATTAAAAGCGGCAGCAATATTCTGATCGTCAGCGACCGCGCGGTCAGCCTGACGCAGGTTGCTATTCCTTCCTTGCTGGCGTCCAGCGCGATCCATCAGCACCTCGTTCGCGAAGGCTTGCGCACGACCGCCGGCCTGGTGGTCGAAACCGGCAGCGCCCGCGAAGTGCATCACTTCGGCGTGCTGGCCGGGTATGGTGCCGAAGCCGTGCACCCGTACCTCGCGATGGAAACGCTGGCGGCGATGCACGCTGATCTGCCAGGTGACCTGTCCGCAGAGAAGGCTGTTTACAACTACGTGAAGGCGATCGGCAAGGGCCTGTCGAAGATCATGTCCAAGATGGGCGTGAGCACCTACATGAGCTACTGCGGCGCGCAGTTGTTCGAGGCCATCGGCCTGAACAGCGACACGATCGGCAAGTATTTCACCGGCACTGCGAGCCGCGTCGAAGGCATTGGCGTCTTCGAGATTGCGGAAGAAGCCCTGCGCATGCATGCCGCCGCGTTCGGCGACGATCCGGTGCTGGAAAGCATGCTGGATGCCGGCGGCGAATACGCATGGCGCACGCGCGGCGAAGAACACATGTGGAGCCCCGACGCGATCGCCAAGCTGCAGCACAGCACGCGTGCCAACAACTGGAGCACGTACAAGGAATACGCGCAGATCATCAACGACCAGAGCCGTCGGCACATGACTTTGCGCGGCCTGTTCGAGTTCAAGCTCGATCCGTCCAAAGCGATTCCGGTGGAAGAGGTCGAATCGGCGGCCGACATCGTCAAGCGCTTTGCCACCGGCGCGATGTCGCTGGGTTCTATTTCGACCGAAGCTCATTCGACGCTGGCCGTCGCCATGAACCGCATCGGCGGCAAGAGCAACACGGGCGAGGGCGGTGAAGATCCGAATCGCTATCGCAACGAGCTCAAGGGCATCCCGATCAAGCTCGGCGACACGCTGAAAAGCGTGATCGGCGAGGCCAACGTCGAAGTCGACTTGCCGCTGCAAGCCAACGATTCGCTGCGCTCGAAGATCAAGCAGGTGGCATCGGGCCGCTTCGGCGTCACGGCGGAATACCTGACTTCGGCCGACCAGATCCAGATCAAGATGGCTCAGGGTGCCAAGCCCGGCGAAGGCGGCCAGTTGCCCGGCGGAAAGGTGACCGAGTACATCGGCAAGCAGCGGTATTCGGTGCCGGGCGTGGGCCTGATCTCGCCGCCGCCGCATCACGATATCTATTCCATCGAAGACCTGGCGCAGCTGATTCACGACCTGAAAAACGTCGCACCGCACGCCACGATCAGCACCAAGCTCGTGAGCGAAGTGGGCGTGGGCACGGTCGCGACCGGCGTGACCAAGTGCAAGAGCGATCACATCGTGATTGCCGGGCACGACGGCGGCACCGGCGCATCGCCGTGGTCATCGATCAAGCATGCAGGCGGCCCGTGGGAAATCGGCCTGGCCGAAACCCAGCAGACGCTGGTGCTGAATCGCCTGCGCGGCCGGGTGCGGGTGCAGGCCGATGGCCAGATGAAGACCGGTCGCGACGTCGCGATCGGCGCGCTGCTGGGTGCCGATGAGTTCGGTTTTGCCACCGCGCCGCTGATCGTCGAAGGCTGCATCATGATGCGCAAGTGCCACCTGAACACCTGTCCGGTGGGCGTGGCCACGCAAGATCCGGTGCTGCGCAGGAAGTTCTCTGGCAAGCCTGAACACGTCGTCAACTACTTCTTCTTCGTCGCAGAAGAGATGCGCCAGATTATGGCGCAACTGGGCATGCGCACGGTCAACGAAATGATCGGCCGCGCCGACCTGCTCGACATGAAAAAGGGCATCGCTCACTGGAAGGCCAGCGGCCTCGATTTCAGTCGGCTGTTCGCGCTGCCGAACGTGCCGGCCGACGTGCCGCGTTTCCATGTCGAGAACCAGGACCACGGGCTGGAGCACAACCTCGACACCAAGCTCATCGAGAAGTCGCGTGCGGCCATCGACAAGGGCGAGAAGGTGCAGTTCATCGAGGTGGTTCGCAACGTCAACCGCACGGTTGGCGCCAAGCTGTCGGGCGCGCTGACGCGGGTGCATCCTGAAGGGTTGCCGGACGATTCGATCCGCATTCAGCTCGAAGGCACGGGCGGGCAATCGTTTGGCGCGTTCCTGGCGCGCGGCATCACGCTGTACCTCATCGGCGATGCCAACGACTACACCGGCAAGGGCTTGTCGGGCGGACGCATCGTGGTGCGGCCAAGTCTCGATTTCCGCGGCGAAGCGGTGCGTAACACCATCGTCGGCAATACGGTGATGTACGGCGCCACGACCGGCGAGGCCTACTTTTGCGGCGTGGGTGGCGAACGCTTCGCGGTGCGGCTTTCGGGCGCGACCGCAGTGGTCGAAGGCACTGGCGACCACGGCTGCGAGTACATGACTGGCGGCACGGTGGCGGTGCTCGGCAAGACCGGCCGCAACTTCGCGGCCGGCATGAGCGGCGGTGTGGCTTTCGTCTATGACGAAGACGGCCAGTTCGCTTCGCGCTGCAACATGGCGATGGTCACGCTCGAAAAGGTGCTGACCACCGCCGAGCAGACCGCGACCATCAAGCGCTCGATCTGGCACAACGGCATCACCGACGAAGCGCAACTGCGCAAGCTGCTCGAAGAGCACCACCGCTGGACCGGCAGCAAGCGCGCGCGCGAACTGCTCGACGACTGGCCGATGGCGCGCAGCAAGTTCGTGAAAGTGTTCCCGAACGAATACAAGCGCGCGCTCGGCGAGATCCACGACCGGAAGTTGGAACTCGCCAGCAGCGGCAACAACGCGCAGGCGGGGCTCGAATCCAAGGCGGTTCGCACGCCGGCCGCGGTCTGACGCGCAAGCACACAGACCACGACACGATCCATAAAAAAGACAGGACAGCACGATGGGAAAGATCACTGGCTTCATGGAGCATGAGCGCATCGAAGAGGGCTACAAGCCCATCGACGAGCGCGTCAAGCACTACAAGGAATTCGTCGTCGCCCTCACGCCCGACGAGGCCAAGGTGCAAGGCGCTCGCTGCATGGACTGCGGTACGCCGTTCTGCAATAGCGGCTGCCCGGTCAACAACGTCATTCCGGACTTCAACGATCTGGTGTACCGCAACGACTGGAAAAACGCCTTTGCGGTGCTCGACTCGACCAACAACTTCCCCGAGTTCACTGGCCGCATTTGCCCCGCGCCGTGCGAGGCCGCCTGCGTGTTGAATGTGAACGACGACCCGATCGGCATCAAATCCATCGAGCACGCCATCATCGATCGCGCATGGGACGAAGGCTGGGTCAAGCCGCGTGTGGCCAAGCACAGGACCGGCAAGAAGGTTGCCGTGGTTGGCGCCGGCCCGGCCGGACTGGCTGCGGCGCAGCAGTTGGCACGCGTTGGCCATGACGTGACGCTCTTCGAGAAGAACGACCGCATCGGCGGCCTGCTGCGCTATGGCATTCCGGACTTCAAGATGGAGAAGACGCACATCGATCGCCGCGTCGAACAGATGAAGGCCGAGGGCGTGACCTTCCGCACCAGCGTCGTCATTGGCGCTGCGAAGGAGCCGATGGGCAAGGGCTCGAAGGTTGTCAACCTGGCCAAGGAAACCGTCACGCCCGAGCAGCTCGACAAGGAGTTCGACGCGGTGCTGTTGACCGGTGGATCAGAGCAGTCGCGCGATTTGCCGGTGCCCGGCCGCGAACTGGACGGTATTTATTTCGCGATGGAATTCCTGCCGCAACAAAACCGGGTCAATGCGGGTGACAAGGTCAAAGGTCAGCTGCGGGCCGATGGCAAGCACGTCATCGTGATCGGCGGCGGCGACACCGGCTCAGATTGCGTCGGCACCAGCAATCGTCATGGCGCGGTGAGCGTGACGCAATTCGAAGTCATGCCACAGCCGCCGGAGGAAGAAAACCGGCCGATGACGTGGCCTTATTGGCCGATCAAGCTGCGCACCAGCTCCAGCCACCAGGAAGGGTGCGAGCGCGAGTTCGCTATCTCGACCAAGGAATTCATCGGCGAAAAAGGAAAGATCACCGGTCTCAAGACCGTCCGCGTGGAATGGAAGGACGGCAAGATGGTCGAAGTCGCGGGCAGCGAACAGATTCTGAAAGCCGATCTTGTATTGCTGGCGATGGGCTTCGTCAATCCGGTGGCCAATGTGCTCGACGCCTTCGGTATCGAAAAAGACGGACGCGGCAATGCCAAGGCCACGGTCGATTTCACGGGCGGCTACGCCACTAACGTGCCCAAGGTGTTCGCTGCAGGCGACATGCGGCGCGGGCAGTCGCTCGTGGTGTGGGCGATTCGCGAGGGTCGCCAGGCGGCAAGATCGGTCGATGAATTCTTGATGGGGTTCAGCGACTTGCCACGTTGAAGTCATTGCTCTCGCTGTAGCTGCAGTACAACGGTTGTCCCCTTATCATGGGGGAAACCCCACGCCGGAATGTCTGAAGAGACGCCCGGCTTTTTTTATTAAATGGACCCTGTTCCGCCCCCTCTCGTCGAATTCCGCGAAGTCGTCTTCGGCTACGGCACGCGTCCGATTCTCGATGGCGTCTCTTTCGAGGTGCCACGCGGCAAGGTCACGGCATTGATGGGGGCTTCGGGCGGTGGCAAGACCACGGTGCTCAGGCTGATCGGTGGTCAGTTGCGGGCCCAGCGCGGCCAAGTGCTGCTCGATGGCAAGGACGTCGGCTTGATGAAAGCCGATGCGTTGTATGCGGCGCGGCGACGCATGGGCATGCTGTTTCAGTTCGGCGCACTTTTTACTGACATGAGCGTGTTCGACAACGTCGCCTTCCCGATCCGCGAACACACGCGGCTCACAGAGGCGTTGATCCGCGACATCGTGCTGATGAAGCTCGACGCGGTCGGCCTCCGTGGCGCGCGAGATTTGATGCCGAGCGAGGTGTCCGGCGGGATGGCTCGGCGCGTGGCGCTGGCCCGCGCTATCGCTCTGGATCCCGAACTGGTGATGTACGACGAGCCGTTTGCCGGTCTCGACCCGATTTCGCTCGGCACCGCGGCGCGCCTGATTCGGAGTCTGAACGACACTTTGGGGCTGACCAGCATCGTCGTGTCGCACGACCTCGACGAGACGTTTCGCATCGCCGACCACGTGATCGTGCTGGCCAACGGCAAGATCGCCGCGCAGGGCAGTCCGAGCGACGTTCGCCAGAGCGCCGATTCGCTGGTGCACCAGTTCGTCAACGCGCTGCCCGAGGGTCCGGTGCATTTTCACTATCCCGGTGTCAGTGTCGAAGAAGACTTCGGCCAGGTGAAGGGCGAACCGCTATGAGTTGGTGGAAACCTTCCGACATCGGTTTTGCGGTGCGCAGCAAGCTGGCGAACTTGGGCTACGGTGCGCGGCTCTTCCTGCGCCTGCTGTTCCAGGGCGCGCGCAGCCTTCGTCGCTTCGGCCTCGTTCGCGACCAGATCCACTTTCTCGGTAACTATTCGCTGGCCATCATCGGCGTGTCCGGCTTGTTCGTCGGCTTCGTATTGGGCCTACAGGGCTACTACACGCTGCAGCGCTACGGCTCCTCCGAGGCGCTCGGATTGCTGGTCGCCTTGTCGCTGGTACGCGAGCTCGGTCCGGTGATCGCCGCACTGCTTTTCGCGGGCCGCGCCGGCACGTCGCTTACGGCTGAAATTGGTCTCATGAAGGCGGGCGAACAACTGAGCGCGATGGAAATGATGGCGGTCGATCCGGTGCAGCGCATCCTGGCGCCGCGCTTCTGGGCGGGCGTGATCACCATGCCGTTGCTCGCCGCGGTATTCAGTGCCGTCGGTGTCGGCGGCGGCTATGTGGTGGGCGTGCTGATGCTCGGCGTCGACCCGGGTGCTTTCTGGGGCCAGATGCAGGGCGGCATCGATGTCTGGCGTGACGTCGGTAACGGCGTGATCAAGAGCATCGTTTTCGGCTTCACGGTCACCTTCATCGCGCTGCTGCAAGGCTTCGAGGCGCAGCCCACGCCTGAAGGCGTCTCGCGCGCCACCACCCGCACCGTGGTGGTGGCTTCGCTGGCCGTCCTCGGGCTCGATTTTCTGCTGACGGCAATGATGTTCAGCATCTAGTAGGACAACATCAATGCAACGCTCTAACAAAGATATATGGGTCGGGCTCTTCGTGCTGATCGGCGCAGCGGCGCTGCTCTTTCTTGCACTGCAATCGGCTAACTTGCTGAGCCTTAACTTTCAAAAGACATACAGCGTCACGGCCCGCTTCGACAATATCGGTGGCCTCAAACCACAAACGGCGGTCAAGAGTGCCGGGGTAGTGGTCGGGCGCGTCGAATCGATCACGTTCGACGACAAGAACTTTCAGGCAAGCGTGACGCTTGGGTTACAGACCCGCTACAGTTTCCCGAAAGACAGTTCCCTCAAGATTTTGACGAGCGGTCTGCTGGGTGAGCAATACATCGGGATTCAGGCCGGCGCAGACGAGAAAAATCTCCAGGCAGGCGACACGATCACCGACACGCAGTCGGCCGTCGTGCTCGAGAACCTGATCAGCCAGTTTTTGTTCAGCAAGGCGGCAGATGGAAACACATCGCCAGCAGCTCCAGCGACCCAAGCGACTCCAAATAAAAAATGAAAACTACGATTCAACCGCGAAACGCTACGACAAATGCGGCGCGCTTCGCCCAATGGGCGATTGCTGCCGTCGTGCTTGCGTCGACGTTCGGTTGTGCGACTGTCAGCGGCCAGGCGCCGAATCCGATCGACCCACTCGAGCCGTTCAACCGAAGCGTTTTCCGTTTTAACGAAGGCGTCGACCGCGCTGTGCTCCGCCCTGTTGCGACGGCTTACCGCGACACACTTCCGCTGATGGTGCGCACCGGTGTCAGCAACTTCTTCGGCAATCTCGGAGACGTCTGGAGCCTGGCAAATAACGTGATGCAGCTCAAGCTGCAAAACAGCGCCGAGACTTTCATGCGTCTTAACGTCAACACCATCTTTGGTCTGGGTGGCTTGCTCGACATCGCCTCGGAAGCCGGCATCGAGCGTCATCGCGAAGATTTTGGGCAGACACTTGGGCGCTGGGGTGTTCCGACGGGGCCCTATGTGGTTTTGCCGTTGCTTGGCCCGTCGACGGTCCGCGATACCGCCGCGTTGCCTGTCGATCACTATGGTGATGTGCTGTCGGTCGTGCATGACATTGGCGCACGAAACTCGCTCTACGCCTTGAGAGTCGTCGACGAGCGCGCCACTTTCTTGCGAGCCGGTCAGATGCTCGACGAAATAGCGCTCGACAAGTATTCGTTTACGCGGGACGCGTTCATGCAGCATCGTCGCAGTGAAGTCTCGGGTGGCGGCGCCTCGGGCGGTGATGGCGAGTAGGCCGAAAAATGGCCACTGGCAATTCCTTTGTGCTTTGCATCCGTTTACAAGCAATGGCGATTGCCCTGGGGAACCCTGTAGTCGGCGCCTCGCTCCAAACCGTTTCGACAGCTACACAGTTATTTTGCACAGACTGAATCAAATGAAATCCACCACCATATTGCAGCGCAGAACTCTTGGGCAATTCGTGCTGGCCGGCGCGCTGCTGCTGGGCGGCGCATTGGTTGCCGTATCGTCCGCTCGGGCCGCGGATGAGTCGCCCGATGCGCTTGTCAAGCGCATTACCGCCGACGTCCTCGACACGATCAAAGCGGACACGTCGATCAAGGCGGGCGACACACGCAAGATCATGGCGCTGGTCGACAGCAAGATCATGCCGAATCTCGACTTCCAGCGCATGACCTCGTCGGCGGTCGGACCGGCTTGGCGTCAAGCCACCCCTGAGCAGCAAAAGCGGCTGCAGGATGAGTTCAAGTTGCTGCTGGTCCGTACTTACGCTGGCGCGTTGGACCAGGTGAGCGATCAAACCGTGACGATTCGCCCGTACCGTGGCTCGCCGGACGACAAGGAAGCACTGGTGCGTACCGAAGTGCGTGGCCGTGGCGATCCGGTTCAACTCGACTACCGCCTGGTGCGCACGCCGGGCGATGGCAGCGGCTGGAAGGTCTACAACCTGAATGTTTTGGGCGTCTGGCTGGTGGATACGTACCGCACCCAGTTCGCCGAGCAGATCAACAGCAAGGGCATCGACGGTTTGATCGCGACGCTGGCGGCACGCAACAAGACCGACGCCAAGAGCTGATATCGCCACCGCTTCAAACACATGATGCTTGTCCTGCCCTCCAAGTTGACCCAAGAAGAGGCGCCTGCGTGCATGCGCATGCTGCAGCAGGGCATGGCAGGGCAGTCGGAGCCCGGCACGGCGACAGTCATCGATGCCAGTGCGCTGTCGCATTTCGACTCGTCGGCGATCGCGGTGCTGCTCGAATGCCGTCGTGAAGCCAGCGCGCTCGGGCGCGGTTTTGCCGTCAAGGGGCTCTCGTCCCGCTTGCGTGAACTGGCCTCGCTCTACGGCGTTGCCGGCCTGTTGCCTGCCGCTCCCTGAAGTGGTGCCTGTGGTCGATTAAGCGCCGTGCTGCCCCTACGGCGCCCCAGAATCGCGCCGACCCGTAAAATCATGGGCTCCCCATGCCAGCGATCTCCTTTCAATCGGTCTCCAAGACCTACCCTCCCTCCCGTCTACAGCGCGCTCAAGGCAAACCCGGCTTGCGCGCGGTCGACGATGTTAATTTCCAGATCGAAGAGGGCGAATTCTTCGGCCTCCTGGGCCCGAACGGTGCGGGCAAGACGACGCTGATCAGCATGCTCGCCGGGCTTTCGCGCCCGACGACAGGCAGCATCAGCGTCCGCGGCTTCGACGTGCAACGCGACTTTGCCGATGCGCGACGTCAGCTCGGCGTCGTGCCGCAAGAACTCGTCTTCGACCCGTTCTTCAATGTGCGAGAGTCGTTGCGCATTCAGTCGGGCTACTTCGGCATCAAGAACAACGACGCCTGGATCGACGAGCTGTTGCAGAGTCTTGGTCTGGCCGACAAGGCGACCGCAAACATGCGCCAGCTCTCAGGCGGTATGAAGCGTCGCGTGCTGGTGGCTCAGGCGCTGGTGCACAAGCCTTCCGTGATCGTGCTGGACGAGCCCACCGCCGGTGTCGATGTCGAGCTGCGCCAGACGCTCTGGCAGTTCATCGCCAAGCTCAACAAGCAGGGCAGCACTGTGCTGCTCACCACGCACTACCTCGAAGAAGCCGAAGCGCTATGCAATCGCATCGCGATGCTGAAACAGGGCCGTGTGATTGCGCTCGATCGCACCAGCGCACTTCTCAGTTCGGCGGCCAGCAACGTGCTGCGTTTCAAGACGGATGCGTCGCTGCCTTGGGCCATCGCCCAACACGCCCGCATCACGGGGCGCATCGTGCAGTTGCCTGCGCAAAACGCGCACGAAGTGGAACAACTGCTGACCGCGATCCGCGAAGCCGGCGTGGCGGTGGAAGACGTCGAGATGCGCAAGGCCGATCTTGAAGACGTGTTCATCGACCTGATGGCGGGCGAGCAGGCGCCGTTGGAGGTGGCGCGATGATCGCCGTCACCGGTTGGCACGCGTTGCTATACAAGGAGGTGCTGCGCTTCTGGAAGGTTGGATTCCAGACGGTCGGGGCGCCTGTTCTCACCGCGGTGCTTTACCTCATGGTGTTCGGCCACGTGCTTGAAAACCACGTTAAGGTTTATGGCTCCGTCAGCTACACCGCGTTCCTGATTCCGGGTCTGGTGATGATGAGCGTGCTGCAAAACGCGTTCGCCAACAGTTCGTCGTCGATCATCCAGAGCAAGATTATGGGCAGCATGGTGTTCGTGTTGCTGACGCCGCTGTCGCACTGGGGCTGGTTTTTTGCTTACGTCGGTTCGTCGATCATCCGCGGCTTGGCAGTGGGGCTCGGCGTTTTCATCGTGACCATCTTCTTCGCCATGCCGCAGTTCGCAGCGCCAGTGTGGATCCTCGTGTTCGCGTTTTTAGGCTCGGCGATGCTCGGAACACTCGGTTTGATCGCTGGCCTGTGGGCCGAGAAGTTCGATCAAATGGCTGTGTTCCAGAACTTCCTCATCATGCCGATGACCTTTTTGTCGGGAGTGTTTTATTCAATCGGATCGCTGCCGCCGTTCTGGCAGGCCGTCAGTCACCTCAATCCGTTTTTCTACATGATCGACGGCTTCCGCTACGGCTTTTTCGGCGTGAGCGATGCGTCGCCTTGGCTCAGCTTCGGCATTGTCGGAGTCGCTTGGCTCGTCGTGAGCGCGATCGCCGTCAATCTGCTGCGCATTGGTTACAAAATTCGGGGCTGAGCAAGATGACATCCGATGAACTTCAATCGATCATTCAATCAGGCTTGCCGTGTGAGCACATCGCGCTGGAAGGTGACGGCCGTCACTGGTATGCCACCATCGTGTCGGCGGAATTCGAGGGCAAGCGCGCCATCCAGCGACATCAGCGCGTCTACGCCACCCTCGGTGCGAAAATGCACACCGACGAAGTGCACGCACTGTCGATGAAGACTTTCACGCCGACCGAATGGGCGGCGTCGCAAACATAGCGGCTGGCTTTTGACGGCCATCCAATGGCCCTGATTTTTTCGCTGGATTCTCGATGGACAAACTTCTTATTCGCGGTGGGCGCACGCTCCAGGGCGAAGTGCTTATTTCCGGCGCCAAGAATGCCGCGCTGCCCGAACTGTGCGCGGCGCTGTTGACCGACCAGCCCGTGACGCTTCGCAATGTCCCGCGCCTGCAAGATGTGTCGACCATGCTTAAGCTGGTCCGTAACATGGGCGTCGCGGCCGAGCGCGACGACAACGGCATGGTGCGGCTCGACGCGAGCGATCTGACCAATCCGGAAGCGCCGTACGAACTGGTCAAAACCATGCGCGCCTCGGTGCTGGCGCTCGGCCCGCTGCTGGCGCGCTTCGGTCACGCCAAGGTGTCGCTGCCGGGCGGCTGCGCCATCGGATCGCGTCCAGTCGACCAGCACATCAAGGGCCTGCAGGCGATGGGCGCCGAGATCGTCGTCGAGCACGGTTACATGATCGCGCGGCTGCCGGAGGGCCGTACGCGGCTGCGTGGCGCCAGCATCCTGACCGACATGGTGACGGTGACCGGCACCGAAAATTTCTTGATGGCTGCAGCCCTGGCCGAGGGCGAAACGCTGCTCGAAAATGCGGCGCAAGAACCCGAGATCGTCGACCTTGCTGAAATGCTCATCAAGATGGGCGCGAAGATCGAAGGCCACGGCACCAGCCACATCCGTGTTCAGGGCGTCGCCAAACTGCATGGCTGCGAACACGCGGTGGTGGCCGACCGCATCGAGGCCGGCACGTTCCTCTGTGCGGTGGCGGCTACCGGCGGCAATGTGCTGCTGCGCCATGCACGCGCCGAGCACATGGACGCGGTGATCGACAAGCTGCGCGAGGCGGGCTGCAAGGTGACTTCGGAAGCGGGCGGCGTGCGCATCAGCTCCCAGGGGCCGGCGCACGCGCACCTTACGGCGCAGAGCTTCAGCACCACCGAGTACCCGGGCTTTCCGACCGACATGCAGGCGCAGTTCATGGCACTCAACGTGATCGCCAAAGGCGCCTCGATGGTCACGGAAACCATCTTCGAAAACCGCTTCATGCATGTGAACGAGATGGTTCGTCTCGGCGCGACCATTCACGTCGAAGGCAAGGTTGCGATGGTCGAGGGTGTAAAGCAACTTTCGGGTGCCACGGTGATGGCGACCGATCTGCGAGCCTCGGCCAGTTTGGTCATCGCCGGTCTGGTTGCCGATGGCGAGACACTCATCGACCGCATTTACCACCTCGACCGCGGCTACGACCGCATGGAAACCAAGCTGCGTGGCCTGGGTGCAGATATCGAGCGTCTGGCAGGAGCGTCTGCTTGATCACGCTGGCCTTATCGAAAGGGCGCATTTTCGACGAGACGCTGCCCATGCTGGCCGCGGCCGGGATCGAGGTCACCGAAGACCCCGAAAAATCACGCAAGCTGATCCTCGCGACCAACCAGCCCGATGTGCGCGTGGTGCTTGTCCGGCCGTCCGATGTGCCTACTTATGTGCAATGGGGCGGTGCCGATATCGGGGTCACCGGGCTCGACACCATGATCGAGCACGGCAACGCCGGCTTGTATCTGCCGCTCGACCTGAAGATCGCCGCCTGCCGCATGAGCGTGGCGGCACGCGCCGACTTCGACTACGCCCATGCAGTGCGACAAGGCGCGCGCCTGAAGATCGCCACCAAGTTCGTCGGCATCGCGCGCGACTTCTTCGCCGTCAAGGGCGTGCACGTCGACCTCATCAAGCTCTACGGCAGCATGGAACTGGCGCCGCTCACCGGGCTGGCCGACGCGATCGTCGACATCGTCTCGACCGGCAACACGCTGCGGGCCAACAACCTGGTCGAGGTCGAGCACATCATGGAAATCAGCGCCCGACTGGTGGTGAACCAAGCGGCGCTCAAGCTCAAGCGCGAGCCCATCCGCCGCATCATCGATGCGTTCGCGTCGGCGATTGCGACGACACCTTGATCCTCGCGCCGTGACCCTTTCCGCCATCCTCCCTGCGATCCTTTGACGTCATGAAATTGACCGCATTTCCCGCGCGACTCTCCACCGCATCGACCAATTTCGAGGCCGAGTTCAAAGCGCGACTTCATTGGTCCGCCGAGGCGGATGCCGCCATCGAAAAAGTGGCGGCCGACATCCTCGCCGACGTACAACAGCGCGGCGATGCGGCGGTGCTCGCGTACACGCGCCGCTTCGACGGGCTCGATGCCGCATCGATGCAGCAAGTCGAGCTCACGCAGGCGGAAATGAAAACCGCTTTCGAGGAGTTGCCCGCCGTGCAGCGCGAGGCGCTCCAGTCCGCGGCTGCACGAGTGCGCAGCTTCCATGAGGCGCAGAAAAAGGCGTCGGGCGAGAGCTGGCGTTATCGCGACGCCGACGGTACGCTGCTCGGCCAAAAGGTCACGCCGCTCGACCGCGTCGGCATCTATGTGCCGGGCGGCAAGGCAGCCTATCCGTCGAGCGTGCTGATGAACGCCATTCCCGCCCACGTCGCCGGAGTTGGCGAAATCATCATGGTCGTGCCGACGCCGCGCGGTGAAAAGAACCCGCTTGTGCTGGCTGCGGCTTATGTCGCCGGCGTTACGCGCGGCTTCACGATCGGCGGCGCTCAGGCCATTGGCGCGCTGGCTTACGGCACGCAAACCATTCCGGCCGTCGACAAGATCACCGGCCCCGGCAACGCCTATGTGGCAGCGGCAAAACGCCGCGTGTTCGGCACCGTCGGCATCGACATGATCGCCGGCCCAAGCGAAATCCTGGTGTTGGCCGACGGCACCACACCACCCGACTGGGTTGCTATGGACCTCTTCAGCCAGGCCGAGCACGACGAGTTGGCGCAGAGCGTGTTGTTGAGCCCCGATGCGGCGTACATCGATCGCGTGCAGCAGGAGATCGATCGGTTGCTGCCCGACATGCCGCGCGCCGGCATCATCGCTGCGTCGTTGAACGGCCGCGGTGCGCTCATCCACACGCGCAGCATGGAAGAAGCCTGCGAAATCAGCAACCGCATCGCGCCCGAGCATCTGGAGGTGTCGAGCAGCGAGCCGCATCGGTGGGAGCCGCTGCTGCGCCACGCCGGGGCCATTTTTCTGGGCGCTTTCACCAGTGAAACGCTCGGCGACTACTGCGCTGGGCCGAACCATGTCTTGCCGACGTCCGGCACGGCGCGCTTTTCAAGTCCGCTCGGCGTCTACGATTTTCAGAAACGCAGTAGTCTGATCGAGGTGAGCGAGCAGGGCGCGCAAACGCTCGGCCCGATAGCCGTCACGCTGGCCGAAGGCGAGGGGCTGTTCGCCCATGCCCGTGCAGCGGCGATGCGACTGCGCAACTCCCGGGGTTCCTGATTTCAGTACTTTGAGTACTTTCAGTCCTTCAGTCCTTCAGTCCCGCAACCAATTCGCGATGTCCGGTATGTTTTCTATGCTGAGGCGCTGGGCCACCTTTCATCGAATTTCAACGCTGACTAATTTGGGCGCGGTGTTCGTATTTGCAGTGCTGTGCACGACTGCCGCCAATGCGATGACGATCCGCCAGTTCAAGCTGCTCGAAGCGAACGAGAAAAACGGCAAGGTCTACGCCGGCTACTACCTGGTCGGCGTGATGGAGGGTTTGCGCGAGGCCAGCGAGGCGTCGCAGCGCGAAGGCCGGAAGCCACCGTTCTGCGTCGAGAATCGCAAGCTCGATCCTGAGATGGCGCGCTCGCTCTACCAGACAGAATTGAAGCGCAACGCCGAAAGTTATGAAGCCGATATGCCCGTTCAACTGGTGCTGTCGGCAGCGCTCCGCAACAGTTACCGCTGCACGCACTGACTGATCCCCGCGACGCACAATCTTGTGACCTCGCAACCTTTCGATCTCCTGATTGCCCATGACTCCTGCATCGTCCGCCGACGTTTCGAACCCCGCGCTGCAACGCTTTCGCGCCGACGTGAAATCAATGCATGCCTACGCGGTGCAAGACGCGAACGGCATGGTCAAGCTCGACGCGATGGAAAACCCGTTCGGCCTGCCTCCTGCGCTGCAGGCCGAACTGGGCGCGCGGCTTGGTGCGCTGGCCATCAACCGTTATCCCGGCGATCGAGGTGTGGACCTGCAGCGTGCGCTGGCTGCGCACGCCCGCATGCCCGAGGGTTTCGCGCTGATGCTCGGCAATGGGTCGGACGAGCTGATTTCGCTTTTGGCGCTGGCGTGCGACCTGCCCGGTGCGACGGTGCTGGCGCCGGTGCCCGGCTTTGTGATGTACGCGATGAGTGCGCAGTTGCAGGGGCTTCGGTTCGTCGGTGTACCGCTCACCGCAAACTTCGAACTCGATGAAGCGGCGATGCTGGAAGCGATCGCGCTTGAGAAGCCCGCCATCGTCTACCTCGCTTATCCGAACAATCCCACCGCTAACTTGTGGGACGACGGCGTTATCGAGAAGATCGTCGATGCGCAAGGCGCGCAGGGCGGCTTGGTCGTGATGGACGAGGCCTACCAGCCCTTCGCTGGCAAAAGCTATATCGGCAGGATCGCCAAGCATGGGCATGTGCTCTTGATGCGCACGCTGAGCAAGTTCGGGTTGGCCGGCGTGAGGCTCGGTTACCTGATGGGCCCGGCAGCGCTCATCGCCGAGGTCGACAAGGTGCGCCCGCCCTACAACATCAGCGTGCTGAATTGCGAGTGCGCGCTGTTCGCACTTGAGCATTCCGCGGTGTTCGAGGCACAGGCCGAAACCATCCGCGCCGAGCGCGCCAAGTTGCTCGCCGCGTTGACAGCGTTGCCCGGCGTGACCGTTTGGCCGAGCGACGCCAACATGATCCTGGTGCGCATCGAGGGGGATGGGCAGGCCGGCGGCGACCGCGCCGGAAAAACCTTCGATCGCATGAAGGCGCACGGCGTGCTCGTGAAGAACGTTTCTAAAATGCACCCACTGCTCGCGAACTGCCTGCGCCTCACAGTCGGAACCGCCGACGAGAACGCTCAGATGCTCGCGGCGATCCGAAAATCCTTATGAACACCCCCACGACACCCGATCAGGTTCTCGCGGCCGCGGCCGGCGCTTCTTCCGGCGTGCCCGGCGCGCGTACGGCCTCTGTTACCCGCAACACGGCGGAAACAAAGATCACCGTCAGCGTCAATCTCGATGGCTCCGGCAAGGCGAAACTGTCAACCGGCATCGGTTTCTTCGACCACATGCTCGACCAGATCGCGCGCCACGGCTTGATCGATCTCGACATCCATTGCGAGGGCGACCTGCACATCGACGGCCACCATACGGTCGAAGACGTGGGCATCACGCTGGGCCAGGCGGTCGCCAAGGCGATCGGCGACAAGAAGGGCATTCGCCGCTACGGCCACGCCTACGTGCCGCTGGACGAAGCCTTGAGCCGTGTCGTGATCGATTTTTCGGGCCGTCCCGGGCTGGTCATGGACGTGCCGTTCACCAGCGGGATGATCGGCACTTTCGACAGCCAGCTTACCTACGAATTTTTTCAGGGCTTCGTGAACCACGCGTTCGTCACGCTGCACATCGACAACCTGAAAGGCGTCAACGCGCACCACCAGTGCGAGACGGTCTTCAAGGCGTTTGCGCGGGCCGTGAGAGCCGCGCTCGAAGTCGATCCGAGATCGATCGGCGTCATTCCGTCGACCAAAGGCTCCCTCTGAAAGATTCGAACGGCATGGCCAACACGGTGGCGGTGGTCGACTACGGCATGGGCAACCTGCGCTCGGTGTCGCAAGCCGTGCAGCACGCCGCCGATCAGGTCGGCGTACAGGTCTTTGTCACCTCCGACCCCGACGTCGTGCGCAAGGCTACGCGCGTGGTGCTGCCGGGCCAGGGTGCCATGCCCGACTGCATGCGCGAGCTGCGTGATTCGGGCCTGCAGGCGTCGGTGCTGGAGGCGGCTGCCAGCAAGCCACTGTTCGGCGTGTGCGTCGGCATGCAGATGCTGCTGTCGCACAGCCATGAGGGGCCGACCGACGGCCTCGGGCTCATTCCGGGTGACGTGGTCAAGTTCGACCTGGCGGGCAGGATGCAGCCCGACGGCAGCCGCTACAAGGTGCCGCAGATGGGGTGGAACCAGGTCCGCCAGGCGCAGCCGCACCCGATCTGGGCGGGTGTGCCCGACGGGAGCTACTTCTATTTCGTGCACAGCTTCTACGCGAAGCCGACCAATGCGAAGCACAGCGTCGGCGAGGCGGACTACGGCGCGCCCTTCACGGCCGCCATCGCACGCGATAATATTTTTGCTACCCAGTTTCATCCCGAAAAGAGCGCTGACCATGGTTTGCAGCTCTACCGCAACTTTCTCCACTGGAACCCCTGAGCCCCGTTTTCGGGCCGCCCTGCCATGTTGCTGATTCCCGCTATCGATCTCAAGGACGGTCACTGCGTTCGCCTCAAGCAGGGCGACATGGGCCAATCGACCATCTTCAGCGAAGACCCGGCCGCCATGGCGCGCAAGTGGGTCGAGGCCGGCGCGCGGCGCCTGCATCTTGTCGACCTGAACGGCGCTTTTGCCGGCAAGCCGCAGAATCACGCCGCGATCAAGGCGATCTTGCGCGAAGTCGGCGACGAGATTCCGGTGCAGCTGGGCGGCGGGATTCGTGATCTCGACACCATCGAGCGCTACATCGACGACGGCCTCCGCTACGTGATCATCGGCACCGCCGCCGTCAAGAACCCGGGCTTTTTGAAAGATGCCTGCGTGGCGTTTGGCGGCCACATCATCGTCGGCCTCGACGCGAAGGATGGCAAGGTCGCGACCGATGGCTGGAGCAAGCTCACCGGCCACGAAGTCGCCGATCTGGGCAAGAAGTTCGAAGACTACGGCGTCGAATCGATCATCTACACCGACATCGGCCGCGACGGCATGTTGTCGGGCATCAATATCGAGGCGACGGTGCGGCTGGCGCAGGCGCTGACGATCCCGATCATCGCCTCCGGCGGCTTGTCGAACATGGACGACATCGACAAGCTGTGCGCTGTCGAAAGCGATGGTGTCGAGGGCGTGATCTGCGGTCGGGCGATCTATTCCGGCGATCTCGACTTCGCACTGGCGCAGGAACGCGCCGACGAACTCGGCGCGGCCTGACAGCCTGAGCCGGCGGCGACCCGGCCTGCCCCGTGCGAGACGCCGACAGCGAGGGTCGATCAGCCTCTCGATCAGCCTCGGAAACACGTCCGAGACGATGAAGGTGGACGGGCCGACGCCGCACGCTCCATAGAATCGAGCGCATGCCGACTCAATCTCTACTTTTTCGCGGACAGCCAGCGCTGGCAGTGGCGCTGCCCGGCGGCGATCGCGCGGTGGTGGCGTTGCACGGCGCGCACCTGTTGTCGTGGACCACGGCCGATGGCATCGAGCGGATTTACCTGAGCCCGGCCGCGCAGTTCGACGGGAAGAGCGCGATCCGCGGCGGTGTGCCGGTGTGCTGGCCGCAGTTCAACGAGCGTGGCCCTCTGCCCAAGCATGGTTTTGCGCGGAACGTGCTTTGGGAGGCCGTGACCGAAGTTCCGGAAACCAAGGCGGGCGAGCTGACGCTGGTGCTGCGCGACAACGACGCCACCCGGGCGCTCTGGCCCCGCACCTTTGATTTGCGCCTTGGTATTTCGCTGACTCCCGGCAGCTTGCGCACCACTCTCGTGGCCATCAACACCGACAGTGCACCGTGGAGCTTCGCCGCCGCGCTGCACAGCTATCTGCACGTCGACGACATCGCCGATGCTCGGTTGGAAGGCCTGCAGAATGCGAAGCGCTGGGACTCGGTACGCAATGAGCGGCACGTCGAGATGACTGAATCGCTGAACTTCGACGCCGAGTTCGACAGCGTTTACGGTGCACCGGTGGCGCCGCTGAAACTGGTCCAGCCTTCCGGCACACTGCAGATCGCCCAAAGCGCGAGTTGCACCGAAACCGTGGTCTGGAACCCAGGCGCCGCGCTCAGCGCCAAGATGAGCGACATGCCGGATGACGGCTACAGGCACATGCTTTGCGTGGAAGCCGCGCGCATCGACGAGAACGTGCTGCTGGCACCCGGCGCGCAGTGGCAGTGCTGGCAACAATTCACCGTGCTCTGAATCTCTTTTTTTTCGATTTTCTGCTGACTCTTTACGACCGACCCATGCTCGCCAAACGGATCATTCCTTGCCTCGACGTCACCGGTGGCCGTGTCGTCAAGGGCGTCAACTTTCTCGAACTGCGCGATGCCGGCGACCCAGTGGAAATCGCAGCGCGCTACAACGCACAGGGCGCCGACGAACTCACGTTTCTCGACATCACCGCCACCAGCGACGGTCGCGATTTGATCCTGCCGATCATCGAAGCGGTGGCGTCGCAGGTATTCATTCCCCTGACCGTCGGCGGCGGCGTGCGCACCGTCGAAGACGTGCGGCGGCTGCTCAACGCGGGCGCCGACAAGACCAGCTTCAACTCCGCCGCCATCGCGAACCCGCAGGTCATCGACGACGCCTCGCACAAGTACGGCGCGCAATGCATCGTGGTCGCCATCGATGCCAAGCGTCGCAGCGCCGAAGAGGCCGAGCGCATCGGGCCGAACGGTCTGCGCGTCGGCCCCGGATGGGATGTGTACAGCCATGGCGGGCGGCAGAACACGGGATTGGATGCTGTGCAATGGGCCATCGAAATGGCACGCCGCGGCGCCGGCGAAATCCTGTTGACCAGCATGGACCGCGACGGCACCAAGAGCGGCTTTGACCTGGAACTCACGCGTGCCGTGAGCGATGCGATCGGCATCCCGGTGATCGCTTCCGGCGGCGTCGGCACACTGGCCGATCTGGCGGACGGCGTGCAGACCGGCGGCGCCGATGCGGTGCTGGCGGCGAGCATCTTTCATTACGGTGAGTTCACGGTCGGCGAGGCCAAGACCCTGATGGCCTCCCGTGGCATACCGATGCGGATTTAGCGATCCGGGACAATGCACCAATGAATTGGCTCGATGAAGTGAAGTGGGACGCGAACGGCCTGGTGCCGGTCATCGCGCAGGAGCGCGGCAGCAACGACGTGTTGATGTTCGCCTGGATGAACCGCGAGGCGCTCGAAAAGACCGCCGAGCTCGGCCGCGCGGTGTATTACAGCCGGTCGCGCGAAAAGTTGTGGTTCAAGGGCGAGGAGTCGGGCCATGAACAAAAGGTCCACGAGATCCGGATGGACTGCGACAACGACGTCGTGTTGCTCAAGGTCACGCAACTCGGCCATGAACCCGGCATCGCCTGCCACACAGGGCGCCACAGCTGCTTCTTCAGCAAGTACGAAGGCGGGCAATGGACGGCGGTCGAGCCTGTCCTCAAAGACCCTGAAACGATCTATAAATCATGAGCACGAGCCGAATCGACGACGCACTCGATCGCCTTGCTGCGGTGATCGAAAGCCGGTTGCCCGCCCGCGGCGGCGATCCGGACACGAGCTACGTGGCCCGGTTGTTGCATCGTGGCCCGGATGCCTTTCTGAAAAAGATCGGCGAAGAAGCCACTGAAGTCGTGATGGCCGCCAAAGATGCGGACCACGGCGGCGATGCCAAAAAAATAGTGAACGAAGTGGCCGACCTGTGGTTCCACAGTATGGTAGCGCTGGCACATTACGGGCTGTCGCCGCGTGACGTGGTGGCCGAACTGGAGCGCCGCGAAGGCACCAGCGGCATTGAAGAAAAGTCCTTGCGCAAGGCGCAAGACCGCGAAGCATCAAACGACTGAAAGGACGTCATGGCCAACGACATCGTGACCGTTCAACCCGACAACTCGCTCAAAACCTGGGGCTGGGTCAGCTACGTGCTGCATTTGGTGGTCGCCATCGGCGCCGTGTTGCCCGGCGCCCAGGTGTCGGTCGTGCTGCTGCTGGTGGCGCTGGTGATCGACGTGGTCAAACGCGATGATGCGGCCGGCACTTGGCAGGCGTCGCACTTCAGCTGGCGCATTCGCTCAGTCTTGTGGGCTGGGGTGCTGTACCTGCTGACCTCGTGGCTCTGGCTGCTGCTGTTGGTGCCGGGATGGATTGCCTGGGGCTTGATCTCCCTGTGGTTTCTCTACCGCATCGTCAAGGGAATGATCCGCATGAACGACGGCCGCCCGATGGACACCAGCAATGTCGTCTGACCCGAACTGCGTTTTCTGCAAGATCATCGAAGGCAAGATTCCTTCGCGCAAGGTCTACGAAGACGACGACCTGTTCGTCTTCCACGACATCGCGCCTTGGGCGCCGGTCCATTTCATGATGGTGCCCAAAGACCATATTCCGTCGATGGCGCAACTGACACCCGCACACGCCGCGCTGATGGGAAAAATTATGACGCTGGCGCCCAGCCTAGCGACGGAGCAGGGCTGCCGCGCTTACCCGGAAGGCGGCTTTCGCGTCGTAGTCAATACCGGCGCCGAAGGTGGGCAAGAAGTGCACCATCTCCATGTTCACGTCATGGGCGGCCCTCGTCCGTGGCTGCGCGGCTGAGATCGCCGCAAGACTAAAATTCATACATTCTTCAGGAGTCTTCCATGGGTTCTTTTTCTATCTGGCATTGGCTGATCGTGCTGCTGATCGTGGTGATGGTGTTCGGCACAAAGAAGTTGCGCAATATGGGCAGCGACCTTGGCGGTGCCGTCAAGGGTTTCAAAGACGGCGTCAAAGACGGGTCGAGCACCGACACGGCGGTACCGCCCGCCGGTCACGTAACGTCGAACCCGGCCGCCGACAAGTCGACGATCGACGTCGAAGCGCGCCAGAAGTCCTGAGCCGCCGCACCCAGTGTTCGACCTCGGTCTAGAAAAGATGGCGCTGATCGGCGTGGTCGCGCTGGTCGTCATCGGTCCCGAAAAGCTGCCCCGCGTGGCGCGCACCGTCGGCATGCTGCTGGGCAAGGCGCAGCGCTATGTCAACGACGTCAAGTCCGAGGTCAATCGGTCGATGGAGCTCGATGAGTTGCGCAAGATGAAGAGCACTGTCGAAGACGCGGCGCGCGACGTTCAGAGCAGCATCCAGTCGAGCGCGAGCGATCTCGAAAAGCAGCTCTCCGGCAGCAGCGCCGAAACGTTGTCGGCGCTGGCCGAGCCGGAGCCGGTGGTTCCGGAATACAGGCATCCCCGCAAAAACTGGCGCCTGAAACAGGGCGCCACCCCGCAGTGGTACAAGTCGCGCAACGGTGTGCGCACCAAGGCGCTTTCGGGTGCGGCGCGCGTTGCGCGCTTCCGCCCCCACAAGATCAACTAGCGCACCACCCCAGCGACCCTCGCGCGCCGCACGGCGTCCGACAGCGCTCCTTGTTCTCCATTGCTCCCCATGGCTGATTCCGATACCCATAACAAAGAAGACGAACTGGCCGGCACCGAGCAGCCTTTCGTCGCGCATCTCGTCGAGCTGCGCGACCGATTGCTGTATTGCGCCTACGGCCTTGCCGTCGCCGCGGCGCTGCTCGCTATTTGGCCCGGCCCGAGTGGTCTGATCGACATGATCGCGGTGCCGATTCGCGCGCACATGCCAAGTGGGGGCAAACTGATCGCCATTGGCGTGTTCTCGCCGTTTTTCGTGCCGCTCAAAGTGTTGGGCATGACCTCGGTGTTGCTGGCGCTGCCTTGGCTGATGTACCAGATCTGGATGTTCGTGGCGCCTGGCCTGTACAGCCACGAAAAACGCTTTGCCTTGCCGCTGATTTTCTTCGGCAGCTTGCTGGCGTACACCGGCATCGGCTTCGTGCAGTTCTTCGTGCTCGACAAGATGTTTGGCTTTATCCAGCGCTTCACGCCGGTGTCGGTCAATGCGACGCCCGACATCTCGTCATACGTTGAAGCCATCCTGTCGCTGTACATCGCGTTCGGCGTTGCGTTTCAGGTGCCGATCGTGGTGATGTTGCTGGTGCGCTTCGAGTTGGTCACCGTCGAAAAGCTGCGCTCTTTTCGCGGCTATTTCATTGTCGTCGCATTCGTGGTCGCCGCGGTGTTGACGCCGCCCGACGTGGTGTCGCAACTGGCGCTCGCCATTCCGATGTGCCTGCTTTACGAGATCGGCATCCTCGGCGCGAAATACTTCGTAAAGCACAGCAAGAAGCCCGACGACATCGCGGCATCGACCGAAGTCGATGCCAAGCTTTGAGCTGAAATTCGGCTGAGCCGAAGGGCGCTTGAGCCGAACTTCGCCGAGCGGCGGTCGGCGCTTATTCGTTGTCTTGCGCAGGTGCCTTGCGAATCGGCGTCTTGGGTCGCAGGCCGGGCGTCACGTCGAGTTCCATCTTGTCGCCGCCGCGGCGCAAGGCGAAGCGCGAGGCGTTGCCCGGCTTGAGTCCGGCGACCGCAGTCAACAGCTCCTGCACGTTGTCGATCTTCTTGTCGCCCACACCGGTGATGACGTCACCCGGACGAATCCCCGCTTTGGCAGCCGGCCCGGCCTGCAGTACGCCGGTGATGATGACGCCGGTGTCGGCCTTCACACCGAAGGTTTCGGCCAGCTCGGGCGACAGGTTGTTCGGCTCCACGCCGATCCAGCCGCGCCGCACCTGGCCTTCTTTGACGATGCCTTCAAGCACGATCTTCGCCATCGACACGGGGATCGCGAAGCCGATGCCCATGCTGCCGCCCGAGCGCGAATAGATCGCGGTATTGATGCCTTCGAGGTTGCCGTTCACGTCGATCAGCGCACCACCGGAATTGCCCGGGTTGATGGCGGCGTCGGTCTGAATAAAGTTCTCGAAGTTGTTGATGCCCAACTGGTTGCGGCCGAGTGCGGAGACGATGCCACTGGTCACGGTCTGGCCGACGCCGAACGGGTTGCCGATGGCCAGCACCTGATCGCCCACTTCCAGCCCGTCCGAATTGCCAAGGGTAATGACCGGCAGCTTGTCGAGTTCGATCTTGAGCACGGCCAAGTCGGTATCGGGGTCGGTGCCGATGACTTTGCCATGCGCATGCCGGCTGTCGTTGAGCGTAACTTCGATCTCGTCGGCGCCCTCGACCACATGGTTGTTGGTCAGGATGTAGCCATCGGCGCTGACGATCACGCCGCTGCCCAGTCCGACTTGTGGCTGGTCGCCCCCCTGGTCGCCGAAGAAAAACTTGAACCACGGGTCGTTGCTGCGCGGATTGCGCTGTGCGGCCTTGCTGGTGTTGATGCTGACCACGGCGGGAGATGCCTTCTTGGCAGCAGCGCTCAAGCTGCCCGGCGCGATGTTGTTCAGTGCGCCTGCGGGCGCTTCGACGACCGACACCACGCCACCGAGCAACGTGGCACGTCGGTTGACCCATTCGGGCTTGAGCGTCGACACGACGAAAAAAGCTGCCAGCAGCACGGTGACGGCTTGGGCGAACAGCAGCCAGATACGTTTCATGGGAAGTGGAAAGGGGGAGAAAAAGAAAACGCATTGTCCCTCAGCGCCTGGCCTTCGGCCGCGGCCACAATGGCGTGATGAGCACGACCCGCCACGAACTCCTGCATGCGTTCGACCTGCTGCTGGCCCCCGCACGTTTCAAGGACTACGGGCCAAATGGCCTGCAAGTCGAAGGCCGTACGGTGGTGCGCAAGATCGTATCCGGTGTCACTGCCAGCCGTGCGTTGATCGAAGCCGCCATTCATGCCGAAGCCGACGCGATTTTTGTCCACCACGGCTTGTTCTGGCGCGGGCAGGACGGGCGTGTCACCGGCTGGATGAAGCAGCGGCTCGGGTTGCTGCTTGGCGATGACGTAAATCTGTTCGCGTATCACCTGCCGCTCGACGCGCATCCCGACCTCGGCAACAACGCGCAGCTCGGGCTCAAGCTGGGCTTGGTCGCGCAACCTGGCTCCGGTGGTCGGTTCGGGGAGCAAGAGCTCGGGTTTCTCGGCGGACGTACCGATGGCGCATCGTTCCCCAGCGCTGCTTTGCTCGCGATTCATGTTGAAAAAATACTCGGACGCCCGGTCACGCTGGTTGATGGCGCGCATCGTCCGATCAAGACTATTGCGTGGTGCACCGGTGGCGCGCAAGGCCACTTCGAGGCAGCGATCGCGGCGGGTGCCGACGCCTTCATCACCGGAGAAATTTCAGAGCCGCAAGCGCATTACGCGCGCGAAATGGGTGTGGCGTATCTCGCCTGCGGCCATCACGCGACAGAACGCTACGGTGCGCCTGCTGTGGCCGGGCATATCGCTGCGCAGCTCGGCTTGGCCCACGAGTTCATCGACATCGACAACCCGGCATGAAGACGACGAAGCCCATTGCAATTACGTTGGGCGACCCGGCAGGTATCGGCCCCGAGATCATCGTCAAGGCTTTTCGGGATGCGCCGGATGCCACACGAGGTTGCTTCGTTGCGGGCGACGTTGCGACGGTGCGCGCTGCATGTACGGCGCTGGCGTCACCGGGGCAACTGGCTTGGCCGGTGGCATTGCTCGACAGCGCAAGCGAGGCGGTCGATGTTCCGCCTCGTTGCGTTCCGGTGCTGCAAGTGGTCGAGCCGCCGCCCGTTTTCGCCGTGGGCATCGTGAGTGCATTGGCCGGACAGGTGGCGGGCGACTGCGTGGTGTGGGCGGTGCGTGCTGCGCTTCACGGTGACATCGCTGCGATGGTGACTGCGCCGCTTCACAAGGAGTCTCTGGCTGCGGCTGGTTTTCCATATCCCGGTCACACCGAGTTGCTGCAGGCCGAGTCGGCGGCGTATCTCGGGCGCCCTGTCTCCAAGGTGCCGGTGCGCATGATGCTGGCAAACGACGAGCTGCGAACTGTGCTCGTCAGCATCCACATGTCGCTTCGAAACGCGATCGACGCCGTCACGTTCGAAGGCGTGTTGCAGACGTTGCGCATCACGCATTCAGCTTTGGGAGTGGCGCTGGGGCACGCGCCGCGAATCGGCGTGGCTGGCCTCAATCCCCACGCAGGCGAGGGTGGGTTGTTCGGTTCGGAAGAGCAGCACATCATCGCGCCGGCGATAGCCGCGGCGCGTTTGGAAGGAATCGACGCGCACGGGCCGTATGCGCCGGACACCGTGTTTATGCGTGCGCGCGCGACGCCAGGCCGCAAAGGCGAGTTCGATGTGGTCGTCGCGATGTACCACGACCAGGGGCTGATTCCCGTCAAGTATCTTGGTGTCGACAAAGGCGTCAACGTGACGCTGGGCTTGCCGCTGGTCCGCACCAGCCCCGATCACGGCACGGCGTTCGACATTGCCGGCACCGGACGCGCAGATGCATCGAGCCTGATCGAGGCGCTGCGCATGGCCCGCACGTTGGCTGGCGTCGGCAGAAATAAAGCTGCGGTTACGAGCGTTTGAGGCTGTCGCGGATTTCGCGCAACAACACGATGTCTTCGGGCGTCGGCGCAGGGGGTGGCGCCACGTCGTCGTGCCTGCGCAGTTTGTTGATCTGTTTGACCATGAGGAAAATGATGAAGGCAAGAATTGCGAAGTTCACCGCCACGGTGATGAAGCTGCCGTAGGCGAGCACGGGTACGCCAGCCTTCTTCAGGTCGGCCAGCGTGTTGGCTACGCCGGGTGGCGCTGTGCCCATCACGACGAAGTAGTTCGAAAAATCGAGCTTGCCGAATACGAGCCCGACGATCGGCATGATGATGTCGCCGACCAGTGAGTCGACGATCTTGCCGAACGCTGCCCCGATGATCACGCCCACTGCCAGGTCAACGACGTTCCCTTTGACTGCGAACTCGCGAAATTCCTTGATAAAACTCATGCCGGTTCCTCGTGCGCTAGGGCTGATTCAGGCGTCGAGTATAGGAGGCTGAAACGGCGTTGCGGGGTGTGTCGACGCCCCGCCGCACGTTGAATTCGCCTGTATCGCTCCGCTACAATCGCGGGTTGAGCCAAGCCCCAGCGAAGAAGATTGAGGACCCCCATGAGTGACATCACTGTCGGCCAACCCAGGATCGACACCAGCAGACGGACGTGGTTGATCGCATCCAGTTGTGCAGGCGCGGTGGGCGGCGTCGCCGTCGCAGTGCCCTTCATCAGCACGTTCGAGCCTTCGGAAAAGGCCAAGGCTGCGGGCGCACCTGTCGAAGTGGACATCAGTGCTCTCAAGGTCGGCGAGAAGATGACCGTCGAATGGCGCGGCAAGCCGGTCTGGATTCTGAGGCGCACGCCGGCGCAACTCGCCGAGTTGCCGAAGCTCGATCCGCAGCTGGCAGACCCGCAGTCAAAGCGGCATCCCGACGAGTTCACTCCTAAATACGCGCAGAACGAGCACCGCTCGATCAAGCCTGAAGTGCTGGTTGTCGTTGGTATCTGCACGCACCTCGGCTGCTCGCCGAGCGATCGATTTCAAACCGGCCCTCAGCCTTCGCTGCCTGCGGATTGGGAGGGCGGTTTTCTGTGCCCTTGCCACGGCTCGACCTTTGATCTTGCCGGTCGCGTGTTCAAAAACAAGCCCGCGCCCGACAACCTGCCGGTGCCGCCGCACATGTACATGACCGACACGCGTTTGCTCATCGGCGAAGACAAAAACGCCAAGGCTTGAGAGACAAACACATGGCTGAATTCCACGAGATATCGCCCAATGCACCAGCCGGTGAAAAGCTGCTGAACTGGGTCGACAACCGGTTCCCGCTGACCAAGCTGTGGAACGACCAATGGGGCAAGTACTACGCTCCGAAAAGTCTTAACTTTTGGTACGTTTTCGGTTCGCTTGCGATGCTGGTGCTGGTCATACAGATCGTGACCGGCATTTTTCTGGTCATGCACTACAAGCCCGATGCAACGCAGGCGTTTGCGTCGGTCGAGTACATCATGCGCGACGTGCCCTGGGGCTGGCTCATCCGTTACATGCATTCGACGGGTGCCTCCGCGTTCTTCGTCGTGGTGTATCTGCATATGTTCCGCGGGCTTCTTTACGGCAGCTATCGCAAGCCTCGCGAACTGATCTGGGTCTTTGGTTGCGCGATCTTTCTGTGTCTGATGGCTGAAGCCTTCATGGGCTATCTGCTGCCATGGGGCCAGATGAGCTATTGGGGCGCTCAGGTGATCGTGAACCTGTTCGCCGCGATCCCGTTCGTCGGCCCTGACCTCGCATTGCTGATTCGCGGCGACTACGTGGTGAGCGACGCCACGCTCAACCGCTTTTTCAGCTTCCACGTCATCGCCGTGCCGTTGGTGTTGCTCGGCTTGGTTGTTGCGCATTTGATCGCGCTGCACGAGGTGGGATCGAACAATCCTGACGGCATCGAGATCAAGGCGAACCGCGGCGCCGATGGCCACCCGGTCGATGGCATCCCATCGCATCCCTACTACACGGTGCACGACATCTTCGGCGTGGTGGTGTTCCTCACTATCTTCTCGGCGGTGATCTTCTTCGCGCCTGAAGCGGGTGGCTACTTCCTGGAGTACAACAATTTCATCCCGGCCGATTCTTTGAAGACGCCGAACCACATCGCACCGGTCTGGTATTTCACTCCGTTCTATTCGATGCTGCGTGCGACCACTGACGACATGGTCAACGTGTTCGCGCTCATCCTCGCGATCGCGGCGGTCTGGAACTTCATCAAGGGTAAGTCGGGCATGTTCATCAAGGTGGCTGTCGTGGTCGCGGCTTTGGTGCTGATCGCCTTGCTGAAGTCGTTCGACGCCAAGTTTTGGGGCGTCGTGGTGATGGGTGGTTCGGTCATCATCCTGTTCTTCCTGCCGTGGCTCGATCACAGCGAAGTGCGGTCAATTCGTTATCGCCCGAGCTGGCACAAGTATGTATACGGCGTGTTCGTATTCTTCTTCTTGATCTTGGGGTACCTAGGTATCGAGCCGCCAGGCGTATGGGGCGGCATCACGATTGGCTCCCTCACGCTCGACATCGCGCAGACGGTTTCGCAAGTCGGCACGTTGCTCTACTTCGGTTTCTTTCTCCTGATGCCTCTCTGGAGTCGCGCAGGCGAGTTCAAGCCGGTGCCCGACCGCGTGGTCTTTGCTGCGCACTGAGGCCGGACCAGCATGACCAAAAAGACAAATACATCGACAGGCTCTGCGACCACGATGAAGACGCTGAAGCAGGGTATTGCCAGCTGGCTGGCAACGTTCAGCCTCGCCCTAGGCTTGGCCTTTGTGGTGGCTGCCCCGGCTGCTGCCGAAAGCGAAGGTTATGTTTGGGACAAGGCGCCCAACAAAACAAACGACGTTGCCGCGTTGCAAAACGGCGCCAAGCTCTTCGTCAACTACTGCCTGAACTGCCACTCGGCTGCGTTCATGCGCTACAACCGGCTGCAGGACATCGGCATAACCGAGCAGCAGATTAAGGACAATCTTCTGTTCACGACCGACAAGGTCGGCGAGACCATGAAGGCCAACATCGATCCTCGGCAGGCCAAGGAATGGTTCGGCGCCAATCCACCCGACCTGACTTTGGTCGCGCGCTCGCGCGCTGGCCATGGCGGCACTGGCGCTGACTATCTTTACACCTACCTGCGCACGTTCTACCGCGACGACACCAAAGCGACGGGCTGGAACAACATGGCCTACCCGAGCGTGGCCATGCCGCATGTGCTGTGGGAACTGCAAGGTGACCGTCGCCCGGTCTACGAGAAGATCGAGCAACACGGTCATGAGACCGAGGTGTTCAAAGGCTGGCAACAGGTCACTCCGGGCACCATGACGCCTTTGCAGTACGACCAGTCCATTGGCGATCTCGTCAGCTACCTTCAATGGATGGCCGAGCCTGCACAAAACACGCGTGTACGCATCGGTGTGTGGGTCTTGTTGTTCTTGCTGATGGCGGTGGTCTTTACGTGGCGGTTGAACGCGTCTTACTGGAAAGAAGTCAAGTAGCGCCCGCTTACCGCCGATCGGCCGCTGACGCGTCCGGTCCTCCAGAGTGGGTTGCTGATGCTGCCCACTCTTTTTGATTTTTAGGAGTCTTTCGCCATGATGGTTCTGTATTCAGGAACAACCTGCCCCTTTTCCCATCGCTGCCGCTTTGTCTTGTTCGAGAAAGGCATGGACTTCGAAATTCGCGACGTCGACCTCTATAACAAGCCAGAAGACATCAGCGTGATGAACCCGTACGGGCAAGTGCCGATCCTGGTCGAGCGCGACCTCATCCTGTACGAGTCGAACATCATCAACGAGTACATCGACGAGCGCTTTCCGCATCCGCAATTGATGCCCGGCGACCCGGTCGACCGCGCACGCGTCCGGCTGTTTCTGCTCAACTTCGAAAAGGAACTTTTCGTGCATGTGTCGACGCTCGAAAACCGCACGTCGAAAGGCAACGATAAGGCGCTTGAGAAGGCCCGTGCACACATTCGCGATCGCCTTACGCAGCTCGCGCCGGTTTTCTTGAAGAACAAGTACATGCTTGGCGACAACTTCTCGATGCTCGACGTCGCGATTGCACCGCTGCTCTGGCGCCTTGACTACTACGGCATCGATCTCAGCAAGAACGCTGCACCGCTACTCAAGTACGCCGAACGCATTTTTTCGCGCCCGGCCTACATCGAAGCGCTGACGCCGTCTGAAAAGGTCATGCGCAAGTAAGCGCTCTTTGCCGGTGACTTTGTCGAAATGATCAACGCGCTCGAATCGTCTTCCACGCGACCGTACCTCATTCGGGCACTGTACGAATGGTGCACCGACAACGGGTTCACGCCCTATGTCGCGGTACTGGTCGACGAGACCGTGCAGGTCCCGCGCGAGTACGTCAAGAACGGCGAGATCGTGTTGAACATCAGCTTTGACGCGACGAGTTCGCTCAAGCTCGGCAACGATTTCATCGAGTTCAAGGCTCGCTTCGCAGGCACGGCGCGCGAGATCAACGTACCGGTCGGTCGCGTGATTGCCATCTACGCGCGTGAGAACGGGCAGGGGATGGCTTTTCCGGCGCCTGCGCAGCCGGCTGCTGCAAAAGGCCCACAGGTAACTCAGTCAACCGTTGATATAGGCGACGGGCGCTCACCGGTGCGCGCAGCGCAACGCGGCGACGGTGCCAGCGACACCAAAATCATGCACCTCGTCACTGGCGACGAGTTGCCCGGCCACCGTGGCACAGCCGAAGATGCACCGACGGATCAGGACGATCCGCCGCGGCCCCCAGCGGGCGGCGGCGCCAAGCCCTCGTTGAAACGCATCAAATAGTCGACGAAGTCGAGGCTACAAGTTGACACCGCGATGCGCGCTACGCGCACCGCTAAAATCCAGATCCCGCCGCTTTAGCTCAGTTGGTAGAGCAACCGCCTTGTAAGCGGTAGGTCGTCAGTTCGATTCCGACAAGCGGCACCACTATTCAGTACCACAAAGTGCTAGTAGGTTAAAAAGCCTCTGAGTTTTCAACAACTTAGAGGATTTTTTCGTGCGGCAGAATTCCATAGAATGCTGTTAAAGCCAGCGTTTTCCGACGGTATCTCTGACGGTACCGGCAGCGGTGGCTTATAGATACCGTCAATATGCCACTTACTGATATCGAGTGCCGCTCCGCAAAGCCTTCTGATAAGCCTAAAAAGCTCGCTGACGAAAAGGGCTTATATTTATTAATCAAGCTTGCGGGCAAATACTGGCGCTGGGATTACCGCTTTGCGGGAAAACGTCAGACCATGGCACTGGGTGTCTATTCAGAAGTCGATCTGAAGACCGCAAGAAAGCGCAGGGACGCAGGTCGCCTCGAGCTTGGTGAGGGGAGAAACCCCATGGTTGGTCGCATTGCCGCCAAACGTGCCTTGTCCAACGAGCATGCAAATACCTTTGAAGGCGCCGCTAGAGTTTGGCTCGCTTACAAAGGAGCTTCGTGGGCGAACGGTACCGCTGCAAAGAATCTTAAGCACTTCACCGCTGACGTTTTTCCTTACATTGGTCAACGTCCTGTCACTCACATCGAGGCTTCCGAACTCGAGGCCGTTCTCAAACGCGTGGCAAGTCGTGGATCGGTCTATACCGCCGGCCGCATCAAGGAAATGTGCAGCCAAGTGTTCCGCCATGCGATCGCGACGCGCGTTGCGACACGCAACCCGGCAGCCGAGTTGCTGGGTTCCGTAGCTGCTCCCAAAGTCCAACACCGCCCAGCACTGACTTCACCTCGAGAGTTTGGTCAATTTTTGCGAGACTTGCGAGGTTATGGGGCTGCTGATGAAGTCACGCGCCTAGCCACTTGGTTTGCGTTGCTGACCTTCGTTCGCTCCCGCGAATTGAGATTCGCGCGGTGGGCCGAGATAGATGTTGACGGTCGCGAGTGGCGCATTCCAGCCGCGCGCATGAAGATGAACAAAGCCAGCAATCAACATCATGTCGTACCGCTCTCACCGCAAGCGATGGAAGTCCTTGAGCAACTGAAGCCGATCAGCGGACGGTACGCAAATATGTTCATCAATACATATGGTCCCGATGGATTTATGAGCGAAAACACAATCGGGCGAATGCTGATCCGCATGGGTTATCAAGGAAAACAAACGCTCCACGGCTTCCGAGCAAGCGCGCGAAGCATGTTGTCGGAACGAGGGTGGTCGGTTGCAGCCTTAGAAGCTCAGCTTGACCATACCGAGCGCAACAAGGTAGTCGCGGCGTACGCCCGCAGCGACCATCTTGCAGAGAGGCGAAAACTCATGAATGACTGGGGCGCACTCGTCTCACAACTCGAGCAAAGACCTGTTCCGGAGCGGTAAGAATCATGCCGCACCAAACACTTGCGCAATCATCGTCAGACCTTGCTACTTCACAGGCTTCGGATCTACGTTTAACCCCGCCTTTGCAAGAAATCGAGCAGATTTTTGCTGCGCCCGCGCTCAGACCTGTGCTGCAAGTAGTTCAGATCGCCGCGCTTGCTGGAGGAATGCGTCTTGGTCAGAAGGCTGTTGAGCGCCGCATAAAGAAAGATGCTGCGTGGGCGCGAGGCTTTGACCGAATAGTGAAAGACATTGTTGGAGTGGTGTATCCGAGCCGCCAAACCGGAAAAATTTACTTTGATCCTTCGGACCCGCACAACGCTGCGCGAGCGGGAGACATTGAGAAGTTGAAGCTCCTAAGAGTCGACGTCGCCGATGCACTTGCATTCTTGATCGGTCGCTACCGAGTCGAGGAGGTGCCAAATCTGATCAGGCGGCTTCACGACTATCACGTCGGTGCAAGGGCGCTGCGGCCACCGATCAACCAGATCGGCAAGCCCATCGAGTCGGAGGCCACGCTCACCGCTGAGGCGCTACCTCAACTCCGAAAGTCTTATAAGAGTCCTAAAAAACAAGATGCGGCCATCACCACTAAACACGATCGAAATTTGCTGTTCCTCTTCTACATGATGGTTGAAACAGAAGATGGTTGGTTTGGGGGAACCACATTACAGAAAGAAGCCGTACTTAAGGGCCTACAAGGTCGGATCGAGGCTTTCAATGTCAGCCGGTACGGCCTCAAGAGCGAGCGCATCGAGAAATGGCTAGACCTTGCCCAGCACGAGTTCCCGAAGAGGCTCTGAGATACGGAAGATGAGCCGCCGCAAATTCATGACCAATTCACCATAAGTTCAACCGAACCAAGCAAAAAGCCCCCGCAAACTTCGATCCATCGCGATGCGGATGGGTTCGACGGGACTCATCAAAAGTTATCCAAACAACTTTTCATGAGGAGCCCAAGTGGCAACATATTTTCAACAAGCGCTCTTGCGCAAGCCCGAGGTCATCAAACGTCTCGGTATCTCGAACAGCACGTTCTACGCGCGCATCCGTGACGGCTCTTTTCCACCGGGTGTGCCTGTTGGCCCACGCTTGAAGGCATGGCCTGCCAACGAGGTGCAAAAGTTTATCGACAACTGCATTGCGGCTCGTGATGTGGCATTGATCAACAAGGCAAAGGTGTCGAAGTGAAAAAGATCCTTCGCCAGAACCGGCCCTCGACTGATTCTTGCCATGTACCAAAGCAAGCGGAATCATTGATCCAAGCTATCTCACAAGATCAGGGGCGCCGTCAGAAAGTTTCGCAGAAAAAACTCACGCCTATGCAAGTAGCGCTGTCGCAGATGAGCCCCGTTAAAGAGGTGTTGCTTGTCCACTGCGACGAAGCTTCTGTGATGTATGTGCGCGATATGTACATAGACCAGGTCAGCCGTCAACAATCGAAGACTGGACTCTTGATGCCGACGGTCCATAAGGTGACTTCGTTTTACGCTGGCCCTCCTCGCCAGATCGAAGTGATGCGGAAGCTCTTCGACTCTCAGTCCGATGCGAGCGCGAATATGCCAGTCAGCTTTGAAGGCAAAAGCAAGTACGGCGAACACGACCTGCTCAGTGACGAGGGCGTCAACACGCTACGCCCGTATATCGGGGTTCCAAACAGTTGCACGGTCTTCGAGCAGCGCATCACTCCCGATCGTGTTCAACGGACGATGGATAACCTGAAGGAAATACGCATGATCGCCGCAAGCGCGAACAGCTTCGTGATCCCCATCTTGGTGGGCTACAGCGGCATCGTAGATGACTCGTGGCAGCGCGTCGCGGATGAAGTGGTCGAGATCCGCAAGTGCGAATCTGGTCCCGGTGAGGAGTTCGCGTTTTCCATCGATTGTCACAGTCTGCGCATCTTCAGTGCCTATGGCGCCGGAACTCAAATGTGCTCGATGCGGACGGGCGAGAACCGACTTCAGCGCAAGTACGAGACCTTCCTGTCCGCGGACGCACACGAGCGCGCGTACTGGAAGCTTCGCTACTGGGGTAACTTTTCCAACATCCAAATTGCCACGGAGTTCAAAGTCGCTCGCAGCACAGTCGACCGTATCGTCCACAAGTTGGGGGGGCCGCGAGATGGCTCGTTGACGGATGAGTGGATCGCCGACGCGCGTCGTCTGTTTGGGCTCGACGCGAAGGCCTTCACCACTGCTCAGAAGGACGCGTAGAGCCTTCGGAGCGTGCACCCCTTGCGCAGAGTGCGCTCTGTGCTCGCGACGCGCTTCGCGCTCGGTGTGCGCGAAGCGCTCTTTCCAGCACCGGGCGGGTATTTGCGCAACCAGCGAAACGGGCGCAATCAACAACCGGCCAGCCACCAGCCGTAACGGCTGACTATTCATCGAGTACGCCGGCTTATCGGCGAATCCCGAAGGCCTCCCCATGCGCGTCAGAGTCGGTACCCACGTGTTTCGCATCGTCTACGGTTACGACCGAATCACCATCTGGTTCGACCGCTCGCATTTGCCCGGGCGGTTGACGCTGCTCAACCGGTATTGCCGACATCTAAAGGTCGAAGTTCGGCAGATGCGCAAGAACCCCCTGTGGAAGCTGAAGATGGAAGTGTTCCAGCCATCCCCGCGCTTCTTCAACGACGGTCCTGATTTCGCACATCGAGCCCGCACCCCGCTCAGTGTGAATGAGCGGCGGCGCGGTGGTAGTCGCGAAGTGGCGGTCGAAGCCGGTGGCACTAATAAGAGAGTAAATGGATGGTGGTGAGAGAGATAGAACATCTACGCCGCATACAGCATGTACTACATGTATAGGGTGAACATCATGGTGATGAACTTGATGGATAGGCCCGATCAACCCCTTCTTTCGTCACTGCCATGAAGCTCATGCACCGCATGGTCGCCATGTATGTCGACGTTCATTCGCACTCAGAGGCCATGCCCGACATGCCTGCATTCGTCACCGACTTCCCACTCGCCAATCGCACTCAGCGACCGTGTAAATAGATTTGCATCCGCAGCACTGATCCTGCGCGAACCCATGTGCAGCTTGCACTGCGCGACCGATCCGGTCGTCGTGGATTGCGGAGCTTTGCCCCCGCGCGCGTTCGACGTGCATGAGATGCGCTAGCTGGCAGCCGCCGCCACAAAACGGCGGTCTGTCTTCATCAATCGAACTCTGATATTGATATGAAACTCAAACCCATCGTCCACTTGCCCATCGTGGACAAGATCGCGTACCTCCTGGCCTGGGGCATGGACCCCGAAGACGACGCTGACCACTTGCTGGCCCAAGCTCGCAAACGACTGAACTCGGCAATCGAACACAGGCGCTGCGAAATCGCCTATCCGCGCGGCCAGCGGTACAAGCTGAACTTCAACGTGCTCCTTGGCAGCCGTAGGATCCTGGTGCAGATCGGTGCGCTTCAAGCTCGCCAGAAGGGCGGCATGCGGGTGTGCCTCAACCCCAGCAAGTTCGAGCCGGACGATATTCAGCTTCTGCACCGGACGTTGCGCCGCATCGTCGGCCGCAGGTATTACGACCGGCTCATGATGACCCCGCTCTTGAACGTTCTGCACATCGCCGTGGACATCGAGAACGTCTGCTTGAGTCGCACGCTTGTGCGCTACAAACACGGTCAGCGGATGACGGTCTTCGGCAAAATCATCAACCAGCGCTCCGGTCTCGTTGAGACCATGAACTTCGGCAGCGTTACCTCTGACTATCAGACCACCGTCTACGACAAGCGCACCGAGCGCATTCACGACGCGCTTCAAGCACTTCTTCGCGATAAGGGCGCGGACGATTCGTTGAAAGCCAACCGTGTGCGGCAATTGAAGGCGGAACTGGGTCGTGCGCCGACGATACGCGTCGAAATCCGTGGCCAGAAACTGCATAGCCGCCCGTTGGCCGATCTGGCGCTGTTGCGCAACGACTTCACGCGCTTTGAGTTCGTGGCGCTCGGCGGCGGCAGCGACCCGCAAAAACCGATGAGCTTGGTGTTGCGCGCATTCATCGCCATGGTCTACCAGTTCGGTCTTAAGCCGGCACTCGCGGCGTTCAAGCACACCAAGAAAGCGCGGGTCATTCATCGGCTGTGGCGCGAGCGGCAGAGTCGCTGGTGGAAGCCCGAAAGTATGTGGTCGCACGTGCCTGATGCTGTGCGGGCCACGGGCTTGTTCCATGACACTGCCTACGGAGCAGTTCAACCCGTCGCTACGCTTACAACTCCGCCGGCGGTACGTCGCCGCTAGAAGGAATTTTTCTTACGACAGCCATCGAGCCCGCTCCACGGCCGGCACGCGCTCCGCACTCAGTTGCGGGCTCGCTGCCGGCTTTTTCATTTGTATTGCCGAGGTAACGCGAGCCACCATTCTCGCGAGCCAGCCGCGTCCAAAAACGCTTTTAAAAAACTAGCGGAACTCGCGTGCCAACCCTTAGTCCGGCACACGAAAGTCATCCAGTTTCCCTTCGCAGCCGTCGCAGCCAAGCTCGGCGCCGGCCAGACCGCCGCGGAGCCGGCAAATCCGGCCGCCAGCGCGCTTTCCGCGCTCGCCAATGGCTCCATAGCGGCATCGCACGCCAGCGCCACCATGGCCGCCTATGTGCTCGACCTAAAAATGTTCCAGTCGGCCGGGCGCGCAGTTTCGGCCACCCCGGCGCAGACCGTGGATTCCTCCTCGGTGTCGCCGACGGCCAGGTGCCGAACTATCTAGCGCGGAACGACGAACGGACACTGATCGAAGGCCGCAACTTGCTTCACGTCGCGATCACGCGCCCGCGCGAGACAGCGCGCTTGTACTTTGCGCCGATCAACCACGCGCGTAGCTACCAGCGCTTCGACAAGTTGAGCCGGTATCTGATGCGGCCGGAAGTGCTGAGCCGCTTTGATCTTGAACACCGCTGACAAGTTGATCAAGCTCGCCTTGGAAGCGGCATCAGGAACGGGCTTGGTATCCGTTCGTCAGTCGCTAGTGCGGCTAATTTCAAGCATCGAAACTCTCGCCGAAGCGCAACTTCTTCGGTTACGGCAATGGCATCTTCACGTAACGCCTCCAAGCAGCCGAAACAGCAAGCGCCGGCTTGTTCTAAAAGTTATCGGCGATCGCCTTATCGCGAGCCCACCCATGTCGTGCGCATCCCTGAATCGCTCCTGCCCAAAGTCCGCACGATGCTCGACGAGATGAAAAGCGACGTCAACGACAGCGCCTGGCTTGATCGCTAGGCGCTCGCGAACAGCGCAAAACCAATTGCAGTTGCATCCGCGATCGCCTGCACCGGGCTACTCTACTCAGCGCCTGCGAATGAAGCTCCTGAGCTTTGTGTACGCTGGACGCGGTGGGTTTCTTGCAACATGGCGAACCTCACGGATCATCACCGGCACCCTCCTGAGCGCATAGACCTGGCCGTTCTGTCGAACTACGCAGTCCATGAAGTGCCTCCCCACATAAGCGGTGTGCTCGTTTGCCGACAGAAGCTTCATGCCGACCTGCCGATGTCCGAGGTCACTTCGCACGTCGGCGTCCTCGCCTTCATTTCTCACAGTCCATTCCACCGTCGCGTATTCGGGAACGACGTGAGGGTTGACGATCCGAAATGCCAAATCGCAATTTTTGGCGACACCAGGCACCTCATTTCGATGTCTTGAGATGAATGCCTTGGGATTGCGGGAATAGACCTCGATGTCGATCTCTGGCAGTTGCATAACGGCACGTCCGGACGCCTCGTCCACGATCTCGACTTCGCCTGCCTCCGGCAGCGGCATCAGAAACGAAAATGCTTCTGACCAGATCAGGGCAGCGGCGGCTTCATCGACGGAATCGTCTGCGCGTTCGGCTATGTCGCGCAGGTTCCCCAAGCGGGGAAGAAAGCCATCCCAGTCTTCTGCCGACATGCGATTGATGCTCTCGCTCTCATCGACAGGATTGTTGACCGCCCTGTCAGCGAAAAGCCGGTCGTGGACAGCCTTGATGACCGAGATCAGTGCGTCGTCGTCAGCGAAGGCGAGCAAGCGGCGCGCCCATAGTCCTTGATAGGCCTCGGTAGCAACGACCGTGAGCAAGATCGACGATGGCCGCGAACTCGGAACGTCGTCGAATGACACAGCAGCCCACGCCTTCAGATAGCGCACGAGCCGCCTTAGCTGCTCGCGGTCACCGGCAGGCACCGCAGCCTTGAACCACTTGTAGATCGCCTTGGGATCGCTGGCTTCCCACTTGTCCGAGAGACAGGCCAGTCGGCGATGATCCCGCTTCGGATCAAGGTGATAGACCGGTGTGTCGATATGAAACTGCCGCACATAGGAGACCCGCGAGCACCGTTCTTTTGGCGCCTCGACGGTGTGCAGGTCTTCGCACGTCCTCGCGTACGTCACGATCTCAGCCTGCACCCAATCGCGCAGTTGTCGCGGTGTGGGCTCGATGTCTTCGCTCTTGTCCCACTGAAAGTACACGCCAACGTCAACGTCGTATTCCTCGGCGGGGCGTACCGGTTTAATCAGCGTCGCGTACTTGTACGAGCCCTGCAACCAAGTAGATACAGGATAGCCATGCCGGGCACTCAAAACCTGACGCAGATGATCGGCAACGGCGTTCCAGTGCGTCTGCAAGAACTGCCGCTGCTCGGCGGTTGGCGTCACCCTGGAAATCAGCGTCTGGTCTGCGGCACCGTTGAAAAGTCCTGCGGCATGTCCCATCTATTTGCCCTTGATTAGGTTGAGTTGAGGCTGGTGCCGCAAGTAGCTGTCTAGGCGATTACCGATGGCATCCGTTGCTGTCTTCTTGGCCAGGGCAAGGAGCGTTCTCTTCGCGGCGTCGCTCGCGACGTCAAGGCCCAGGTCTCCGGCCTGCTGCTGCGACGGTTCGTGGTCAAGACGGAGGTACTGGCCTCCCATCCTGTGCGCAACGATCTGGTCGACGAATTGCTGTTGGGCGGAGATGATCACGGAGAACAGTCGCTGATCTTCCATCCAATCGCCGATGCCGAATTGACGCCCGGCGCCGAACGAAATCGAGTAGCTCCTGGTCGTGGTCCCGATGCTCAGCAAGCGCTGCGCTTCAATTGGAACGCCAAAGAAATGCTCAGCCTCATGCACCGCCACGAGATCAGGGGCATTTGCGAAGAGGCCGCCGTCCGCGTACAAACTGCCGTCGATCTCGGCAAGCTCGAAGAACGTTGGCGCGGCCGATGTCGCCAGGGCGACGTCGACAACCTTGTAACGCCAGTCCCGGTTCCATTCCGCACGATGGCGCGTCTTGAACACCTGCGGCTGTCCCTGCGTCAGGTTGACAGCAGGGATCGCGACCGGGTGCAGCGCATCGCCAAGGATCGCGTCCTTGTCGATGAGCCGGTTGATAGCTTCTCGCAGCGGAACGGTCGAGTAGCGAGGACGGGACTTGTATTTGAAGAGATCAACGCCTTTACCCCACACGGTCGCCGGCGCATCATGCAACGGGAAGATTTCAGAGCCGTACTTCACAAACACGTCAACGACATCCTTCATAGGGACCTCAAACGCCACTGCGAGCGCCACGATTCCGCCGATAGACGTTCCCGACGTCAGGTCGAAGCGACGACCGATCGGCTCTCCGACATGCTCTTCAATCGCTTGGAGAACGCTCGCGGTGAACAATCCACGAAAACCGCCGCCCGTGAGCGCCAGCGATTGAAACGGACGTGCTGCTGACCAATTCGCGAGGGGTTCGGGCATGATTATTCCGGTTTGGGTGGAGCAGGCAATGAAGCTGGGGCAAGCCATGGGTGGACGGGATGAACGACAGCGCCTGGCTCGATCTGTAGTCAGCGTCATGGGGGCACTGGATCTAACAGCGCTCACCGTTGCTGCAAATTCCGATCATCTCGATCCCTGTTTCAATGGAGTGGTCGGCAGGTGTTATGAACCGCATCAGACTGGGTGCCGATGTTCGATTGAAAGTTGCAGATGACACAAAGGGCCCTGACCGGCCGTCAATCCTGTGGCAGCATCCGCCGCCCTTTGCTGCCATTCATGTCGTTGATTCAGACGGCAAATAGCGGTCGACCGCGGCGTGAGCCCGTCACTCTGATGCTGCGTATTACGAGACGCCCATTCCGATACCAGCGCGGTTCTCAATCGATGCACTCACCCGTCATCCGCTCGTGCACCCGCGTTCCCCTCTGATAGGCAGCATGCGCAACACCGCGATGTGCTCCGGGCGAAGCGCGAGCGCACTGCTTGCCTCGGACAACTGGCGGATACGGTGTAGGAAAACATGCCGTCATAAGTTAACCGGCGCACAGACGGCTGACTCCCCGGTGCTTACATTCACCGACCCTAACAGCCCATCCGCCTTTGCCATGTACACAAACCTCATCACACCCATGGCGGCCCTTGAACGAATCGTAATGTTCGACGAGTAGCACGGCGATTGAAGCGTACGACCTGATCCATGAATCCGTTGCAGCGCGCCAGGTGGCAACTCGCCGTACTCAGCGAACTCGCCCAGACCGGTTTCATGTACCTTGCGCCAGTGCTCGATGAGAGCAGAGACGTGCTCGACTTCAGGTGGTTGGAGGCTTCGCCCACATCGACGCAGGCACTCGGGTGCTCGGCCAAAGATTTGGTCGGTCGATCCTTGAAGCAGGTCTTGGCGGAGTGCGGGATTCGCCTCTCGATGATGGCTGCCTGCCGGTCTGCCTTCCTCGAGCAGTGTTCACGAGTCGAGCACGTGGAGGGAAAAGATGGATTGGCACTGCACCAGATATCACCATCACGCTGGGAATTGACCATCAAAGTCACCAACCAAGCGGCAGTCGAACGCGTCTTGTCGGCGCAGCGTGTACTCAGTCAGCTCGAATCGAAGGATCGATACTCACTCCAGGGTGGATCTCTCCGCACCAGCACGCCGTGGTCACCGAGCAGGTAAAGACATCTTGGACGGCGTCAGCATCACTTTTGCCCATCAGTGATCTACGTACACACAGCTCTGACGATCCGCGTCGCGGCGTCAACGGTACGATGAAGCTTGATTCACCCAAAGAAGGCCGCCATGCCGCAGCAAGGCCGATACAGCGCGACGCAGACCTGCCGACTCTGGACTCCGCGCTGATGGAATCCGAAGAGTTGGCTCCGGCGCATGTTGATGATCCCTTGCGCGAAATGGCGCTGAAGCTCAGGACCGCCGAAGACGCGCTTGCACAGGCCCTGCGCACTCATTCAGAGTTTTTGTGGGCCATGGGCCATGCTCTGCGGTCGCCTCTGACTGCCATTCTCGGCTTCGCCGAACTCATGGACGCCGGGATGCCAGCGCCGACTTCGCGCCAGAAGAACGGCTTGGAACAGATCCTCAAAGCAGGCTGGGTTCTGCTGGCTTTGATCGACGAGATTCTTGATGCATCGCTGCTCGAGTCCGGCAAACTGCAGTTGCAGATGGAACGTCTCTCGCTTGAAGAGGTGCTGCGCGAATGCGAAGCGCTGGCTAGACCTTTGGCACGCCAAAACGATGTCGACATGGTGTTCGCATGGCCAGCGCCGACCCTCTTCGTCATGGCTGATCGCGCACGGCTGCGGCAGATTCTCATGACTCTCGTTGGCCATGCGCTGTCGCACAGCGGCGCCGCTGGCACCGTGCATGTGAGCTGTCACCAATGCGCAGATGGCTGTCTTCGTGTGAATTTTCGGGATACAAGCTGCGGCCGGTCGGTCGCGTGGTTGACCCACGCTGACCCAGCCAACCACATCAAACTGATCGTCAGCCAGCAACTGGCTGGGTATATGGGCGGCGCGATCGTGACTGAAACCATTGCCAGCCCGACCGGCAATGTCAACGCCTACTGGCTCGAATTGAACGCAGGAGGGCTCACCCCATGACAATGGACCAAAACATCCTCGCCGCCAGCATTCTCATCGTGGACGACCAGGCAGCCAATGTGGAGGTGTTGCGCCTCTTATTGGGCGACGCGGGCTACACAAAGGTCAGCACCACGCTTGATCCGGTGAAGGTCTGCTCCCTGCACCACCGACATTCCTACGACCTGATCCTGTTGGACCTCGAAATGCCCGGTCTCGACGGCTTTGGCGTGATGCAGGAGCTGAAGCGCAACGTGCCGGACAGCTACCTGCCGGTCATTGTGCTTACCGCCCAGCCTGGCCACAAGCTCCGCGCTTTGCAGGCCGGAGCCAAAGACTTCATCAGCAAGCCGTTCGACTTTTTGGAGGTCAAGACGCGCATTCACAACATGCTCGAAGTGCGACTTCTGTACCGTAAGCTGGAAGGCTACAACGCTGAGCTGGAGCTGGCTGTGCAGGAGCGGACAACAGAGCTGCGCGAGAGCGAAGCGCGCTATCGCAGCCTCACCGAGATGGCTTCGGACTGGTATTGGGAGCAGGACGAACGCGGGAACTTCAGGAGCGTCTCGGGGCCGGTGATGGAGATTCTGGGCCTGCGCGCTGAATCACAGGCTGATGCCAGGGGCGATGCTGCGCGATGGTCCGGCGGTTGGGACGAAAACGAGCGCACGGCGGTGCAAACCTGCGTCACCGCCCGCCTGCCCTTTGTAGACCTTGTCGTCCACCGTACCCAGGTCAGTGGCCAGCGCCAGCAGTTCCGCGTGAGCGGCCGGCCGATGTTCGACTCCAGGTGCCGCTTCGTCGGTTACCGCGGCACTGGCGTTGAATTCATGCCGAGCAGCTAGTAAGCGCTCCACCGCGCCTCGTTTATCCAATGCATGTCACTTGACCACACCCCCCGCCAGAATCTTCTGCTGGCGGCCCTGCCCGCCGAGGAGTTTCGCGCCATTGAAGCCAATCTCGAGCTCGTACCAATGTCGCCCGGTGAAATGGTTTTCGAGCCTGGCAAAGTCTTGCGCCATGCGTACTTTCCCACTACGGCGGTGGTCTCGCTGCATTACGTGGGCAGAAGCGGGGAGACGGCCGAAAGTGCTGGCGTGGGGCGCGAGGGGATAGTCGGTATTGCACTGTTCCTGGGTGGCAAATTCATGCCGAACTCGGCCGTAGTGCAAAACGGCGGCTACTGCTACCGGATGGCTCGCGAGCCGCTGGCGCAAGCTTTTGCAAGCGCTGGGGCGCTGCGCCCCGTACTGCTGCGCTACACGCAGGTGTTGATCGCGCAAATCGGCCAGACAGCGTTTTGCTACCGCTTCCATACCGTGGAGCAGCAGCTAAGCCGTTGGCTGCTGTCGACCGCCGACCGTGTGCCGCCAGGAGAGATGATGATGACGCAGGAACTGGTGGCGGGCCTGCTCGGCGTGCGCCGCGAAAGCATCAGCGAAGCTGCCAGCAAGTTGCAGGACGGCGGCTACATCCGCTACCGCCGTGGAAACATCTCCATTCTTGACCCGGCGGGGCTGGAAGCACGGGCCTGCGAGTGCTACGCCGTGGTGAGGGCGGAAATCCAGCGTCTACTACAGCGCGCACCGGCGGTCGCTGGCAATGCACACTTGCAAGGCCACCATGTCTGAAAGCAACGCCATGTCAATCGCCACGAGCGCCAACACCGACGCCACCACCATCACAGCCTCCGACATCAACAACTGCGACCGCGAGCCCATTCACATTCCCGGCGCGATCCTGCCGCACGGCGTGCTGCTGGTGCTGGACAGGGACACGCTGGAAGTGCTTCAAGCCGCCGGCGACCTGCCCGGCCTGCTGGGCAAATCGCTGCACGATCTTCTGGGCAAAAGTGCCGACACTGTGTTGAACCCAGCGCAGACCGCTCGCTTGCGTCGCCTTAGCGCGGAGCAGGCGCTGACCACACCGCGTCACCTGCTGGACCCCGCGATGCGTGTGCACGCCGACATGCCGCTGGACGCGAGCCTGCATCGCTGCGGCGACACATTGGTGCTGGAGTTCGAGGCCGCCGACATCGGCGACCCCTTCGCCTCTGACCCGCTGGCCGCCGTGCAGGACATGGTCCAGGGCTTCGACGCCACGCCTTCTTTGCGGGCACTGTGCCAACTGGCTGCCGAGCGCGTGCGTGAGGTGGCCGTCTATGACCGCGTTTTGGTTTATCAATTCATGCAAGACGGCTCGGGCTGGGTGATTGCTGAAAGCCGCGAGCCGCATTTGGAGCCTTTTCTCGATTTGCACTACCCGGCGGCCGACATCCCGCAGCAAGCGCGCGCGTTGTACCTGAAGAACTGGCTGCGGCTCATCACCCAGGTCAACTACGACCCTGCGCCGCTGACGCCGTCGCTCAATCCTCGCACCGGCCTGCCGCTCGACATGAGTCAAGCCATCCTGCGCGATGTGTCACCCATTCACCGCGAGTACCTCCGCAACATGGGCATCGACGCGTCGATGTCCATCTCCATCATTCACGGTGACAAGTTGTGGGGCCTGATCGCCTGCCACCATTACAGCCCGCGGCGGCTTCCGCGACACCTGCGAGCGGTGTGCGAACTGTTCGGCTCGATGTTTTCCTTGCAACTGGAAGTCCGTGAAAAGGCGCATCAATTCGAGCTGCGGCTGGCCAGCCGCACGGTACTGCAAAGCCTGATGCTCAACCTGGCTGGCGCTGACGACTACGCCGACGGCCTGACGCAGCAGTCTCCCAACCTGCTGGACTACATTTACAGCGGCAGTGGCATGGACTCCGGAAAGAAGGGCGGGGTCGCCGTCTGTGTGAAAGGTCAGCTTACCTATTTGGGCAGTACGCCCGGCGAGGCGCAGATAAGGCAGCTGGTGAGCTGGCTGGACGGGTACATGCCGCAGACCACCGGGATCTACGCCACCGACAGGCTGGGTGACGTCTGGGCGCCGGCAAAGGAATTCGCCGCCTTGGCCTCCGGCCTGCTCGTCATATCGGTGTCCGACAACCTCTCGGACTACATCATCTGGTTCCGCCCCGAGATCGTGGCACGCTTCAAATGGGCGGGTCCCCCAGGCAAGGAGCTAGTGCCAGGCCCGCATGGCGACCGGCTGACTCCGCGCAAGTCCTTCGAGGTCTGGCGCGAAACCATCGTTGGCCGCAGCATGCCCTGGACATCGGCCGACAACCAAGCGGCCTTTGATCTGCGACTGTCATTGCTGCACGTGGTGTTGCGCCGCATCAACGCCGCCGCGCTGGAGCGCAAGAAAGCGGCGGATCGTGACCGCCTGCTGATGGCCGAACTGGACCACCGCGTCAAGAACACGCTCGCCAACATCCAGGCACTGGTGGTGCAGACCAGCCGCAGCGCCGAAACGCTTACTGGTTTTGTTCAAGGCCTGGACGGACGCATCCAATCCATGGCCAAGGCGCATAGCCTGCTGTCGGAAGCCCGCTGGGAGGGTGTGTCGATCACCCGCCTTTTGCGCGAAGAACTCGAGCCTTTCGGTCAACGCCAAAACGTCGTCACGATTGAAGGCAAGGACCTGATGTTGACGCCCAAGTCGGCGCTGTCGCTGTCGCTCGCAATCCACGAGCTGGTGACGAACGCCGCCAAATTCGGCGCCTTCTCCACACCTGGAGGCACCGTGGTCGTGCGTTGGACACTAGCCGATGACAACGGCATCAGCCTGTCGTGGACCGAAGCCGGTGGCCCGCGGGTGCGACCGCCGTCGCGGCGCGGTTTTGGCTCGACCCTCATCGAGCGTGCCCTGGCCATGGAAACAGGCGGCAGCGCCACGCTGCGATACGAGCCCGCCGGCATCGTCTGCGACGTGTTCCTGCCGCGTTCGTCGGTGCTCAGTCGCGACATCATCACGTCCGCATCAACGCCCGCGGTCCGGCCAGCGCCTCACGCTGGCAGCGGCGAGCGTGCCTATCGAATCCTGGTGGTGGAAGACTCGTTTCTCGTCGTCACGTTGCTTGAAGAGATTTTTGAAGGCCTTGGGTGGCTGTTTGTGGGCCCTGCCACGCGCGTCGTCGATGCGCTGGATCTGGCCAGGACGGGCGACTTCGATGCCGCTCTGCTGGACGTGAACCTCAACGGTGAAATGTCGTGGGAAGTGGCGCGTGTGCTGGCCGAGCGCGGTGTGCCGTTCGTCTTCAGCACGGGCTACAACATGAAGACCGTGCTGCCGGCGGATCTCTCGGGTACGGCCGTCATCAACAAGCCATTCCGAATCAGTGACGTTGAAGACAAGATCAGGGAGACGATCGCCATACGCCGCGCCGGGAAATGATGCTGCCGTACGCCGAAATCAGCTGAATACGCTGCGCGCGGTCGATGCGATGCACGACCAGTCCCCCATACGCCTAGAACATCACCACCTGCTGGAAGCGACCCACGCGGAGTGTGGCGATCCATCTGGACTAGAGTCACAAAACCGGTCGTTCGGGAAGGGCTCCTCAGGGTCGATAGTAGCCCGTCGCTAGTGCCGCATGACCGACCGCAACCGCTGCGAAGCGGGCATTTCGAATGATGGTGTGGGCGGCGGCTGAATGCTCTAAACGACGGTCGAAGATCTAGCGCAGCGAAATTTGATTAGGCTTTGAGGTATTCGTAGACGCTGGCCCTCGAGATGTTCATGGCTTGTGCGATATCGGTTTTCGGCATTCCACGCTCGGCCATCTCGCGCAGCGTGGCAGTGGCACTTGCATCCAGCGATGGCTTGCGGCCTTTGTAGACGCCCTTAGCTTTGGCGATGGCGATACCCTCGCGCTGCCGCTCGCGAATCAGCGCGCGCTCGAACTGGCCGACGGCGCCAAGCATCTGCAGCATCAGCATCGAGTACGCCGCCTTATGCGCGTCATCGCCGACGCCTGGCCGCTGGAACGTGAGGTTTTCCTTCACGAACGTCACGCGCACCCCTTTGGCGGTCAGCGACTCCACCACTTCCTGCAAATCTTTCAACGACCGAGACAGCCGGTCAAAGCTATGCACGTATAGATGGTCTCCATCACGCACGTGCGCGAGCATGGCTTGAATTTGCGGCCGCTTCACGTCTTTGCCACTTGCCTTGTCTGAAAAAGTTTTATCCATATCGAGCCCGTCAAGTTGACGCGCGTCGTTTTGATCCACGCTTGACACACGGACGTAGCCGATCTTTTGCCCGCTGCTAACAGGGAGTTTTTTCTTCGCAGTCACCGGAATGCTCCAAGAGTTAAGTGTCTGGATTAACTCTAAGAGGTAATTTTGAGTTTGTCGATAAATTCCGAAAACCACCCTAGTCAGACGTAATCCGGCGCATCTGAAAGTGTCTGACTAGCGTGTAGCCAATCTGGATGAGATCGCCGACCGGTGCTGCTTGACCGCCGTCCGGTGGAAAATCGCACTGCCACCGATGCGCCGAACCGTCCAAACCGGTTCGTACATGGCCGAGAACCGCTCGTTCATCCTGGCAAGCGCCGCGTTCATCCATGTGCGAATAGGCCGTAGCGGGTGACTAGCGGGCACGAAGTCTTCCAGTCTCACCGTCGAGAACAGACTCTCGTTGCAGCTGTCACTGCCTCGCATCGTCACTTCCCAATCTGCTCAATGTCGCAATTGTTGGGGCGATTTCGGGGTTCTTCTACAGCCTGCTAGCCGGCGTGTTGAGTAGCTGAGCTGCCACCCCATTCTTCGACGCTGTCAGCAGCAAACTCGGGGCTGCGTTACCGTAAACGCGGCCGCGGGCAGACTCTTCTGCGACAACGCACCACTCAGATTCAAAGCCGGCTGCAGCCGTCTGGCGCTACACGTCCCTCAAACCGGTCGCCGAACCAGTCGATCGTCGTCTCGGCGGTGCGCTTGGCAATCGGGACGTGGTCGCCTCCGGCGACTTGCAGGAAGCGAACGGGTTGACCTGCACCGCAAAGCGCTGTCACGAACGAACGAGTCACCGCTGGCGACACGATGAGATCGGCCGAGCCTTGGGCAATCAGTACAGGCTCAGCCCGAAGTCGTCGACACAGATGCAAAGGAAGCGCTCGACGTTCATGGAGTTTCTCCGGTCCACGACGGTGCCGGCTTGCCCGTAGTAAAGCAACGCGCATCCGCGGCCTGCGTTCCATCGAACCGCCACACGGCCGCCTCCTGGTTGTGCGCCGCCAGAACGAAGCGCGGCTCGAGCAGCCAGGGCGACGTGAGAAACGAAGCCGACGAGCCGACGATCCAGGTGCGCTTCGGCATGCAGAGCACGCGCGGGAGATCTTCTCGATT